>NZ_JAAXKZ010000068.1 GCF_012911875.1 Pseudonocardia bannensis | reverse complement strand
CCCCCCGACCGAGCAGATGCCGCGGATCCGTGACGACCGCCCCCCGCTCGGCCGGCCCCCGGTCGACGACGCGACCGGTCCGATCGACCGCTACACCGCCGAGGCCACCACGGCCGTCCGGCCGCACGCCGCCGAGGACACCACGGCCCTGCGGACGAACGGCGCCCCCGCCGCGCCCTGGGGCGCCGCCGGCCGCGACGACGCCGACGGCGGCCCGCCCACCATGCTCGGTTCCCCTCCGCTGGCCGACGACGAGGAGGACCGAGCCGACGCTCCGGCACGCCAGCGGTCTCCGGAGCCCCCTGCGTTCCGTCGCGCCGAGACGTCCTTCGACGGCGGCCCGCCGACGCAGGCGGCCCGCCTCGATGATCTCGATGAATATGACGACGGCCACGACGACCCCCCGGCCGGGCTCGCCGACGACGAGTACGACGACCACGACGACCAGGACGACGGCGGGTCGGCGGAGAAGCCGCAGCGCCGGCTGGGCCGCGGCGCCGCGACGGGCGAGGAGTCGCCTGGGTCGGCCTGGGCGGCCGTGCTCGCCCAGTGGATCGCCGGAGCCGTCACCGGCGCCGCCCTCTGGGTCGGCTTCCGCTACCTCTGGTTCAACCTGCCGGTGGTCGCGCTCGCGGCCGCGGTGCTGGTCACCGTCGCCCTGGTGCTGGGTGTCCGCGCCATGCTGCGCAACGACGACCTGCGCACCACGATCTTCGCGGTGCTCGTCGGCCTGTTGCTGACGGTGTCCCCGGCTCTGCTCGTGCTATTGGGCCGGTGACCCCGTGACGGCGTCCCCGGCCCCCCCGGGTCTGCCGCCGGTCGCGCTGTCCACGGCGTCGGTCTATCCCGAGGCGGTGTCGGCCGCGTTCGAGCTGGCCGCCGGACTCGGCTACGACGGCGTCGAACTCATGGTGTGGTCCGACCCGATCAGCCAGGACCTCCGGGCCGTCCGCAGACTCTCCGACCGGTACGGGATGCCGGTTCTGGCGGTGCACGCGCCCTGCCTGGCCGTCACCCAGCGGGTCTGGGACGCCGACCCGATCGGACGCATCCGCCGCTCCGTGGACGCCGCCGTGCGGCTGGACGCCCGGACGGTCGTGCTGCACCCGCCGTTCCGCTGGCAGCGCCGCTACGCCGCGCGGTTCGCCGACGAGGTGGCCCGGGCGGGCGAGCACGCCGGCGTGCGGCTCGCCGTGGAGAACATGTTCCCGGTCATCCGCGCCGGGCTGCGGACGGTTCCGTACAGCCCCGGCTTCGACCCCACCGAGGCCGGCCACGCGCACTACACGCTCGATCTCTCGCACACCGCGGCGTCGGGCGTCGACGCGCTCGCGATGCTCGAACGGATGGGCACCGGACTGGTCCACCTGCACCTCACCGACGGCAGCGGCACCTCGCGTGACGAGCACCTGGTGCCCGGCCGCGGCAACCAGCCCTGCGCCGAGATCTGCGAGCGGCTGGCCGGCAACGGCTTCGGCGCCGCCGGCGGCACCGTCGTGGTCGAGGTGAGCACCCGGCGCTGCCGCACCCGGCACGACCGGGCCGCTCTGCTCGCCGAGGCGCTGTTGTTCGCCCGGCTGCACCTGCAGCCCACCGCCACCCCTGAGGACCGGCCCGCTCCGCTGATCCGTGTCCCGGCCGCCGGCGCTCCCGCCTCGCCCGCTCCGCGGCCCTGATCCGGCTGCGTCCCGTGAACCCGCTGCGATCGGTGATCCTGGCCGCGGCGGGCAGCGAGATGATCCGGCGGGCCGTCACCGCCGCCGCCCCGACCCGTGCGGTGGTCGACCGCTTCGTCGCGGGGGAGACCACCGCCGACGCGCTGCGGGTCGCCACTGAACTCGTCGGCGCCGGCTGCCGCGTCACCCTGGACCACCTCGGGGAGGACGTGACCGTGCCGGCCGAGGCCGCGCTCACCGTCGACGCCTACACCGAGCTGCTCGGCGCGCTGGCCGACGCCGGGCTGGCCGACCGGGTCGAGGTGAGCCTCAAGCTCAGCTCGCTCGGCCAGGCTCTGGACGAGGAGCTCGCGGCCGGGAACGCCGCGCGGATCTGCGCCGCCGCCCACGCCGCGGGCACCACCGTCACCCTCGACGCCGAGGACCACACGACCACCGACTCGACGCTGCGGGTGCTCGCCCGGCTGCGCGAGCGCTGGCCGTCGGTCGGAGCGGTGCTGCAGGCCTACCTGCGCCGGAGCGAGGACGACTGCCGTGCCCTCGCCGGGCCGGGCTCGCGGGTCCGGCTGTGCAAGGGTGCGTACGCCGAGCCGGACGTGGTGGCCTTCAGCACGGCCGCCGAGATCCGTGACAACTTCATGCGGTGTGCCGAGGTGCTGCTCACCGGCCGCGGTTACCCGATGTTCGCGACCCACGATCCGGTGCTGATCGCGCTGGTCACCGACCGTATCCGGGCCGCCGGGCGGGGCGTCGGCGAGGTCGAGTTCCAGATGCTCCACGGGGTCCGCCCGGACGAGCAGCGGCGCCTGGTTGACACAGGTCACATCGTGCGGATCTACGTTCCCTACGGGACGCAGTGGTACGGCTATCTCATGCGACGTCTCGCCGAACGCCCGGCCAATGCGGCCTTCTTCCTGCGCGCCCTGATCGGGCGCCGGTGACCGCCGGATCGACGACGACCGAGCTCGTCGAATCGCGGTCAGCCGGGCAGCCGTTCCGCGAGGCCATCGGTCTCACCCCGCTCGGCGACGGCCGTTACGGGGCCGAACTGGGACTGGTCTGGGCCGTCGGTGACAAGGCTCACGGCGGGCTGCTGCTCGTGCTGCTGGCGCAGGCCGCGCTGGCCCGGCTCGACAGCGAGACCGCCGTCCAGGGCGGGGCCCCCGGGCTCGATCCCCTGGCCATCGGCGCGGAGTTCCTGCGGGCGCCGGACCCCGGTCCGGTGGAACTGCACACCGAGGTGCTCAAGCTCGGCCGCACCGCCTCCGTCGCCGCGGTCCGGTTGTTCCAGGCCGGCAGGCTGATGCTCTCGGCGACCGTGACCGCGGGCCGGCTGCCCGACGAGGCGCCGCGCTGGACCGATCTGCCGGACCTGCCCGCCGAGCCCCCGGCCGACGCGTTGGATCCGAGCCGCAACGGCGGGAGCCCGGGCCAGGGGCTGGCGGCGGCGTGCGAGCTGCGCTTCGACGCGTCGACCACCCCGTTCGCGGTCGGCGAGCAGGGGCCGCCCGTGGTCCGGGGCTGGACGCGCCCGCTCGGCGAGGAGCCGGACGTGCTGTTCGCGCTGCTGGCCGGCGACATCCTGCCGCCGACCGTGTTCAACCTGGGCGGCGGCGTCGGCTGGGCGCCCACCGTCCAGTTGACGGCCCTGATGCGCGGCCGCCCGGCGCCGGGCTGGCTGCGGCTGGAGTCGCGGTCGGCCACGGTCGCCGGACCGTGGTTCGACGAGGACCTCACGGTGATCGACTCGGCCGGGCGGCTGGTCTGCCAGGCCCGCCAGATCGCGCTGTCCCCCCTCGTCCCCTGATCCGTCCCGGCGGCGGAGCGCAGGAGCGCCCGCCGCCGGGCTCGGACTACCGTCACCGCCATGACACGGATCGCGGTGCTCGGGGCAGGGAAGATCGGCGAGGCGTTGCTGGCGGGGCTACTCGCGGCCGGTCGACCTGCCGAGGACCTCACTTTCACCGAACGACACCCGGAACGGGCCGCCGACCTCACCTCCCGGCTCGGCGTGCAGTCCGCCGACGTCACCACCGCCGCCGCCAAGGCGGAGGTGGTCGTCGTGGCGGTCAAGCCGCAGGACATCGCGCCGGTACTCGGTGAGCTGAGTGCGGCCATCCGCCCGGGCACCCTGGTGGTGTCGTTGTGCGCGGGATTGCCGACCGCGCTGTTCGAGGGCGGCCTGCCGGCCGGGACGCCGGTCGTGCGGGTCATGCCGAACACCCCGATGCTCGTCGGGGAGGCCATGAGCGCGGTCTCCGCCGGCAGCCACGCCACCGACGAGCACCTCGCCACCGTCGAGGAGATGCTGGGGGCGGTGGGCCGGGTGGTCCGGGTCCCGGAGTCGCAGCAGGACGCCGTCACGGCGTTGTCGGGCTCCGGTCCGGCGTACTTCTTCTTCCTGGTCGAGGCCATGATCGACGCCGGGATACTGCTCGGCCTGCCGCGCGCGGTGGCCGCCGACCTGATCGTCCAGTCGGCGTTCGGGGCGGCCCGGATGTTGCGCGAGTCCTCCGACCACCCGGTACTCCTGCGCGAGGCCGTCACGTCGCCTGCCGGGACCACGATCGCCGCCATCCGTGAGCTGGAGCGGCACGGTGTGCGGGCCGCCCTGATCGACGCCATCGAAGCGGCCCGTGATCGATCGGTCGAGTTGGGTCGCTCGGCGGAGCCACGCTGACCCGATCGACGGACAAATGATCACCCTGACGCGCGGCTGAATTCCTCGGCCGAGTGGAGTGGTCTGTCGAGGTCGTCACAGGGGCACCGCTAAGCTCACGGGGAACACCGAGTTCTCGCCCCGGCCGTGGAGCCCGGGGACGGGCCGGTGAGACAGGGGAAGGCGGTGTTCGGATGCCGTCCGAGCAGCCGGAGCAGCTGAATCTCACACAGGTGCAGTTCCTGACCGTGGCCGAGGTCGCGGCGATGATGCGGGTGTCGAAGATGACCGTGTACCGGCTGGTCCACGGCGGCGAACTCCCTGCGGCCCGGGTGGGCCGGTCCTTCCGGGTGCCCAAGCGGGCCGTCGAGGACTATCTGCGCAGTGCCTACTTCGACGCGGGCTGAGCCGCTCGTGCCTGGGGCGCGGACCCTTCCGGTGACGCCGCTGCACCCTTTCGGGGACCCGCAGGTAGGATGCGTGATCGGTCATCGTCTCGCCGTCCGCGTGCGTGTCACGCCGGTATCGGATGGGCGTGAGCGCAACACCCCGGCTCGTCACGCAGATCAGGAAGGACTGACGCATGGGCTCAGTCATCAAGAAGCGCCGCAAGCGGATGTCGAAGAAGAAGCACCGCAAGCTCCTCCGCAAGACTCGCGTGCAGCGTCGCAAGCTCGGCAAGTGACGTCGGCCGGCCGCTGACGCGGCTGGTCGGCGAGGGCGTGCCCGGACGGACGCCCGTGAATTCCCCCGGGTCGTCCCCTCCGCGCGGCCCGGGGGTCTAGCATCGGGGGCTCGCTCACCGGCACGTTCTTCATGGGGTTGGCTCGTTGGCACCTTCCGTTGTTCTGGTCACCGGTGTCAGCCGATTCCTGGGTGGTCACCTGGCCGCTCGGCTCGCAGCGAACCCGGACATCGACCGGGTGCTCGGGGTGGACACCGTCCCCCCGCCGCGGGATCTCCTCCGCCGGATGGGCCGCGCGGAGTTCGTCCGCGCCGACATCCGCAACCCGCTCATCGCCAAGGTCATCTCCGGCGCCGGGGTCGACACCGTGGTCCACGCCTCGGTGTCGGCCAACCCGGCCTCCTCCGGTGGCCGCACGGCGATGAAGGAGATGAACGTCATCGGCACCATGCAGCTGCTCGCTGCATGCCAGAAGGCGCCGTCGGTGCGGCGGGTGGTGCTGAAGTCCACGACGGCGGTGTACGGGGCGAGCTCCCGTGACCCTGCGCTGTTCGACGAGGCGATGATGCCGAAGGAGATGTCCTCCGGCGGCTACGCCAAGGACGCCGCGGAGATCGAGGGGTACCTGCGCGGCTTCGGCCGGCGCCGCCCCGACGTGTCCGTGACGGTGCTGCGGTTCTCCAACTTCATCGGTCCGCGCATCGACACCGTGCTGACCCGGTACTTCGCGTTGCCGGTGGTCCCGACCGTGCTCGGCTACGACGCCCGCGTGCAACTGCTGCACGAGGAGGACGCGCTGGCGGTGCTGGAGCGCGCCGCCACCGAGGAACTGCCGGGCGTGTTCAACGTCAGCGCGGACGGCGTGCTGCTGCTCTCGCAGGCCATCCGCCGAGCCGGCCGGGTCCCGCTGCCGGTCCCGAGCCTCGCCGTGGGCCCCGTCAGCCGCGTCCTCCGCAGCGCCCGCCTGGTCGACTTCTCTCCTGAGCAGATGCGCTTCCTGAACTTCGGCCGGGTGGTCGAGACCCGGCGGCTTCGGGACGAGTTCGGCTTCACCCCCCGATGGACCACCGTGCAGGCCTTCGACGACTACGTCCGGGGCCGGGCGTTGCGGCCTCTCCTCGGGCCGGAGCAGGTCGCCTGGCTCGAGCGGGGCGTGCTCGCGGCCGCACGCACGCTGCGTTGACACACGACTCTGGGATGAAGGGAGCCACCGTGCCGGAAGCACGCGTCATCCCGCTGCGCGCCGACGAGAGCGGCGTCGGAACCCGCCCTTGCCGGCGGCCGGGGGCCCAGGGCCAGGGCCGGCGTCCCCCGCGGGCCGCCGGGGAACCCCCGGCGCCCAGCCCGGTCCGGCCGGAACCCGAGCCCACCGCCGAGCAGCCGGCGTGGGAGGCGGCGCTGGAGGAGTCCCTGGACTTCGTCCGGCGCCGGCTCACCGGCGACTACACCGTCGACGAGTTCGGCTTCGATCGCGACCTGACCGATGGCCTGCTGCTGCCCGCGCTGCGCCCGCTGTACAGGAAGTGGTTCCGGGTGGAGACGATCGGTATGCACCACGTGCCCGCCGAAGGCGGTGCGCTGGTGGTCGCGAACCACTCGGGCACGCTGCCGCTCGACTCGATGATGACCGCGGTGGCCCTGCACGACGACCATCCGGCCAAGCGGCACCTGCGGATGCTCGGGGCCGACCTGGTGTTCCGGCTGCCGGTGCTCGGGGCGCTGGCGCGCAAGCAGGGTGGGACGCTGGCCTGCAACCCCGACGCGGAACGGCTGATGACCTCGGGCGAGCTCGTCGGGGTGTGGCCGGAGGGATTCAAGGGGATCGGCAAGCCGTTCCGGGACCGGTACAAGCTGCAGCGGTTCGGTCGTGGCGGGTTCGTCTCGGCGGCCCTGCGGACCGGGGTGCCGATCATTCCGTGCTCGATCGTCGGGGCCGAGGAGATCTACCCCAAGATCGGTGACCTGAAGCCGCTGGCCCGCCTGTTCGGTGCGCCGTACTTCCCGATCACGCCGCTGTTCCCGCTCCTCGGCCCGCTGGGCATGATCCCGCTGCCGTCGAAGTGGTACATCGAGTTCGGCGAGCCGATCCGCACCGACACCTACACCCCGGCCGACGCCGACGACCCCATGCTGGTGTTCAACCTGACCGACCAGGTCCGCGAGACCATCCAGCACACGCTGTACCGCCTGCTGAGCCAGCGCCGCAACGCCTTCCTGGGCTGAAGCCCTGGTCTAGCGCTTCCGGTACGCCAGGCCGGCCGCGACGGCCCCGGCCACCGCACCGGCGCCCAGCACCGAGGGCACGCCGATTCGGGCGGCCTTACGGCCGGTGCGGAAGTCACGGATCTGCCAGGACCGCTCCTTGGCCACGTCACGCAGCTCGGAGTCGGGATTGACGGCGACTGCCGTGCCGACCGCGGCGAGCATCGGGACGTCGTTCACGGAGTCCGAATAAGCCGTGCAACGGCGCAGGTCCAGCCCCTCGGCGACGGCCAGCGCGCGGACGGCGTGCCCCTTGGCGGGGCCGTGCAGGATCTCGCCGACGAGCCGGCCGGTGTAGAAGCCGTCGACGCTCTCGGCGACCGTACCCAGCGCGCCGGTCAGCCCGAGCCGACGCGCGATGATCATCGCCAGTTCCACCGGCGTCGCGGTCACCAGCCAGACCCGCTGCCCGGCGTCCAGGTGCATCTGGGCCAGCGCCCGGGTCCCGGCCCAGATCCGGTCGGCCATCAGTTCGTCGTAGATCTCCTCGCCCAGGGCGATGACCTCCGAGACCGGCCGGCCGGCGACGAAGGAGAGCGCTGTGTCCCGGTGTCCGGCGATCCCGTTCTTGTCCTCCCGGCCACCGACCCGGAACTTGAGCTGCTGCCAGGCGAAGCCGGCCAGGTCGGAGGTGGTGAAGAACTTCCGCGCGGCCAGACCACGGGCGAAGTGGAAGATCGATGCCCCGACCATCATCGTGTTGTCGACGTCGAAGAACGCCGCGGCGGTGAGGTCGGACGGCGGTGAGTCGGGCCGCTCGGTCTCCCCGGCGGCGACGGCGGCCGCGGCTGCTGCCTCGCCTGCCCGGCGGGCCGGGTCGAGCGCGGTGACGCTGTCGATCACACCCGACGACTCGGCGATCCCGGCGACCTGGAAACGCCCGGCGCCGGAGCTCGGGTCATGCTGTCCAACCACGTGCGGGCCTCCGGTAGACCGACTGACGAACACCGCTCAGCGTACTGTCGCCGGCCCACCCCCATGAGGAGTCCGTCACGGGGGCGGATGCGGGTCACCCGCCGACCGGGGGCCGTCGTAGAAGCGCCGAGGCCGCCGCGGTGGTGACCGCGGCGGCCTCGGAGGAACGCGCCGATGGGCGCTCGATCAGCCGATCGTGATCGCCGGTTGCCCGGGCAGCAGCGGGGGCAGCGTGATCGGCGGGAGCAGCGGCAGCGGCACCGGGACCGACACCTGAGGGTCGGGTTCCGTGCTGCTCCGGGTCGAGCCGCCACCCGAGTCCGACGGAGCGTCGCCCAGGGGGTTGTCCTCCGGGTCGAGGCCCGGAAGCAGGCCGCCCTCGTTCTCGTCGGTCGTGCCGGGCGCGGTCGAGCCACCCGGGGCGGACGGAGCGGTGGAGTTCCCGTTCGTCTGCGTCGTGCTGTCGCCGGCGCGGGACGAGTCGGAGCCGCCCGACGTCGCCGGGTCGCTGCCCTCGGTCCGCGGTGCGCAGACACCCTCGGCCGGGACGGGGCCGAGGTCGTCGACGACACCGGAGGTGACCTCGGTGCAGGCCAGCCGGACATGCAGCGCCTCGGTCCGGCTCACCAGCCGGTCGAGCAGGGCGATCGACTGGTCGGCCTCGGCCAGCATCGGCAGCGGCAGTACGGCCCGCAGCGCCGCGAGCCGGGCGGACTGCTCGGCGGCCCAGGTGCGCAGGTCGCCGAGGCTCGCCGCGCCCGCCTCCTGCCGGCCGGCCAGCAGCATTCGGGAGCCCTCGCTCGTCGCGGCGTCGAACTCGCTGATCGCGGACTCGAGCAGCTGCGGGTCGGGGCCCGAGGTCTGCTGCCGGGCGATGAGCTGCTCGACCTCGCTCAGCCGGGTGGCGGCGAGCTCCAGGTGGCGACGGGCCTTCGCCTCGTCGCCGAACGTCATCGCCAGCCCGGCCGACTCGGAGACCCGCTTCATGGCGTAGAGCGCGTCGCCGGGCAGCGCGTCACGGCTGACGAACACGCCCGTGCCGGCCAGCGCCACCATCACGACGAGCGCTGCGGCGCTGACGAGCGCGATGCGCCGGGACCGGCTCGGTGCCCCGGGCCGGCGGGAGGCCCGGTTGTCCCGGGGCCGCTCGCCGACTCCGCTGGGCATCTTGTGCCGGGCGCGCCGGCTGCGCGGCACGACGTGGCCGCTGCCGGTCGCCGGTGCGTGGTCCGTGACCGGCTCGGTCCCGGGGACCGCGGCGATCTCGGTGGTGATCTCACCGGCCCCCGGGGGTTCATCGCTCGCGGCGACCGGCCCGGGCGCACCGGGGAGCGGCCGGGCCAGCGGCGCGGTCTGCTCGGCCGGCGACGGCTCCGGCGGGCTCTCCTGGGCCTGCTCGGCGAGCGCGGCGAACAGCCGCTGCTTCATCCGGGCGGAGGCCTCCGGGTCCGGCGACAGCGACGTCCGGCTGCGATCCAGCGCGGCCGCGAGCGCCACCTCGTGTGCGAATTCTTCACGGGCGTCGGCACCAGGGGGTAACCCGAACTCCGCCGCCGCGGCGAACCGCTCTTCGTCCTTGCCCTGTCCCGCGGGCATGTTGGCCGTCCTCACTGCATCTCTGCGCTTTCCCGACGTTCACCCGCACAACGAGGCAGGAGAGCATCGGTTACGGGGCACAGACCGTTCACCGCATCGAGTTGCTCGTTCGCCGCACCCGTAACGCTGTGGGGGTGCCGACCGATATATGTCGCGTTCATCGCAGCCCGTCGGGTAGCAGTTGGGCGAGCCGACGGACCGCCCGGTGCTGCAGGGCCTTGACAGCGCCCTCGTTACGGTCCATCAACTGGGCCGTCTCTGCCACCGAGAGCCCCTGCAGGAACCGGAGTTGGATGCATTCCTGCTGGTCAGGGTTCAGTTTGGCGATGCAGCGCAGCAGTTCCTCGTTGGTCGCGTTGTCGAGCACCTGCTGCTCGGGTCCGCCGGTGCTCGGCGAGAGCTCGATGATCTCGGCGGTGGTCGACTCCAACCGGTACCGGCTGGACTTCACGTGGTCGAAGATCAGGTTGCGGGCGATCGTGACGAACCACGCACCGATGTCCCGGCCCTGATAGCTGACCGAGCCGATCCGGCGCAGCGCCCGGACGAACGTCTCCTGAGTGATGTCCTCGGCGAGGGTGCGGTCACCCATGCGGAACAGCACGTAACGGAACACGATCTCGTGGTACCGGTCGAACAGTTCGCTGAACGCCTGCATGTCGCCGGCCTGGCAGGCCTTGACCAGGGCCCAGGAGCCGCCGGACTCGGCGGCGCCCTCGCCGGCCTCCTGCGGGACGCCGGCGTCGGGGACCGGGTCCCGCCCCTGCTCCCGGTCCCGGACGGGTTCGGGTGGCGTGCGCGGTGGCGCGGCGGAGGCGGAGGCCTGCGGGGGAGCGGACGGCGAGGGAACGGGTGTTGCGGGGTCGGCCGCATCGACGATCTGCGGGCGCGGCCGGGGGAACGGCATCGGGGAGCCGTCGCCCGACTGGGCATCATCGTGGCGGGGAGCGGGTTCGAAGTGCTCGGCGCGTCGGGCCGTCGTGGGGGGCATCGGTACCTCTGCGCCTGCGCGGGGGCGGGCGGTGTCGGTGCGGAGCAGCCGCTGCGGTCGCATCGGGCGGGTCATGACTCCCGACGGGCCCCGTGTCGGGGAGGACACGGCGGGAAGGCCGGCGGTGCGCTGGCGACAGGCGGCATGCCACTCCCTTGGGTGAGTCTCGCGTCGAACCATGGGGTTCGGGCGTTAGGTCGTTTGTAGCGGCGGAGCATACGGCCGGCGGGAGAGCCCCCAACGGCGCACCGCCGCTTGCTGGCGGCCGTATCCGGTGAGCGGCCGACTACACGCGGTCAACGCGATGGTGCCCGTGCGTGGTCGCCTGCCCGCATCGGTCCGTGCGTCGAACGTCGGGGGAGGCGCGGCGCCCGGCTCGTGCCAGACTCGCCGACGGCCGCCGGTCGATACTGCCGACCTCGAGGAGACACGCCGTGGACATCCCCTCCAGCCCGCCCGTCGGGGATCCGGCGCCCACCCACCTGGCCGACCTGGTGTCCCGTGCGGCGCAGCGGGTTCCGGACCATCCCGCGGTGGTGGACGCCACCCACGACATCACCATGACCTGGGCGGAACTGGATGCGGCGGCCACGGCCGAGGCTGCCCGGCTGAGATCGGCCGGGGTCGGTCCGGGCGACCGGGTCGTCGTGATGCTGGCCAACGGAGCTGCGTTCTGTGTGGCGTTGCTCGGCGCGCTGCGGGCTGACGCGACCGTGGTGCCGATGGGGCTCGGTGCGGCAGAGCGTGAGCTCGGGATCGTGTTCGACGACTGCTCACCGAGCGTGATCATCGTTGCTCCGGATGTGCCTGCGGTCGAGCGTCCCGCGTCCGGCGTGGGCGCGTCGCTGCTCCCCCCGCCTGATCTCCGCGGCCCGGAGGGTGCGGGCAGCGGTCGGGTCTCCGCGGTGAGCGGCACCACGTTTGAGCGTGTCGAGAACGGGCTCGAGCGTGGCGGCGAAGCGATCGCGTTGCTCGTCTACACATCCGGGACGACGGGGGTCCCCCGCGGCGTCCGGCTCTCGCACCGGGCGGTGCTGGCCAACCGGGCCCAGACGGCGGCGTTGCGTCCGGCGCCCGTCACCCCGGTCGACCGGGTGCTGCTGTCCCTGCCGCTGTTCCACATCTTCGGACTCGGCGCCGGGCTGTTGCAGGTGTGCTGGGCCGGGGCGACGGTGGTGCTCACCGAGAGGTTCGACCCGGAGCAGTCGCTCGAGGTGATCACGAAGCACCGGGTGAGCGGCGTGGCCGGGGTCCCGTCGATGTACCACGCCCTGCTCGACCTGCCGCCCGACCGGCTGCGCGATGCCTTCGCCGGCGTCCGGCTGTGCACGTCGGGCGGCGCCCCGCTGCCGACGGACTGGCTCAACGACTTCCGCGCGGCGACCGGGCTGGAGATCTTCGAGGGCTACGGGCTCACCGAGACCGGCCCGGTGCTCACCAGCACGCTCGTCGGCGGGACGGCCAAGCCCGGTTCGGTCGGCCGGGCGCTGCCCGGCATCGAGTTGCGGCTGGTCGACTCCGAGGGCCTGTCGCTGGAGGGGCGTGCGCCCGACGAGGAGGAGGACGGCGTCTCGGATCCGGTGGAGGACACCGGATTGGTCGCCGCCCGCGGCCCGAACCTGTTCTCCGGGTACTGGCCGGACGGGGCGGGCGGGCCGGACGCCGAGGGCTGGTTCCGTACCACCGACGTCGGCTTCCTCGACGCCGACGGTGATCTGCACCTGGTCGACCGCTCGTCGGATCTGGTGATCGTGAACGGGTTCAACGTGTACCCGCGTGAGGTCGAGCAGGTGCTCGGCGAGCTCGACGCGATCGCCGAGGCCGCGGTCGTCGGGGTGCCGGATGACCGGACCGGCGAGGTGGTGAAGGCCGTGGTCGTGGTGGCCGAGGGGGCGGAGCTGACCGAGGATGCGATCCGCAGGCACTGCGCGGCGCGTCTGGCCCGGTTCAAGGTCCCGGCGGTGATCACGTTCGTCGACGCGTTGCCCCGCACGCCCACCGGGAAGATCGCGCGTCGCAAGCTGTGAGCGGAACCCGGCCCCCGTCGGGTCCCGGGAGATTCCGAGGAGGACATGCCATGGCCGACGAACCGCGGGTGACCGTGCTGACCCGTGCCGGGTGCTCCGCGTGCGTCACCGCGGAGCAGGACGTGGCGCGCATCTGCGCCGAGCTCGGCCACGGCTGGAACGCCGTGGACGTCGACTCCGACCCGGAGCTGCGCGCGGAGTACGGCGACCGGGTCCCCGTGATCATGGTCGACGGCCGCGAGCACGGCTTCTGGAAGGTCGAGGAGAAGCGGCTGCGGACCGCCCTCGCGGGCTGAGCGGAGTTTCCGCCCTCGCGGGCTGAGCGGAGTCACCCGCTGCCGGACCGAACCGGCCGCCGGCCGCTGTTCGAACCCTGTCCCGTGAGCACGACGAGCGCACGGCCCCAACCCACCCGATCGCCGCGGCCCGGGATCCCCCGGGGGTTCGCCGCGCTGATCGGGGTGCTGGCCGTGGGCGCGGCGCTGGGCGTCGGCCATCTCGTGGCGGGCCTGATCTCCCCGGCGTCGTCGCCGTACCTGGCGGTCGGGGACACCGTCATCCGGTTCTCCCCGGAGTGGCTGACCGAGTTCGCCAAGAGCACGTTCGGGACGGCGGACAAGCCGGTGCTGCTCGGCGGGATGGCCGTGGTGATCGCGCTGGCGGCCGCGGCGGCGGGCATCGCGTCGCGGCGCAGCCCCCGCCCCGGGGTGGCCGTGGTCGTGGTGCTGGGTGTGCTGGGTTTCCTGGCCGTGATCTCCGCCCCGGTGTTCGCCCCGCTGGACCTGCTCGCCCCGGCGGCCTCGCTGGCCGCGGGCGTCGTCACGTTCCGCGGGCTGCACGGCCTCGCGCTGCGCACCTACGGGGACCGGGGAGCGGCGGACCGGTCGCCCGACCCCGGCGCGGGCGGGCCCTCCGGTCCGGCGGTCTCCCGGCGTGGCGTGCTGATCGGCTCGTCGGCCGCGGTCGGGGTCGGCGCACTCGCGGCGGGGGCCGGCGGGTTCTTCCTGGGCAGGGGTGTCGGGGACTCCCGCGCCCAGGTCACGGCCCGGCTGGCGGCGCTGCGCGGGATCGAGCGGGCGCCGGCGATCCCGGCCGGTGCGGCCTACGCCGCGGAGCTCGGCACGACGACGTTCATCACACCGAACCCGGACTTCTACCGGATCGACGTGGCGCTGCGGATCCCGACGACGTCGGCGGCGGACTGGTCGCTGCGGATCCACGGCATGGTCGACAACGAGATCGTCCTGAGCTTCGAGGACCTGCTCCGCCGGCCGCTTTTCGAGAAGACGATCACGATGACGTGCGTGTCCAACGAGGTCGGCGGCTCGCTGATCTCCACGGCGAACTTCATCGGGGTGTCGCTGCGCGACCTGCTGCTGGAGGCCGGGGTGCAGCCCGGCGCGGACCAGGTGTTCACCACGAGCATCGACGGGTGGACGGCCGGCACCCCCGCCGACGTGATCATGCGGCCGGACCGCGACGCGCTGCTGGCGTTCGGCATGAACGGCGAGGCGCTGCCGCCCGAGCACGGCTTCCCGGTCCGGATGGTGGTGCCGGGGCTGTACGGCTTCGTCTCGGCGACCAAGTGGATCGCCGACATGGAGCTGACCACCTTCGACCGCAGGCGGTCGTACTGGCTCGAGCGGGGCTGGGCGGAGAAGGCGCCGATCAAGACGCAGTCGCGGATCGACAGCCCTCGGGGCTTCGCCACGGTCCCTGCCGGGAAGGTCTCGATCGCCGGGATCGCCTGGTCCCAGCCGGCCGGCATCGGCAAGGTCGAGGTCCGGATGGACGGCGGTCCCTGGCAGCCGGCCGAGCTCGCCACGGAGGTCTCGGGGGACACCTGGCGGATGTGGCGGACCGAGTTCGATCTCGGGCCGGGAAGCCACACGGTCCAGGCGCGGGCGACCGACGCGCACGGGGTCACGCAGACCGAGATGCGGGCCGGGCCGATTCCGGATGGCGCCAGTGGTTGGCCAGCAACCATCTTCACCGTGATCTGACCGGTTCGACGCGCGCGCCGCCGGAAACGGTGGAAAACTGCACATCAGGACAGATATAGATCCACTGTGGACGTTGATTCCGGCGCCGTGTCCTAACCGTTACATGAAGTGATGAACCATCTTTGGCGCGATATCGAAGACCTAGAAGTCAGGTCCGGACCGACCGGGCCGAGCCCGAGGAGGAACCCCGTGCGAAAGATCCAGCGTCTGGTGGCCGTCGGTGCGATGGCCGCCCTGACGGTCACGTCGGCCGCGTGCGGCAACAGCGAGTCGGCGTCGACGGCCGCCCCCCAGCCCACGGCCGCCGCGGCTCCGACCTCCCGGGCGATGCCCGCGAGCGACGGTGTGACCACCAACGCCGACGTGTTCGGTCCGGCCTGTTCCCAGCTCCCGCAGGGTGCCGCGCCCGGCTCGCTCGACAACATGGGTCCGCAGCCGGTGGCCAGCGCCGCGTCCACCAACCCGCTGCTGACCACCCTGGTCTCGGCGGCCGGCAAGGTCCCGGGCCTGGTGGACGCCCTCAACGGCGCCGAGGCGCTCACCGTCTACGCCCCGGCGAACTCCGCCTTCGAGAAGATCCCGGCCGACACCCTCGACGCGGTCCTGGCCGACGCGGAGCAGCTGAGCGGCCTGCTGTCCTACCACGTGTCGGGCACCCGCTACGACCGTGACGGCCTGCTCGAGGCCGGGAAGACCACCCAGCTCGCCGGCGGCACCGTCACCGTCGGCGGCAGCGGCGACAACATCACCCTGACCGGTGGCAACGGCCAGGCCGCCAACGTCGTCTGCGGCAACATCCCGACCTCGAACGCCACGGTGTTCGTCATCGACGCCGTGTTGATGCCGGCGAGCTGATCACGACCTCGCCTCACCCGGGCTCCCGGTGACCGCCCCTGGCGGTCGCCGGGAGCTTCCCTTTCCGAGGGCCGTGCCGGGGTGGGCGTCCCCTCTGTCCCCCGCCACGCGAGCGGGTGTGGCGCGCGCCTCTGCGCTGCGTCGATAGGGCGGTGAGCGGCCGTTCAGCGGCGACCACCGGTCGGCGGCGACAGCGTGGTCGTCGAGCACGGCGCGGACCAAGATCGCAACTTTGTGCGTGCGTTCACAAGCGGCTACCGTGTATTTCAGACGCCGCCAAGGCCCCGGGTCCGACCGGATCTCGCCTGGCCGCGCCGATCCCGCCGCCGCCCTGACCGCGGATCGTACGACGAACGACGTTCGAGGAGACGCCAGCGTGACTTCGCCGCCGCAGGCCGACCCCTCGGGCTCCGCCGCGAAGCTGGTCCGCTCGATCCCCGAGGCTACGGTCGCCCGGCTGGCCGTCTACCTCCGGATGCTCGGCGAACTCGCCGAGCAGGGCGCCGAGACGGTGTCCAGCGAGGAGCTCGCCACCGCGACCGGGGTCAACTCCGCCAAGCTCCGCAAGGATCTCTCCTACATCGGCTCCTACGGCATCCGGGGGGTCGGTTACGAGGTCGCGTCGCTGCACCACCAGATCGAGCGGACCCTCGGGCTCGACCGCCAGCAGGCCGTCGCGCTGGTCGGCGTCGGTAATCTCGGTCACGCGCTCGCCGGCTACAGCGGCTTCGGCGGTCGCGGGTTCCCCGTCGCGGCGCTGTTCGACGTGGACCCCGACCTGGTGGGCATCCACATCAACGGCATCGTCGTGGAGCATGTCCGCGACATCCCGCGGGTCTGCGCCGAGCGGGGCGTGACCATCGGCATGATCGCCACGCCCGGCCCCGCCGCGCAGTCCGTCTGCGACCAGCTCGTGCGCGCCGGTGTGCAGTGCATCCTGAACTTCGCCCCCGTCGTGCTCCAGGTGCCGGAACAGGTGGAGGTGCGCAAGGTGGACCTCGCGGTGGAGCTGCAGGTCCTGGCGTTCCATGTGGCGCGACGGCGGGCGGGTGATGCGTCCGACACCGTCGTGGCCCCGTCGGTCGCGAACGGCGTGCGCGACGGCGTGCACGTCACGAATGGATCGGCGGTGCTTCCCCGGTGAACGTGTTGGTGGTCGGCATGTCGCACCGCAGTGCCCCCGTCGAGCTGCTGGAGAAGGCGGCCGTCGGGGCCGAGGACGTGCCCAAGCTGCTCGACGAGATGATGCGCGCGCCGCACGTCAGCGAGGTCGTGCTGCTCTCGACGTGCAACCGCATCGAGGTCTACGCGGTCGTCGACGCGTTCCACGGTGGCCTCGGTGACGTCTCCGCGGTGCTCGGCCGGCACGCCGGTCTCGAGCTCGGCGAGTTCACCGACCATCTGTACGTGCACTACGCCGCGTCCGCCGTGCAGCACCTGTTCTCCGTCTCCGCCGGTCTCGACTCGATGGTCGTCGGTGAGTCGCAGATCCTCGGCCAGCTGCGCACCGCCTACGCCGCCGCCGACGAGGCGGGCTCCGTGGGCCGGGTGCTGCACGAGCTGGCCCAGCAGGCGCTGCGCGTGGGCAAGCGGGTGCATGCGAGCACCGGCATCGACGCCGCGGGCGCCTCGGTCGTCTCCGAGGCGCTCGCCGACGCCGCCCGCGGCCTGGGCCGTGATCTGGCCGGCACCCGCGCCGTCGTCGTCGGGGCGGGCGCGATGGGCGCGCTGGCCGCCGCCCACCTCCGCCGGGCCGGCGCGGCCGAGATCGTGGTGCTGAACCGGTCCATCGAGCGCGCCGAGCGGCTGGCCGACAACGTCCGGCGCCAGGGCACACCCGCCCGTGCCGGACTGCTCGCCGAGCTGACCGGGGAACTCGTCGACGCCGACCTGATGATGGCCTGCACCGGCGCCGTCGGCACGGTCGTCGACCGCGCCGTGGTCGCGGCGGCGCAGGAGGGCCGGCCCGAGCGCCCGCTCGTCGTGTGCGACCTCGGGCTGCCGCGCGACGTCGACGCGAGCGTGGCCACCGTGCCCGGGGTGACGGTCGTCGACCTGATCGCCCTGCAGCGCCGGTTGGTCCGCGGTACGGGGGGCGACGGGGCCGACACCGTCGCGGCCGCGCAGCGGATGGTCGACGACGAGGCCCAGGCCTACCTGGCCGCGCAGCGCTCCGCCGAGGTCACCCCGACCGTGACGGCACTGCGCCAGCGGGCCTCCGAGGTGGTCGACGCCGAGCTGCTGCGGCTGTCGTCCCGGCTGCCCGACCTCGACCAGACGGTCCGCGACGAGTTCGGCCGCACCGTGCGCCGTGTGGTGGACAAGCTGCTGCACACCCCGACCGTGCAGGTGAAGAAGCTGGCCGAAGGACCTGACGGGAGCAGCTACGCGCAGGCACTGCGCCAGCTGTTCGAGCTCGACCCGCAGTCGCCGGCTGCCGTGGCGACCCCGCGCAGCGGTGACGTGATCGTCGCGCTGGAGGCCCAGACGCCTCTCGCGGACGAGGAGACGACACAGTGACCAACCCGACCAACCCGACCAACCCGACCAACCCGACCAACCCGACCAACCCGCTGAGCTCGCCGGCCCCGCTGCGGGTCGGCACCCGGCCCAGCGCGCTGGCGATGGCGCAGTCCGGGCTGATCGCCGAGCGGATCCGCGCCGCCGGGCGACCCGCCGAGCTGGTGCCGGTGAGCACCTCCGGTGACCGCTCGTCCGCGCCGGTCGTCGAGCTCGGCGTCGGGGTGTTCGTCTCGGCGCTGCGCGACGCGCTGGCCGCCGGCGAGGTCGACGTCGCGGTGCACTCCTACAAGGATCTGCCGACCGCGTCCGACCCCCGACTGGCGCTGGCCGCCGTCCCGCCGCGGGAGGACCCGCGGGACGCGCTGGTGGCCCGCGACGGCCGGGTGCTGGGTGAGCTGCCGGTCGGGGCGACGGTGGGCACCGGCTCACCGCGCCGGGCCGCGCAGCTCGAGGCGCTCGGGCTCGGGCTGCAGGTCGTTCCCATCCGCGGCAACGTCGACACCCGGATCGGCAAGGTCCGCTCCGGGGAGCTCGACGCGGTCGTGGTGGCCGCGGCCGGGCTGCGCCGGCTCGGCCGGGTGGACGAGGCGTCCGAGCTGCTCGACCCGCTGCAGATGCTGCCGGCGCCCGCGCAGGGTGCGCTGGCCGTGGAGTGTCGGGCCGGCCGGCCCGGCAGCACGGATCATGAGCTCGAGAGGTTCCTGACCGCCGCCCTCGATGATGTGATGGTCCGAGCGGCCGTCACCGCCGAGCGTGCGGTGCTCGCGACCTTGGAGGCCGGCTGTAGTGCCCCGATCGGGGCGCTGGCCGATGTGGTGTCCGACCTTGACGACGACGGTCGGGCGGTGGACCGGCTGTCGCTGCGCGCGGTGGTCGGAACGACGGACGGCGGGCTACTGCGCGCCTCCGTCACTGGAGATATGGACGACGCCGAGAAGCTCGGTGCGGCGCTGGCCGCCGAGCTTCTCGACATGGGCGCCGACACGCTGCCGGTTTCACCGACGGCTGCCAGGCGTCTTGAGAACCGCTGGATCGGGAGTTCCGAATGAACCGAGCACCTTCCACCCCGGGCCGGGTCGCCTTCGTTGGCAGTGGCCCCGGCGATCCCGGGCTGCTGACCGTGCGCGCCCGGGATGCGCTCGCGGGCGCGCCGCTGGTGATCACCGACCCAGACGTGCCCGAGGGGATCCTGGCTCTCGTCGCCGACGGGGCCGAGGTGCGCCCGGCGGTGGGTCAGCCGGCCGACGTGGCCCGTGACCTGGTCGCCGAGGCGACCTCCGGCCGGGCGGTGGCCCGGCTCGTCAGCGGTGACCCGCTGACCGCCGACGCCGTCGTGCAGGAGGCCCTGGCCGTGGCCAAGTCCGGGCTGCCCTTCGACGTGGTGCCCGGCGTGCCCGCGGGTACCGCGGTGCCCGCCTACGCCGGTGTGCCGCTGGGTTCGGCCCACATCGAGGCCGATGTCCGGGCCGGGGTCGACTGGGCGAAGCTGGCGGCCGCTCCCGGCATCCTGGTGCTGCACGCCACCGCGTCGCACCTGGCCGAGGTGGCCGCCTCGCTGACCGAGCACGGGCTCGCGGCGCAGACCCCCGTCGCGGTCACCGCCGGTGGCACCGCGACCACGCAGAAGACCGTCGAGACCACGCTCGCCACGATGGCGGCCGAGGCCGCCGAGCTCGAGGGCCCGCTGGTGCTCACCGTGGGCGCCGAGGTCAAGCAGCGCGCCGAGCTGTCCTGGTGGGAGTCGCGGGCGCTGTACGGCTGGCGGGTCCTGGTGCCGCGCACCAAGGACCAGGCCGGTGCGATGAGCGACCGGCTGCACGTGCACGGCGCCATTCCCGAGGAGGTCCCGACCATCGCGGTCGAGCCGCCCCGCTCGCCCACCCAGATGGAGCGCGCGGTCAAGGGCCTGGTCGACGGCCGCTACCAGTGGGTCGTGTTCACCTCGACGAACGCCGTCCGCGCGGTGTGGGAGAAGTTCGGCGAGTTCGGGCTGGACGCGCGAGCGTTCTCCGGCGTCAAGATCGCGTGTGTGGGTACCGCGACGGCGGAGAAGGTGCGCGAGTTCGGCATCGTGCCCGAGCTGGTGCCGGACGTGACGGAGTCGCAGGAGTCCTCGTCCGAGGGGCTCCTGCAGATCTTCCCGCCCTACGACGACGTTCTCGACCCGGTCGACCGGGTGCTGCTTCCGCGCGCCGACATCGCGACCGAGACCCTCGCCGCCGGCCTGCGCGACCGCGGGTGGGAGATCGACGACGTGACCGCGTACCGCACGGTCCGCGCCGCGCCGCCGCCCGCCCCGATCCGCGAGGCGATCAAGACCGGTGGGTTCGACGCGGTGTGCTTCACCTCCTCGTCGACGGTGCGCAACCTCGTCGGCATCGCCGGCAAGCCGCACGCCCGGACGATCGTCGCGTGCATCGGGCCGCAGACCGCCGAGACGGCGCGTGAGTTCGGCCTGCGGGTCGACGTGCAGCCGGAGGAGGCCCGGGTTCCGGCCCTGGTCGACGCGCTGGCCGCGCACGCCGCCCGGCTGCGTGCCGAGGGTGCCCTGCCGCCGCCGAAGAAGGCCAAGGCGCGCCGCCGCTGACGCACCCGTGCGCGGACACCGTCACCCTGGTGACGATGTCCGCGCACGACCATGACCCGCCGCCGCTGACCCGCGGCCGGCGCCTGCCGTGAGCAGCGGCCGTCGTCACCTCGACGGTCGCTGCTCACGGACCACGCTCCCCATGAGTCGTAGGCTGGACCGATGGCCTTTCCCACCCAGCGCCCCCGCCGGTTGCGGACCACGCCCGCCATGCGTCGGCTGGTCGCCGAGACCGAGCTGCGTCCGCGTCACCTCGTTCTCCCCATGTTCGTCAAGGAGGGGGCGACCGAGCCGCAGCCCATCGCGTCGATGCCCGGCGTCGTCCAGCACACCCGCGATTCCCTGCGCAAGGCCGCCGCGGAAGCGGTCGCCGCGGGCGTCGGTGGGTTGATGCTGTTCGGTGTGCCGGCGCGGCGGGACGCAACGGGCAGCGCGGGTGTGGACCCCGACGGCGTGCTGAACGTGGCCCTCGCCGACGTTCGGGCCGAGGTCGGCGACACGACGGTGCTGATGTCGGACCTGTGCCTGGACGAGTTCACCGACCACGGCCACTGCGGGCTGCTCGACGCCGAGGGCCGTGTCGACAACGACGCGACGCTGGCCGTCTATGCCGAGATGGCCGTGGCCCAGGCCGCCGCCGGCGCCCACCTGCTGGGTCCCAGCGGGATGATGGACGGCCAGGTCGGGGTCATCCGGGAGGTGCTGGACGCCGCCGGGCACCACGACACCGGCATCCTCGCCTACACGGCCAAGTACGCGTCGGCGTTCTACGGCCCCTTCCGGGAGGCGGTCGACTCCCAGCTGAGCGGCGACCGCAAGACCTACCAGCAGGACGGCGCCAACATCCGGGAATCGCTGCGTGAGCTGGCCCTGGACCTGGACGAGGGCGCGGACATGGTCATGGTCAAGCCGGCGATGGCCTACCTCGACGTGCTGCGTGCCGTCGCGGAGAACTCCCACGTGCCGGTGGCCGCCTACCAGGTGTCGGGGGAGTACTCGATGATCGAGGCCGCCGCCGCGAACGGCTGGCTCGACCGCGACCGGACGATCCTGGAGACACTCACCGGCATCCGCCGCGCGGGCGCCGACATCGTGCTGACCTACTGGGCCACCGAGGTCGCCGGGCGGCTGGACCGCGGTTGATCATCCCCGCGTCGGCGGGTCGGCCCTGGTAACGAGCCCGTCACGGCCCCCGCCCGTTTGCCGCAGTGCCGTGGACAGCCCCTCTACGGCGGCCTTACGTTTCGCGGCATGACGACACCTTCCGACCCGCAGCGGCCCGAGCAGCCGGGCCAGCAGGGTCAGCCGGGTCAGCAGGGTCAGCCGGGTCAGCAGCCGCCGCAAGGCCACGGCCAGCCGCCCGGCTACGGGCCGCCGCCCCAGCAGGGCGGGTACCCGCAGCAGGGCCCCGGGCAGGGGCCCCCGCCCGGGTGGGCCCAGCAGCCGGGGTACGGGCAGCAGCCGGGCTACGGGCAGCAGCCGGGCTACGGCCAGCAGCCGGGGTACGGGCAGCAGCCGGGGTACGGGCAGCAACCGGGCTACGGGCAGCAACCGGCTCACGGGCAGCAGGCCGGGTACAACCAGCAGCCGGGTCACGGGCAGGCGGGAGCCGGCGGCTCGCGTTCGACCGGGTTCAGCGTCACCGCCGTCAAGGCCGCCTACACCGAGGCCCGGCCTCCCAAGGAGGTGCACCAGGCGTTCCTCGCGCTGCTCGGTGTCCTCGCGCTCGGGCTGATCGGGTCGATCGCCGGGCTCATCTTCACCGCGGCCGTGCTCTCCGAGCTGGGGTTGGGCATCGGCGGCTCGATCTTCGGCCTGATCTTCACCTTGCTCATCTACGCCGTCGCCGTCTACATCGCGATCCAGATGCGTGCGGGCCGGAACTGGGCGCGGATCACCATCGCCGTGCTCGGCGGCATCGGGCTCGTCCTGGGGCTGATCGGGTTGATCGGTGCGTTCGGGTTGGCTGCCGCGCTCTACGGCAGCGCCTACACCATCGTCAACCTGGTGGTCTCGATCGGACAGATCGTGCTGATCGCCGCGGCGTTGTACCTGATGTTCCGTCCGCACGTGAACGGATATTTCCGCTGATCGGACTCGGCGGCCGCCCCTCCGGCAGTAAGATCACCGGCACCATCCGATCACGCGGAAGCAGGGCGCCATGACCTACGATCCGGCCTCCCCGGGGGACCAGGGCCACCCTCCCGACGGTTCTGGTTGGCCCGGTGGCCAGCAGCAGCCCTACCCCGGTGGTTACGCCCAGCAACCGCCTCCGGGCTGGGGGCCCGGCGGTCCGGGTGCACCCTACGGAGCGCCTCCGGCAGGTCCCTACGGTCCCCCGGGGATGGGTGGCCCGGGGTCGATGCCGCCCAAGAACTTCTTCGCGGCGTTGTTCGACTTCAGCTTCAGCGGGTTCGCGACGTTCACCTTCGTGAAGATCCTCTACATCTTGGGGATGATCTTCATCGGGCTGGCCTACGTCGGCTACGTCGTGTTCTTCTTCAACGTCAACGTCGGGGCCGGGCTCCTCGTCCTGATCGTGGGAGCCGTGTTCGCGCTGTTCGCCCTGGCCTTCCTGAGGCTGTCGCTGGAGTTCTACTACGCCGTCGCGCGGATGTCGGAGGACATCCACAACCGGCGCTGACGTCGCTCGCCCGAGCCCCCGACGCGGAGGCCGCCCTCAGCGGTGGTCTCCGCGTCGTCGTTCGCGGGTTTCCGCCGCTCGGACGCCTGGGCGTGTGCGTGGACACCCCCGTGCGGTCGGCCCTACGGTTGCCGGGTGACCACACCGCCGGACCCGCAGCCCGACCGGAGCGCGGGTGAGCAGTCGAAGCAGGACCGTGAGCAATGGGCCGCGGAGCAGCCCGGTGGTGAACAGCGAGACCAGCAGGCCGGGCCGCACGGTCAGCAGCCCCCGCCGGGCGGGCAGCAGTACGGGCAGCCGGGGCCGGGCCAGCCTGATTACGGGCAGTCGCCCCACAGCGGCCAGCCCGGGTACGACCCGCAGACCCCGTACGGCCAGCAGCCGCAGCACGGCCAGCCCCAGTACGGCGGCCAGTCCGGCTACGGGCAGCAGCCGCAGTACGGTGCCCAGCCCGGCTACGGGGAGCAGCCGGAATACGGGCAGCAGCCGCAGTACGGTGCCCAGCCCGGCTACGGGCAGCAGCCGGAGTACGGGCAGCAGCCCGCGTACGGCCAGCAACCGCAGTACGGCGTGCCCTACGGTCAGCAGACGTCCGGCCAGTACCCCTACGGCGGCCAGTACCCCTACCCCTACGGCGCGGCGGGCCCGGCGGGGCTCGACGACACCCCCACGACGCCGGCGAAGCGGCCGGGAGCCATGATCCTGTCGCTGGTGCTGCTGTTGCTCAGCGCGCTGCCGTTCCTGGCGACCGGGGCGGTGCTGCTGGCGGTGCCGATCAACCTCGACGGGCTGCCGCCCGAGCTCAACGTCGACCAGGCGCTCGCCGATGCCGGGGTCTCCGCCGAGCAGCTCGTCTCGGCGTTCCGGGTCGGCGCCGGCATCGTCCTGCTGCTCGCCCTGCTCTACGTCGTGTTCGCGATCCTGGCGTTCCTGGGCCGGAACTGGGCGCGCATCGTGCTCACGATCATGACGGTGGCCTTCGCCATGGTGCTGCTGCTCGGTGTGCTCACCACGGGGACCGACGCCGCGAGCCTGGGGATCCTGCTGGGCATCCTGGTGGCCTCCGTCGGCGGCACGGTCCTGCTGTTCCTGGCCCCGTCGAACCAGTTCTTCAACGCCGCCCGGCGCTGAGCAGGCCGTTCGGGGGTCCGCAGGACGATTCGGAGGGCGGCTGGGAGACTGGTGGCCGTGAGTTCCCCGCCGACGCAGAGCACACCGTCCACCTCACCGGCCGGTCCCGTGGCCCCGGAGACGTCGGCCCGGCTGTTCGCCCGCGCCGCCGAGGTCATCCCCGGCGGGGTCAACTCGCCGGTCCGCGCGTTCAACGCCGTCGGCGGCACGCCCCGGTTCATGGTCTCGGCGACCGGCCCGTGGCTGACCGACGCCGACGGCGCCCGTTACGTCGACCTGATCTCGTCCTGGGGCCCGATGATCCTCGGGCACGCGCACCCCGCCGTGGTCGACGCGGTGCGGTCGGCGGCGGGCCAGGGGCTGTCCTTCGGGGCGCCCACCCCGGCCGAGATCGAGCTCGCCGAGGAGATCATCGGCCGGGTCGAGCCGGTGGAGCAGGTCCGGCTGGTGAACTCCGGCACCGAGGCGACGATGAGCGCGATCCGGCTGGCGCGGGGGATCACCGGCCGCCGCGCCGTCGTCAAGTTCGCGGGCTGCTACCACGGCCACGTCGATGCCCTGCTCGCCCAGGCCGGGTCCGGGGTGGCCACGCTCGGGCTGCCGACCAGCCCCGGCGTGACCGGTGCCCAGGCCGCCGACACCATCGTGCTGCCCTACAACGACCTCGACGCCGTCCGCACCGCCTTCGCCGAGCGTGGCTCCGAGATCGCCTGTGTGATCACCGAGGCCGCCGCCGGGAACATGGGTGCGGTCGCGCCGCTGCCGGGCTTCAACGCCGGGCTCCGCGACATCGCCCACGAGCACGGGGCGCTGCTGGTGATGGACGAGGTGATGACGGGCTTCCGCGTCTCGCCTGCCGGCTGGTACGGCATCGACGGTGTGGCCGGTGACCTCTACACGTTCGGCAAGGTCATGTCCGGCGGGCTGCCGGCCGCCGCGTTCGGCGGGTCCACCGAGTTCATGGGCCACCTCGCCCCGGCCGGGCCGGTCTACCAGGCGGGGACGCTCTCCGGGAACCCGGTGGCGGTCGCCGCGGGCCTGGCCACGCTGCGGCACGCTGACGCGTCGGTCTACGCCGCGCTCGACGCCAACTCCGCCCGGCTCGGCGGGATGATCGGCGACGCGCTCACCGCGGAGGGTGTCGCGCACCGCGTCCAGTACGCGGGCAACCTGGTCTCGGTGTTCTTCACCGCCGACGAGGTGCACGACTACGCCGGGGCGCAGGCGGCCCAGACGTGGCGCTTCCCGGCCTTCTTCCACGCGCTGCTCGAGCGTGGGGTGTACCCACCGCCGAGCGCGTTCGAGGCGTGGTTCGTCTCCGCCGCCCTCGACGACGACGCGTTCTCCGTGATCGAGGCGGCGCTGCCCGCCGCCGCCCGTGCCGCCGCGGCCGCGCAGGCCCCGGCATGAGCGCGCGGACGCTCGTCCACCTGCTGCGCCACGGCGAGGTGCACAACCCCGGGGGCGTGCTCTACGGCCGGCTCCCCGGGTTCCGGCTGGCGGAGAACGGCCGTGCCCAGGCCGAGACCGTCGCCAAGGCGCTGGCGGAGCGCGATGTGACGGTCGTCGTCGCGTCGCCGCTGCAGCGGGCCCAGGAGACCGCCGAGCCGATCGCCGCGACGCACGGCCTCGAGATCCTCACCGAGGACCGGCTGATCGAGGCCGCCAACCGGTTCGAGGGCAAGACGTTCGGCGTCGGTGACGGTGCACTGCGCCGGCCGCGGAACTGGCCGCTGCTGCGTGACCCGTTCACCCCGTCCTGGGGCGAGCCGTACCTGCAGATCGCGCACCGCATGCTCGGTGCCGTCCACCGGGCACGCGCGCTCGCCGAGGGCCACGAGGCGGTCTGCGTGTCGCACCAGCTGCCGATCTGGACGCTGCGCCGGTATCTGCTGGGCCAGCGGCTGTGGCACGACCCGCGGCGCCGGCAGTGCGCGCTCGCCTCGCTGACCACGCTCGAGTTCACCGGTCCCGAGCTGACCGGGTTGCGCTACAGCGAACCCGCCGGCGCCAGCGACCCGACGGTGACCGGGGCATGAGCCGGCTCCGGGCGCTCGCCGGGCTGCTGGTGGCCGTGCTGGTGCTGGCCGGGTGCGCGACGACGGGCAAGGAGGCCGTGGCCGTCGGCGGGGAGTTCCAGTTCGTCGCTCCCGGCGGCCGGACCGCGATCACCTACGACCCGCCGGAGGCCCGCGGGACGCTGCCCGACCTGTCGGGGGAGAGCCTGCTCGACCCGGGGAAGACGGTCGGCCTGCAGGACTTCGAGGGCCGGGTCGTCGTGATCAACATCTGGGGCTCCTGGTGCCCGCCGTGCCGGGCGGAGATGTCCGACCTGCAGTTCGTGCAGGAGCAGACCGCTGCCTCCGGGATCGGCGTGCTGGGAATCGACGTCCGGGACAACCGTGAGGCGGCCACCGACTTCATCCGCGACCGTGGGATCACCTTCGACTCGATCTTCGATCCGCCCGGGCGCTCGCTCAACGCGCTGAGCGGCTACCCGCGCAACACCGTCCCGTCGACCATCGTGCTGGACCGCCGGCACCGGGTGGCGGCGGTGTATCTCGAGGTGATCCGGGTGGGGGATCTGATCCCGCTCGTGCAGCGGCTGGCCGCGGAACCGGCCGCGTGAGCCGCTCGATCCACTACGTCGTGTAGAACCCGGTGCGCGTGTTCCCCGGACCTCGACATACCCTCGTCATCGATGGACCCCTCGACCGCCCTCGCGATCTCCGGCCCGCTGCTGGCCGCGGCCGCCGTGGCAGTGCTCGCGGGAGCGGTCAGCTTCGCCTCGCCGTGCGTGGTGCCGCTGGTCCCGGGTTACCTCGCCTATCTGGCGGGTCTGGTCGGTGCGGACTCGCCGCCGGCCACGCTCGCCGAGGCCCAGCGGCAACGCAACGGCCGCTTCCGGGTGGCGGGCGCCGCCGCGCTGTTCGTGGCCGGCTTCACCGTCGTGTTCGGCACGATCCTGGTCGGTGTGGTCTCGCTGTCCGACCTGCTGGTGCGCAACGAGGCCGTGCTGCAGCGGGTGGGCGGTGTCGTCATGATCGCGATGGGGCTGGCGTTCGTCGGCCTGCTACCCGTGCTGAACACCGAGCGGCGGGTGCACTGGGTGCCTCGCGCCGGACTGTGGGGGGCGCCGCTGCTCGGCGCGGTCTTCGGGCTGGGCTGGGTGCCGTGCATCGGCCCGACGCTGGCCGGGGTGGTCGCGGTCGCGGCCGGGACCGGCGGCGGATCGATGCGCGGAGTGGTCCTGACGCTGGCCTACTGCGCCGGGCTCGGGCTGCCCTTCGTGATCATCGCGCTGGGCGCCTCGCGTGCCGTGCGGGCGCTCGGCTGGCTGCGCCGGCACACCCGCCGCATCCAGATCGGCGGCGGTGTCCTCATGATCGGGGTCGGGTTGCTCCTGATCACCGGCCTGTGGGGCGGACTGTTGGCCCAGTTGCAGGTCTCGATCGCCGGATTCACCCCGCCCATCTGATGGTTGCCAGCCGATGAGCTCACCCCCCACCGCGCCCCCGTCCCCGCCTGCGCCGAGCCCTGGGGACACCGCCGGGCCACCGCCCGGCCGCCCGGGCGGTGCCTCCCGGCTGCTGGCCTTCGGCCGCAACACCTGGCGCGGGCTCACCAGCATGCGCACCGCGCTGGTCCTGCTGTTCCTGCTGGCGCTGGCCGCGCTCCCGGGGGCGCTGCTGCCGCAGCGCTCGCTGAACCAGAACCTGGTCGACGAGTACTTCGCCGACTACCCGCGGCTCGCGCCGCTGCTGGACCGGTTCGACTTCTTCGACGTCTTCGCCGCGCCGTGGTTCGCCGCGATCTACCTGCTGCTCATGGTGTCGCTGGTCGGCTGCCTGCTGCCGCGGACGATCGAGTACGCGCGCACCATGCGTGCCGCGCCGGTGGCCACCCCGCGCAACCTGTCGCGGCTGCCGCACCACGCCGAAGCCACCGTGGACGTGCCCGCCGACGAGTTCCTCGACCGGGTCCGCACCCGCCTCGGCGCCGGGAGCCGGCTCGGCTGGCGGACGACCGAGGCCACCGAGTCCTCCGGTGCCCGGACCGTCTCCGCGGAGAAGGGTTACCTGCGCGACACCGGCAACCTGGTGTTCCACCTGAGCCTCGTCGGGCTGCTCATCGGCTTCGCGGCGGGCAAGCTCTTCGGCTACGAGGGCCAGGTCATCGTGCTCACCGGGGGCGGCCAGTTCTGCAACTCGTCGATCCTGGGCTACGACTCGTTCCGCGCCGGGCTGCGTGTGGACGGCACCCAACTCGACCCGTTCTGCATCCAGGTCGAGGACTTCCAGGCCGACTACCTGCCCAACGGCCAGCCCGAGAGCTTCCGCGCCGACATCGGCTACCAGACCACGGAGGACCTCGCCGCCGGCCGCACGGACACGTGGACCTCCTACCCGCTGGCGGTCAACCATCCCCTGCGGATCGACGGCGAGCGGGTCTATCTGCTCGGTCACGGCTACGCGCCGCGGTTCACGGTGACCTGGCCCGACGGCGAGCAGCGCACCGGCGAGACCCAGTGGCGGCCCGTCGACCAGGCGACCCTGCTCTCGGAGGGCGCGACGAAGTTCGAGCGGCCCGGGATCACCGACGACGAGCAGCGCCGCACCAGCCAGCTCGCGATCACCGGTCTGTTCGCCCCGACCAGCTCCGGCGGGGCGGTCGTCACGTCGGTGTTCCCCGAGCTGCGCGATCCCGAAGTGGCCGTCGACGTGCTGCGCGGCGATCTCGGCCTCGACGACGGCCGCGGTCAGTCGATCTTCTCGGTCGACCAGCGCAAGGTCGAGTCCGGCGAGCTGGTCCGGGCCGCGCGGGCCAACCTGACGCCCGGCGAGGACCTCCGGCTCGACGACGGCACCGTCGTCCGGTTCGACGGCGTCCGGCCCTGGGTATCGCTGCAGGTCAGCCACGATCCCGGTCAGATGTGGGTGCTCGGCTTCGCGGTCCTGGTCATGATCGGCCTCGGTCTCTCGTTGTCGATCAAGCGCCGGCGGTTCTGGGTGCGGCTCACACCGGCCGGTTCCGGGTGCACCGTCGTGGAGATCGGCGGTCTGGCGCGCACCGACCAGGCCGGTTACGGCGAGGAGTTCGACCGCCTGCGGGCGGACCTGCTGGATCCACCGAAGGACACCTGATGCCTGTCGACCCGATCCTGTCGCTGTTCAGCGACCGCTTCTTCATGGGTTCCGTCGCCGTCTACGTGCTGGCGATGCTGATGCACGCGGTGGAGTACGCAGCTGCCCGTGACGCCCCGGCGAAGGTTCTGGTCGGGGCCGGTGCTCCGGTCGAGGCGGAGGCCGCGGACCCGGTGGAGCCACCCGCGCCGGCGGGGCGGACCCGGGCGGAGCGCTTCGGGCGGATGGCGGTCTCGCTGACCGTCCTCGGGGTGTTGCTGCACCTCGGCTCGCTCGTCATGCGCGGCCTGGCCGCGCAGCGCTGGCCGCTGGGCAACATGTACGAGTTCACCTCGGCGATCTGCCTCGCGGCCGTGGTCGGCTGGCTGGTGGTCCTGCACCGGTCGCCGGCCCTGCGCCGGGCCGGGGTCTTCGTGCTGACCCCCGTGCTCATCCTGATGTTCCTCGCCGGCACGGTGCTCTACGCGCAGGCCGCCCCGGTGGTGCCGGCGTTGCAGTCGTACTGGCTGGTCATCCACGTGACCACGGTGACCCTGGCCTCGGGGCTGTTCCTGGTGACCGGTGTCGCGAGCCTCCTCTATCTGCTCAGCCGCTCGGGCAAGGCCGCCGGGCTCGTGGCGAAGCTCCCGTCGACCGACGTCCTCGACCGGGTGGCCTACCGGGTGACCGTCGTGGCGTTCCCGATCTACACGTTCGCGGTGATCGCCGGTGCGATCTGGGCCGAGGCGGCCTGGGGCCGGTTCTGGGGCTGGGACCCGAAGGAGACGGTCGCGTTCGTCGCCTGGGTGGTCTTCGCCGCCTACCTGCATGCCCGGGCCACTGCGGGCTGGCGGACCAACCGCGCGGCATGGATCAACGTGCTGGGCTTCGCGGTGGTGGTCTTCAACCTGTTCTTCATCAACATGGTGGTCGCGGGACTGCACTCGTACGCCGGCCTGTAGGACAGCGGAGCCCCCGTCGCGGGATCAACCGGTGGTGGCGCAGCGTCACCTCGACCACGACGACCGTCACGACTACCGTCGGCGTTCGTGAGTGAGCGAGGGCCAGAGGACTTTCCGGATGGCTCAGTGGGGCGCTACGTGCGCGAACGCTGGGGAGCCGACCCGTCGGCCACGAAGGACGCCACCCGGCGCCGCACCCCACCCCCGCCCACCACTCCGGCTCCCCGATCGGAGCCCGAGATCGAGTCCCGGCCGGCTGCGTCCCGGGCCGACCGCGCCGCCGGCGCCGCCCAGGCGGCCGCCGGCTGGGACCGGGCGTCCGGCGACGAGGTCTGGGGCGCGGAGCCGGACGTGCACGCGGTGGAGGATCTGGAGTCGGAGATCGATCCGACCACGCCGCCGTCCGGGATCGACCTGCGCGGGACGGTGTCCCGGGAGCGGGTGGGGGAGCCGCCGCGCACCAGCCC
>NZ_JAAXKZ010000067.1 GCF_012911875.1 Pseudonocardia bannensis | reverse complement strand
CCGGACGGCGGTGCAGCAGCGGACCGGCTTGGAGACGTGGTTCTACGTCCCGTCGCACGCCGAGGAGACGATCAAGCCGCCCCCACGGTGGAAGCAGTGGATCCTGTCTCTGATCGCGGCGTACCCGCTCGTGCTGGCGTTCCAGGCGTTCGTCGTCCCGCAGGTGGCCGACTGGCCGATCTGGGCGAAGGCGGCGCTGTTCCCACTGATCATCCTGACCCTGATGATGTACGTCGTGATGCCGGCGGTCACCCGATTGTTCCGCCGTTGGTTGTTCCGACCGGCTGCCTGACCGGCGTGCCCGCGCGCGGAGTACTTCGGACCCTGGTGGCGTCCGGCCCTCCGTACTACCCAGGAATCGGGCTTCTCCCGCAGAACACCCGATGCCAGAACCACCATGGAGGGTGTGCCATGGGCCGAGTCGCGCGGGGCCGAGTTCACCACGTTCTCCTACTAAACGATCTTGCGGGTGAACTCGATCGGGCTCGAGGGCGAGGGGATGAAGGAGATCATCGAGGACGCCCGCATCGAGAACCGCAACCATTTCGAGGCGCTGGTCCCCCGGATCTACGAGCTCGGCGGGCGGCTGCCCGACGACGTCCGCGTCTTCGCCGACCAGGCCGGCTGCCCGGACGCCTACCTGCCGGACAGTCTGGACGGCGCGGCCGGTGAGCGGCGGGTTCGAGGATGACCGAGATGGGCAACTACCCGGACATGGTGGGCCAGCCGACCCGGGACCTGCTGACCGTCCTCGTGGAGGCCGAGCGCTGCGCGATCCGGACCTACACCGACATCTGCGACTACACCGCCGACAAGGACCACCGCACCTACGAACTGGCGCTCGCCATCCTCAACGAGGAGGTGGAGCACGAGTCGTGGTTCTCGGAGTTCCTCGGCAAGAGCCCGTCAGGGCACTTCCGTCGTGGAGCCCCGGGGCATTCGCCGTACGTCGGGCGCTTCATGACGGCGGACGTGGGCCGTGGCTGACCGGTCGCGGGACTGCTCCGACGAACGCGCCGGCCGGCGGCGCGTGAGCTGGACCAGCCTGCACGCGGCCGGCCGCGACTGGACGGTGCGGCTGCAGGAGTCGTGAGACGGCAGCTGGACGGCCCTGGCGCTGGTGGCGAAGCGGGTCGCCGGGGTCGGACCGGGGCCTCCCGTGAGGAGGCCGTCGCCGCCCTCACCGAGAGGGTCTCCTCGGACGCCGGTCGTGGAGTGGCACCGGGCCGCGCCGAGCGCTGACGTGGCCCGCGTGCTCCGCCGCGTGCAGGGCGCCGGCCGGGATGTCCTCGCGGGCCGGACCGGGGACGGCGACCCGATCGCGTGGACCCGATCTGCCCCCACCAGGACCTGCCGATGGACGGGGGAGGCGTCTACGGCGACGAGGTGGACTGCCCGCACCACCACTACACCTACGACGGGCGCACGGGGGAGAACCGCTATCCGCGGCGGGTCTTCCCGCGGTCGCGACGTTGCGCCCCGGTGAACCGCTGCGGGGTCTCCCATTCGGATGCGGGACGGGCCCGGCCCTCGGGAGGCCGGGCCCGTCCCGCCGTTCACCGGCGACGCGGCGAGGTCAGGCCGCCTTCATCTGCGGCTTGAGGACCACCTTCGTCCAGCCCCGCTCGCGGGCGTCGAAGTTCTTGTAGCCCTCGGCCGCCTGCTCGAGCGGCAGCTCGTGGGACACGATCCAGGAGGGCTTGCACTTGCCCTCGTGGATCAGGCTGCGCAGGTACCGGTTGTACCGCTTGACCGGGCACTGCCCGTGGCCCATCGACTGGCCCTTGAACCAGTGCCAGCCCACGTCGAAGGCCGCCTTGCCCTGCTTGGCGAGGTCGTTGGGGGCCCCCGGATCCTGCGGGATGAAGACCCCGACGGTCCCGATCCGGCCGGTGAACTTCACCGACTGCACCAGGGCGTTCAGCGTGGCCGAGTTGTCCTCGTTGCCCTCCTGGTCGTGGGCCTGGTAGCCGACGCACTCGCAGCCGCAGTCGGCGCCGATGCCGTTGGTCCGGTCCTTGACCTGCTGGACGGGGTCGCCCTGCGAACGGTCGATCGGGATGGCGCCGATCTCCTCGGCCAGCTTGAGCCGGTCGGGATGCCGGTCGACGACGAAGACCTGCGACGCGCTCTTCAGCGTCGCCGAGAGCGCCGCCATGAGCCCGACCGGCCCGCCACCGTAGATCACGCAGGTCTCGCCGGGGCTCAGGCCGGCCATCTCGGTGGCGTGCCATCCGGTGGGGAAGATGTCGGAGAGCATCACGTAGTCGTTCTGCCGCTCCCGGGCGTCCTCGGGCAGGCGCAGGGCGTCGAAGTCGGCCCACGGGACCCTGAGGTACTCGGCCTGGCCGCCCTGCCACGGCCCCATGTCCGCGAAGCCGTAGGCGGCGCCGGCGATGCCCGGACTGTTGGCCCGCTCGCAGTAGTTGGTCAGCCCGCGCTCGCAGTTCGAACAGTGGCCGCAGCTGACGTTGAACGGCGCGGAGATCATGTCCCCGACCTTGACCTTCTCCACGGCGTTGCCGACCTCGACCACCTCGCCGACGTTCTCGTGGCCGAAGACCCGGCCCGGTTCGAAGTCGGTGCGGCCCTCGTACATGTGCAGGTCCGACCCGCAGATGTTCGTGCTGGTGATGCGGACGATCGCGTCGGTCGGCTTCTCGATCTTCGGGTCGGGGACGTCCTCGACGCGGACGTCGCGCGGCCCGTGGTAGACGACTGCCTTCATGGAGCTGGGTCCTAACGGTCGGGTTCCAAGTGGACGCGCCCGCCCGTGCCGGACCGCTCGGTGACCGAACGGTGGAGCATCGGCGGGCACCCGGCTGGAGCACGTCATGGCGACGCGTGCCGGGAAGCCGATGCTCCCGAACTCCGGGCGCCCGGCGACTCGCCCTCGCAGACGGAATCCGGCGTGGGGAAACCGACCCTGCATACGGGGCGGTCCGGAAGCGGAGCGGACCGGTCGGCGCACGGCCGACCGGTCCGACCGGGAGAGATCCACACCCGCAGGCCCCACTCGGCCCGGTCTGATGACCGCCACGGGCCCGGTCCCGACGGGGACCGGGCCCGCAGCGCGGCCTGCGCCCCGGCCGGATCCGGGAGGCCCGCGTCAGTCCGGGACCAGTTCGATCCAACCGCGGACGACGCCCGGGGTCACGCTGCCGACCAGATCGGGATGGTCGGCCTTCACGTGCGCGAGCACCTGGTCCACCACCTCGCTCTCCTGAGCCGCGCGTACCGCGAAGCCGCACTCGCACGTCACCTGGTTCACCGCAACCTCCTTGTCGACGCCCGGATCCACCGGTCCGGGCGGAGGCGTCCTCCGCGCCGGCAGGACGGAGTATTGACACCGACCTTGTCGGAATCCTGCAATCTCCCATCGTGGTGAGGATCCAGCTGCACGGCCGGTTCGCGGTGGCCGTCGACGGGCGACCGGTCGAGCAGGACCTACCCGGCCGACGGGGCCGGATGCTCGTCGCCCTGCTCGCGGACTCACCGCGTTCGGCGCTGGAGCGCGCGGTCCTGATCGACCTGCTGTGGCGCCCGGCCGTACCGGACAGCCGGGCCACGGCCACGTTCACGGCGCTGCTGTCCAAGGTGCGGGCGGCGCTGGCGCCCGCCGAGATCCGCGGCCGGGGCAGCCTGCAGCTCGTGCTCCCACCCGGGTCGATCATCGACGCCGCCGTGGCCGAAGCCGCGCTCCACGACGCCGAGGCCGCGACCGCGCTGCACGACTGGCGGCGGGCCTGGACGCAGGCGCTGAGCGCGCTCTTCGTCACGCAACGCCGGTTCCTGTCCGACTTCGACGACCCCTGGGTGCAGGAGCGCCGGCAGGAGCTGGCGCACCCCCACCGGCGTGCGCTCGCCTGCTACGCCGAGGCCTGCCTGCAACTGGGTCCGACGGAGCTCGCCGGCGCCGAGCGGAGCGCCCGCGCTCTGGTGAGGCTGGACCCGCTGTCCGAGACCGGCTACTGCCTGCTGATGCGCGCGCTGGCCCAGCGCGGTGACCGGGGCGCGGCCCTCGAGGTCTACGAACGGCTGTGCTGCGTGCTGCGTGAGGACCTCGGTGCGGCGCCGAGCCCGACGAGCCGCGCGGTGCACGCGAGCCTGCTGTGAGCGGCCGGGGATGATGGGCCCATGCCGAAGGCCCCCATTCGAGACATCGAGATCGCCGAGGAGCCGATCCGGCTCGGACAGTTCCTCAAGCTGGCCGGGATCGCCGAGGACGGGGGACACGCGCGCGAGTTGCTCGAGACCGAGCAGGTCATGCTCAACGGCCGGCTCGAGACACGACGCGGCGCGCAGCTACGTCCCGGTGACGTCGTGGCCGTGGGGGAGCAGTGCGCCCGTCCGATTCTCCACTGAGGCGGTCCGGGCGCCTTACGATGACCCGACCGGTCCGGTTCCGCCGGACCGGTCCATGAATCCTCGTCGCCCGGCGGGAGGTGGAGATGCGGACGTCCTCGCCGGGACGAGTGCCGGCCGCGGTGCTCCTCGTCCCGCTCCTGGTGCTCGTCGCGCTGCTGGCCGGACCGTCGGCCGCGGCCGCACATCCCGCCCCGGCGGCGTCGCCGACAGTCAGCGTCACCGGGATGGCGCCGAACGGCGGCGACGCCGTCCGGACGGTCCTTGCCGGGCCGATCGGTCCGGCGAAGATCCTGCAGCTGCCGGCGACGACTCCCGACGAGATCGGAACGCCTGAGCCGGTCACCGTCCTCGTCCGTCCCGGGCCGGTCCCGGGCGGCGTCGACGCCGGTCATCCAGGCGCGCAGCGTAGCCGTGCCCCACCCGAGGTCGTCGCCCGCTGACCTGCGTGAACCCGCACGATGTGACAGCCGTGCGGGCCGCGCCCGATCCGCGAGGCCGACCCGGGTCGCAACGTGGCGGACGGGCCCGGCCTGCCCGGCGTTCGAGGAATCCCGCGTGCACATCGCCGAAGCCCTGGTCGCCCTCGGGGCGGTCTTCCTCGTGTGTGGCCTGATGGCCCGCGCCGGGGTAAGGATCGGATTGCCGACCATCCCCCTCTTCATGATCGCCGGCATCCTCTTCGGGCCGAACACGCCCGGGATCGCGCTGGTCGGCGACGCGAGCGAGCTGGAGCTCCTCGCCCGGCTCGGGCTGATCTTCCTGCTGTTCTACCTCGGCCTGGAGTTCTCCCTCGATCAGCTCACCTCCGGAGGCAAGCGGCTCGTGGGCGCGGCCGGGGTCTATCTCCTGCTCAACATCGGGGGCGGGCTGGGATTCGGCTTCGCCCTGGGATGGGGCACCGCCGAGGCGTTCGTGATCGCCGGCGTCGTCGGCATCTCGTCCTCGGCGATCGTCACCAAGCTTCTGGTGGAGCTGCGCAGGCTGGGCAACCCCGAGACACGGGTGATCCTCGGGATCGTCGTGCTCGAGGACCTCTTCCTGGCGCTCTACCTCGCGCTGCTCCAACCGGTTCTCGGTGGTGCGTCCGGACCGCTGGACGCGATCCTCGGCACCGCGACAGCGTTCGCCTTCCTGCTGGCGCTGGCGCTGATCGCGCGCTTCGGGGCCCGGCTCGTCAGCCGGCTGGTGGACACGAAGGACGAGGAGATCGTGGTCGTGGTGTTCGTGGGGCTCGCGATCACGACGGCAGGTCTCGCCGAGCTCCTCGGGGTGTCCGATGCGATCGGCGCCTTCATGATCGGGCTGATCCTGGGCACCAGCGTCAAGGCCGGCCGGCTGCGCACGCTGACCCACCCGCTGCGCGACGCGTTCGGGGCGGTCTTCTTCTTCCACTTCGGGCTCAGCATCCAGGTCGAAAATCTCCTCGGGGTGGCCCCCCAGATCGGACTCGCCGCACTGCTCACGGTGGTGCTCGCGCTGACCGCGGGTGCGATCGCGGCCCGGCTGCACGGCTTCGACCGTGTGGGTGCGGCGAACATCGGGCTGACGGTGCTCACCCGCGGGGAGTTCTCCCTGATCCTCGCCGCACTCGCGCTGAGCGCCGGGCTGGACCCGCGGATCGGTACGTTCACCGCCGGATACGTGCTCCTGCTGGCACTGGTCGGACCGTTCGCGGTGGCCAACTCCGAGCGGCTCGCCAGGCTGCTCCCGGCCCGGTTGTTCCCCGCTGCCGCGGTCGATCGGTCCGCGGGGGAGGTACCGATGGATGCGGGGCACGCCTCGCTCCACCGGATCGGTACCGATCTGCTGCAGGTCCAGGTGTGCGAGGGGTCGAAGCTGCACGGGGTGTACGTGTCGGAGCTCCGGTTGCCGACCGGTGCCACCCTCGGACTTCTCGTCCGCGACGGCGCGACGTTCACCCCGCAGCCCTCCACCCGGCTGCGCCACGGCGACGGGCTGCTGGTCTTCGCCGTCCCGGAGCAGCGGGTGGCCACCGAACGCCGGATCCGCGCGCTGCACCGCAGCGGCCGGATGGCGACCTGGCGGGGCGACTCGGGCGAGTGAGGCCTGCCTGCTCGGCAGGGCCGACCCGTGGGCGCTGTGGCCTGCTCGGCAGCCGCGCTCACCAGCCCAGCGCGGCGTCGATGCGCTGCTCGACGATCGGCGCCATCGACGCCATGTAGGTCGCCGACAGATGGTTGAAGTCCATGTAGACGAGCACGTTGCCGATCTCGGCCGGGCAGAACCGGTCCTCGCAGATGTACTCGGAGAAGTCGAGGAACGTGACGTTCGGGGGCACGTCCGGGATCTGCTCGAACGGCGCGACCGCTGCGTAGACGGCGTCCCGCTCCACACCGCACTCGGGGGCGCCCCGGCCGTGTTCCTGCAGGCAGTCCGGCGGGGAGTAGTCGAACCGCGGGTTGTCCCGGACGGCGAGCACCGGAATGCCCAGCTCGTTCATCCGCCACCACTGCTGCACGAACCCCGGGGGGGTCTGCTCGGTCTGCCCCACCCGCACGTCGCGGGTGGCCAACGTGAAGACGGCGTCCGGCCGGAGTTCGGCGATCTCCTCGGCGGCGGCGGCGTTCCAGTCGACGCACTCCTGGTCCTCGGGCACGACCTCGGAGACGGTGGAGAAGGGGCAGGCCCCGCGCAGGATCGAGATCAGCTCCCAGCCCCGCTCGGCCGCGACGGGCGTCAGGGCGGCGATGTACTGCTGGACATGGGAGTCGCCGACGAGCACGATCCGCCTGCTGGGCTCCTCGACGCGCTGGGTGCACACCTCCAGCGCCGGGAACCGGGGCGGCCGCGCGCAGTCCGGCTGCCCCAAGTCGGCCCAGTCCTCGGCCACGGTCACCATCGGCGGCAGCGGCTGGACATCGGACCGGCCCCGGTACTGGAAACCTTCCAGGCGGGCGAGCGCACCGGGATGGTCGTACACGCCCATGGCCACCTGCTGGTTGGCCCGCTGCACGGCGGTGAACTGCCAGACGCCCGCAACGAGCAGCACGACGGACACCGTGAACGCGCCCAACCGGTACTGCCCACGCGTCCTCCTGGACGTCCGGCGGATCGGCTCCTCGATGAGGTGGTGCGTCAGCGCGGCCAGGACCAGGGAGAACGCGATGATCGCGGCGCCCTCGGCCGGTCCCACGCTCTCCTGGCGTCCGGTGGCGAGGACGAACAGCAGCACCGGCCAGTGCCACAGGTAGAGCGCGTAGCTGATGTCGCCGAGGTAGCTCATCGTGCGGGTGCTGAGGAAACGGTCCACGCCGGCCCGGCTACCGGTCGCGCCGGCCAGGATGACCAGACCGGCCGACACTGTCGGCCACAACGCGGCATACCCCGGGAAGATCCGGTCGACCTGCAGCAGCATCCCGCAGGACAGGAGGCCGACCAGGCCGATCCAGCCCAGCCAGATCCGCACCCGGCGGGACAGCACGATGGAGTCGATGCCCAGCGCGAGCAGACCGCCGAGGGCGAACTCCCAGACCCGGGTCAGCGAGTGGAAGTAGGCGAGCGGCTGATCGGTGATGGTCAGGGAGACCGAGAACGACAGCGAGGCGAGGAAGACGCCGACGAGGGTCAGGGTGAGGTACGCGCGAAGCCGCTCGCGTGCGTCCCGGGCGACCAGCGCCACGAGGGCCACGAGCAGCGGCCACACGATGTAGAACTGCACCTGGATCGACAGCGACCAGAAGTGCTGGACCACGCTCGCGGTGTTGTGCTGGGCCGCGTAGTCGATCGCGTCCGCGGCGAGACGCCAGTTCTCCATGAAGAAGACCGAGGCGACGAGTTCACGGACGGTCTGCAGCCACCGCGCCTCGGGCAGCAGGAACATGCCGGCGATCGCGGTCGCGAGGAGCACGACCATCGCCGCGGGGAACAGCCGGGCGATCTGCCGGCCCCAGTTCGCCCGGAAGGGGATCGGACCGCGCTGGGCGGCGCGCAGCAGTTGCCCGGTGATCAGGAAGCCGGAGATCAGGAAGAAGACGTCGACGCCACCGGACACACGGTTGAACCACACGTGGTAGACGACGACAAGCAGGACGGCCAGCGCCCGCAGGCCCTGCAGCTCCGGGCGGAACCCGCGCAGGGACGAGGTCGTGGTGCGTACGTGCGTGGTAGCCGGACCGGACACCTCGGGTGGAACCTGGGTCATCCGGCCTTCGGTCCTTCGCTACGTGATCGGCACGGTCGGTGGGGCGTACCGCGTGGCCCCACCTCATGATGACATCGTCCGATCACCGACCGTTCGGCCAGGGGCTGCGCTGCGTGACCGACCGGAGTCGGCATGCGGCACGTCCACCAGGCCAGCCCGCGCCGGACGAACGGGCGTCGGGATCGACCGTATCGAACCGGGCGCGTTCCGGCAGCGCTTCGTGCATCGCGCCGCCGGCGACCGGGCGGAACGGGCTCGTCCCACGCGGCGGGCCCACCGGGGAGGATCGATGTGCTCACCGGTCCACGACCCCGGCGGTAGAGACGCTGGGCATCAGAAGTTGCGCGTACCCGGTTCGTGCCGAACTGGGCCGAAGGGTTGAAATCCGGGGGCCGTCCGGCCGCCGGGGAAACGATCATCGCCCTCCGGCCGAGGTCCATCCCGACATACCTCCGCCGGCCGGCGCGACCATCGCGGTACGGGGGCGCGGGGCCGAGACGAGGTGCGTTCGTGTTGCTGTGGCTCTGGCCGGTGCCCCTCCCACGTCACAGCCCCCAGGAACTCGCCGGGACGCGGGGCTGGATCGGACGGTACTTCCGCAGGCCGCCGGACCTGCGCGGCCTCATGCTGTGCCGCGCCGCCGCCGCGACGTCGGACGTCCTGCTGCTCGGTGCCGTGATCACGCTGCTGCAGATCGAACCCGTGGTCGCCGCGGTGCTCGGGATTCTCGGCCTGATCGTCTCGGTGCAGGCGGCCACGATGCGAGCCGACTACCGGCGGCACCTCGACGAGGCGTTGCCGCGGCCGACGGACCGGGAGGTGGATGCTGCGCTCGCCGGGCATCTGCTCGACATCGAGAACCGTGCGCTCACCGTGCTCGGCCTGCGGCCCGCCGACATCGTCGCCACCGGCACGACCTGGAACCCGATCGCGGACCTGGAACACCGCCCGCACCGGAACGGCGAGCGCGACTACCGGCCGCTGATCGTTGTGACTCCGATGGTCACGACGCGTTCGGCGATCGGCTCGGACGGGGTCTGGCGGTTCGCCGCCCAGGAGGTCACGGTCATCTGCCCGACCGAGTACCACGTGGCCGTCTTCCGCTGTGAGCAGGACCTGATCACCGGTAAGCGCCGCGGGGAGCAGACGCAGGAGTTCTTCTACCGAGACGTGGTGTCCGTGCTGACCGCGAACCTGCCCGGCCCGGACCTCACGTCCGAGCCGTTCGATCACCGCTCGGAGGGACGCGTCCCGATCTCGCCGCCCGGCCGCCGTGAGCTGCAGTTCGCGGCGCCGAGCACGGACCGCACAATGGTCGCGGTCGGGGTGACGGGCCGGTCGAGCGGTGCGCGGATCCGGGACTCCGGGATCGACGCCGCGATCGAGGGGGTGCGGAACCTGCTCCGGGTCATGCGGCGGCCGCCGGACTCCGTTCGGACGGCGCCCGGACGCGCCGAGCGGCCCGCTCAGTAACCGATGTAGCTGCCCGCGCTGTTGCTCCGCCCACCGGCCACGACGGTCTCCATGCCGTAGTTGGCGATCATGTAGCGGACCCCGGCGGTGATGTTGGCGACCGGGTCGGTGATCGGGCGGCCGGCGAGATCGGGGTGCACGTAGGCCCGGAACGTCGACGGGATCGTCTGCATCAGGCCCTGTGACGGGGTGCCGCGCCGGGCGTTGGAGTCCCAGTTGTTGATGGCCCGGGGGTTGCCGCCGGACTCGGCCATGATGATCCTCTTGATGCCCGGGGCCAGCGACTGCGGCAGTTCCATGATCCGCAGTGCCTCGGTGATCCAGCCGTCCACGCCGCCCCGCGCGATGATCGCATCGAGCCGCTCCCGCTCGGCCTGCTCGCGGGCGGCCTGGGCGTGCATCTCGGCAAGCTCGTCGGCCAGCCGGCCCGCCTTGTCCAGCGACGCGATGTCGGCGTCCTGGGCGGCCGGGTCGTCCGTCTGCCCGGCGCTGTCGATGATGAAGGCCACCGGGGACAGCGGGCCGCCACCCAAGGAGCCGGTTGCCTCCTGGGCGGGGGTGAGCGTCGTGGCGTTGGCGGCGAGTGCTGCGGGGCCGATTTCCTCGGCCGCGTCGGCGGTGGTTGCGGTGCCGTCCAGCGGGGTAGGCACCACGACGGCGAACGTGCCGGTGGCGACGGCGCCGAAGGCGGCACCGACGGCCGCGGTGGTGTGCGCGATGGTGCGGCGCGTCGAGGGACCGTCGAGCGTTGGTCGGGCGGCAGCCTGGTGCCGGGCAGCGGTCCGGTGGGGGGCCGGGACCGTGGGCACACGTCTGCCGCCGGGGGAGCGGTGACCTGCCAAGACCTGTCCTTCCGCGATCTGACGACCCGCGGGCGGGCGGCCGGTCGGGGGTCCGGTGAGCCGGTCGGGGAGTCCGGCTCGATGCCCGCTCGTGATCGAATCGTGACGACTGCGGCTGGACATTACGGAAGGTGAATGAACGGCCACAACCGCTCGCACGGCGTGTCGTCGCTGCTCGGGGGCCGTTCACCTGGTCGCGCCAGGCCGTTCGGTGCCGCCGCGTCGTCGACGAGCGGTCACCATCTGCGACCGGTGGTCGTTCGCGCTGCAAACAGCCGGTGGGTGCCGGGCCCACCGCAGGTCAGCGCCGCAGCAGCAGGCAGGAGTCGCCGAACTCGTGCCAGAGGTAGCGCTCCCGCAGAGCCGCGGCGTAGGCCCGGCCCACCAGATCCGGTCCGGCGACGGCCTCGAGCAGCAGCAGGTGCGAGGCTGCCGGCTCGTGCCAGCCGGTGATGATTCCGTCGACCACACGTACCGGGCGGCCCGGTCCGAGAACGACATCGGTCCAGCCGGCCCCGGCCCGCACGACGCCGTCAGGGCCGGCCACCGTCTCCAGGGCCCGCGCCACCGTGGTGCCGACGGCGATGATCCGGCCCGCGCGGGCGCGCGTGGCGTTGACCGTCTCCACGGTGGCGGCGGGCACCCGGTAGCGCTCGGGCAACGGCGTCTCGTCGGCCTCGAGCGAGGACACCCCGGTGTGCAGCACGACCTCGGCGACGCCGACGCCCCGTGCGGCGAGCCCGTGGAGCACCGCGCGGGTGAACGGGCGTCCCGCACTGGGCATCTCGGCGCTGGGTAGCTCGCCGTGGCGCGCGGGCTCGGCGAACACCGTCTGATAGGCCTCGATCGGCCGGCGCCCGCGCAGATATGAGTAGCTGATCGGTCGGCCGACCTGATCGAGCCAGCGCGCCGGCCCGCCGGGGACGGCCATCAGGGCCCGCCACAGCCGGCTGCCCGTGCGCACGGCCGGGTCCGGATGCCCCGCCAGCAAGGTCGCGGTCACCCCGCCGGGCAGCGTGATCCGCTCGCCGGCCACGCCGTCGAGCAACCGGCCGCCCGCCGGCGAGCGCAGCTCGACGACGAGTTCGCCGGCGGCGCCCGCAGGTACCGGCCCGGACACGTGCACGACGACCGACCGTCCGCCGCGCGCCGTCGTGGACCTGACTGCGGGCCGGCCGTGCCCCGCCGGCGTCCACGGCGCGTCCGGCGAGCGGAGGCCGTCGACCGCGGCCGGGGCCGTCGGCGAGGTGTTGACCACGACGAGGTCGCCGCGGGCCAGCGCGGCCGGCAGGTCGCGGAAGCGGCGGTGCCGGATCGGCCGGCCGGTTCGGGCGACCAGCAGCCGGACCTCGTCACGGGCGAGGCCACGGGCCTCGATCGGCTCGGTGGCCGACAGCTCGGCGGGCAGGGCGAACCGGGTCGTTGCCGTGGCCCGGGCGGAGGTGGTCACCAGGCGGTCCCGGCCGGCGCCGCGAGGTCGGCCGCCCGGTAGCGGCCGCCGGGTGGGCGCTCGTCGAGCAGCCGGAGCAGGGCCGGCGCGACCGTCTCCGGTTCCGGCCGGTCGGAGATGTCCTCGCCGGGGAAGGCGCGCTGGTGCATCGCGGTGCGCATGTCACCGGGATCGAAGGCGTAGACCCGGGCCGGGACGGCGGCCGTCCCCTCGACGGCCGCCGTCTGCTCGGCCCCGAGCACCGCCGCGACCCGGTCCAGAGCCGCCTTGCTGGAGCCGTAGCCACCCCAGCCGGGATAGGCCTCGACGGCCGCGTCCGAGCTGATCGTGACCACGGTGGGTGCGGCCGCGGCCCGCAGCAGCGGGAGGGCGAGCTGGGTGAGTGCGACGGGGGCGAACAGGTTGGTCTCGAACACCGCTCGCAGCGCGTCCAGCGGGTGCTCGGCCAGGGTGGGCAGCGGGCTGGGCCCGAGCTCGCTCGCGTTGTGCACCAGCAGATCGAGCCCACCGGCCCGGCCGGCGGCGGCGGCGAGCTCCGCACGGTGGGCGGGGTCGGTGACGTCGCCGGGCACGGCGACGACGAGGTCGGCCCGGGGCAGGGCGGCAGCGGCGGCCCGCAGCCGGCCCGCGTCGCGGGAGTCCACGACGACGGTCCAGCCGCGGCCGGTGAGACCGGCGGTCAGGGCGAGGCCGAAGCCCTGGGCGGCTCCGGTGACGAGTGCGACGTTCATGCACCTACGATCGGAGCTGAAGTCAGGTTCAGGTCAAGGGGTTCGGGTGGAGCTGGTGGACGCGAAGGATCTGTTGAGCATCGGAGAGGTCGCCGAGCGCAGCGGTTTCCCGCACTCCGCGCTGCGCTACTACGAGCGCGAGGGGCTGGTCCGGGCCACCCGGACCAGCGGTGGCCAGCGTCGTTACGAGCGCGGTGTGCTGCGCAGGCTCGCGTTCATCCGTGCCGCTCGGGCGATCGGGGTGGGGCTGGACGAGGTGCGTGCAGCCCTGGACCAGCTGCCAGAGCGGCGTACCCCGACCAAGGGCGACTGGTCCCGGCTGTCGCGGGCCTGGCGCGCCCGGCTCGACGAACAGATCGATGCGCTGCTGGCGCTGCGCGACGGGCTCGACTCCTGCATCGGTTGCGGCTGCCTGTCACTGGCGCGCTGCCGGCTGTGGAATCCGGACGACAAGGTCGCCGAGCAGGGCAGTGGCGCCCGGCTCCTGCCCCCGGCCCTTCGCCGGACCCCGGACCGGGGTGTCTGAGCGGCCGGGCGGCCGGTCCGCGGGCCCTGGGTGACCTCCGTGCCGTCGCGGTGGAACCCGATGGCGTGCCCGATCCGCGTGTTTCCTGTCCGATGTTGGGCCACGGGACCGGGCCAAGATCGTCGTACGATCCGGCCGGTCCGACAGAAGGGGTCCCGATGATCTACGAGATTCGCGAGTACACGACGGTGCCCGGCCGGATGCCGGCGCTGATCAAGCGGTTCAAGGATCACACGCTGGGAATCTTCGAGAAGCACGGCATGGAGTGCGTGTTCATCTCGTTGACCGAGCTCGGCGACAACGGCAACAACGAACTCGTCTACGTGATGAAGTGGGATTCCTACGACGAGATGGCCGACAAGTGGGCGGCGATGATGTCCGACCCGGAGTGGGTCAAGGTCAAGACCGCCAGTGAGGAGGACGGGCCCATCGTCGCCAAGCTCAGCCGGCGCGTGCTCAACCCGGGCGTCTTCGCCTGATCCAGGCGGCCGGAGGCGCCAGGTGGCCGGGGGACGAGCGTGGTGCTGGCCTCCCTGACGTGGCCCGCTTCCCGGCCGCGGTACGCGTCGGCACCGCACTGGACGGGCCGGTGGCGGGAGTCCCGGTGCGGCAGACGGTCAGCGTCTACGGCGACGAGGGGACCGCCCGCGCCGCCCACCAGGCCAACGCCGACGGGCCGGCCTGCTCGGAGGGCACGCTGTCCGGGCAGCCGGTGGTGATCACCCCGGCCGAGGACCTGCAGTTCGACGTCGGTGGCGAGCAGGCCACCGGCTGGCGCGTGGGTGGTGAGTCCTTCGACGTCGTCCTGATCTCGGTGCAGACCCGCGAGCTCGTCGTGAACTTCACCTACCTGTCGCCGGCCGGAGCTCCGACGGGGCTGCCCGACCCGCTGGTGATCTCCCGTACCGGGGTGCAGAAGCTCGCCGGGTGAGCTCCGGGAACCCCGGGCGCGTCAGACCGGGGAGCCGGTCGGTTCGGCCGTGCGCGAACGGGCCCGGTGCGCCCGCCACGGTGGTCTGCCCTCGATCTCGGTCTCGATGGAGAAGCTGAGGAACGTGCGGATCAGGACCAGCAGCCCGAGTGCCAGCAGGCTGTCGAGCGTCGGTTCGACCGCGACGGTCAGGATGATGTCGGCCGCGACGAGGATCTCGAGGCCGAGCAGGACCGCGTGGCCCAGCTCCCGGCGCAGCCGGGTGTAGACCAGGTCGGTACCGCGCACCAGTCCGACGGCGGCCCGCACTCCCCCGATCAACCCACCGACGACGATCACGGCCGTGCCGAGGATCTCGATCGCCTCGACCAGCACGTCGATGAGCTCGCGGTAGGTCACGGCGCCTCCCGACTCCGGGCACAGGTCAGATCTCGCGGTTACCCGTTACCGCGACCTTCGAACGGGCGGCCCGGGCGGACGCATAACCGTGGCCCGGTGGGGGACCCGCAGCCCGGTGGTCGCGGCGCATCGCCGCAACGACGGGCTACCGGGAGGAAGCGGGAGGCCGAGGATGACCGTCGGCGCTGAGCGGGAGCCCGAGATCCGGACGCTCCCACCCGACGTGGTGGCGGGCGACCTTCGTCGCATCCACGTCCTGCGGGACATCGCCCTGGCGCTGGTGGCGCTGTTGGCGCTGGTGGGGGCGACCGGCCTGCTCGGCGTGCGCGCCGGATCCGAGGCGGTGTCGGCGGACGGTTACGACGTGCAGGTCGACTACCCGCGGATCACCCGGGGCGGGCTCCCGGCCGACTTCGACATCCGGGTGGAGCGGCCCGGTGGCTTCGGCGGCAACCTGGTGACGATCGCGGTCACGAAGGAGCACCTCGAGCTGTTCGACATCCGGCGGGTCTTCCCGTCACCGGTCCGGGAGGCCAGTGATCGGTCCCTCGTGTACTGGACGTTCGAGCCACCGCCGAGCGACATCCTGGACGTGTCGCTCACGGCCGAGACCGGCGAGACACTGGGTCAGGTCGGTATTCACGACGCCGAGATGCAGGTCATCGTCGGCGGCAGCCGCGTGGCGCAGATTCCGTTGAGCACGGTGGTGGTGCCCTGATGGAGATCGTGTTCCGCGCAGCGCTGATCTACCTGTTCCTCTTCGTGATCACGCGCGCGCTCGGCAAGGCGGCACTGGCCCAGATGAACGTCTTCGAGCTGCTCCTGCTGCTCGTGGTCGCCGACCTGGTCCAGTCGTCGATCATGCAGAACGATCTGTCGCTGACCGGCGGCATCCTGGCCGTCTCGACGTTCGGTCTGCTCACCGCACTGATGGCCTGGTTGCAGTCGCGGTTCCCCCAGGCCCGGAAGCTGCTCGAGGGCCAGCCCGTCATCGTCGTGCGCGACGGTGAGATGCACCGGGACGCGATGAAGGTCGAGCGGCTGCCCGAGTCCGACCTGCTGCAGGCGGCCCGCGAGCAGGGAATCCGGGACCTCCGCGATGTCGAGCTCGCCGTGCTGGAGGTGGACGGCAAGATCTCGTTCTTCCTCAGGCGGCAGGCCGAGCGCGCCGGCTGATCCGCGACACCCGGATCATGAACGAGAGCCGGGTCCGGCAGGAGCGGCTACGGTGCGGGAGTGGCCGACGCCGTGATCCGAGGTGGGATGCAGGACCGCTGGCTCGCTCTGGAGGGCCTGGACAACGTCCGTGACGTGGGCGGGCTCCCTCTCGGGGGCGGTGGCACGACGCGCAGGGGCGTACTGCTGCGCAGCGCGTCCTTGCACTACCTGACCCCGGCCGACGTCGCGCACCTCGTCGACGAGTACGGGCTACGCCTGGTACTCGACCTGCGGACCGCGCGGGAGATCGACAAGGACGGCCCGACGGCCCTCGCGCGGGCCGGCGTGCAGACCGTGGCGCTGAGCTTCATCCCCGAGGAGGGCCGGGCGCTGCCCGAGACGGGCGACGACACCGACCCGCTGCTGCGTCACTATCTGGGCTACCTCGCCGACCGTCCGGACAGCGTGGTCGACGCCGTGCGCCGGCTGGCGGCCCCGGACGCCGGACCGGCGCTGGTGCACTGCGCGGCCGGCAAGGACCGGACCGGTGTGCTGATCGCGCTCGTGCTCGACACCGTCGGGGTCAGCCGTGAGGCCGTGATCGCCGACTACGCCCTCTCCGCCGAGCGGATCGAGGCGATGTTCCGCCGGTGGACCACCGCGGCCGGTACCGACATGCCCGACGACCTGACCCCGCACCTGCCCCGCGCCGAGGTGATCGCGGCGGTGCTGGCCCGGCTCGACGACGAGCACGGTGGCGCCTCGGGCTGGCTGCTGGACAACGGGCTGGACCCGGCCTCGATCCGGCGGCTCCGGGAGCGGCTCGCCGGCTGAGACCCGGCGGGGCGCCCCGGGAGGTCCTAGGGCAGTTCTTCGACGGCGACGGCGCTGTCGAGCTTGCGCAGCGCACCGGGCTCGCCGGTGACCGCGGGCCAGCCCCGGCGCCGCGCCGACGACGCGACCTGACCGGCCACGATGTCGTCCTGACCGGAGGCGGCGAGCAGCAGCCCGGACTCCTGGGCGACGGCCGGGCTCAGCTCGTCGATGACGGTGTTGGGCAGGTCGAGCAGGACCTGCAGGGCCGCATGGTGCTCGGGCGACAACAGCGCCCAGGCCCGGCCGAGCGCCGCGCTCGGGATGGCCAGCACGAGGTTCTCCTCGACCGCGGCCCAGACCAGGGCACGCACATAGACGGGCCGCCCGGTCGCGAAGGCCGCCAGCGCGGAGGCGTCGAGAACTCTTCCGCCGATCACGCCGACCTCAGCCGACGGCCGCGGGCGGAACCAGGCGCAGCGACCGCCGGGCTGCGTCCAGCTCGTCCGGGGGTGGCGGGCCGCCGTAGAGATCGGCCAGGGTGGCCAGCGACCGATCCCTGAGTTGCCGGGCCGAGACCGCCTCGGCCACGTAGGCCGAGAGGCTGGCCGCGCTTCCCCGCCGTACCGCGTCGCGTGCCTCCGCCACGAGTTCGGCCGGCAGGCTCACGGTCACCCGCTCGCTGCGCATACCCGCAGGCTACCCGGTGCATACCGGCCGCCGGGAGATCGGTCCGGCGATCCCGTCGGCGGGACCGCGGTAGGCCCTTCGAGGGACGGCACGCCGCGAGTTACTCGCCGGTATGCCATGGTGGGGTCAGCGCCGGGACACGGGGGTGCGGCGGCAGCGTGCGAGGAGGCCTGAGATGGACCTGACCTACACCGAGGCCGAGGAGGAGTTCCGCAGCGAACTCCGCTCCTGGCTGTCGGCGAACATCCCCGATGAGTGGACCCGCCCGGGGTTCTGGGAGTCCCTCGACGACGACGAGAGCTTCCGGCTACGCCGGGACTGGGAGCGCGACAAGGCGCTCGCCGGGTTCGCCGGCATCCAGTGGCCGACCGAGTACGGGGGTCGTGGCGGGACACCGGGGATGAAGGCGATCTACGACGAGGAGACGGTGCGCGCGCACGCGCCCCGCACGGTCAACCCGCTCGGGCTGACCTTCCTCGCGCCCACCGTGATGGCGATCGGCACCGAGGCCCAGAAGAAGGAGATCATCGGGCCGATGCTGCGCAACGAGGTCATCTGGTGCCAGGGCTTCTCCGAGCCCGGCGCCGGCTCCGACCTCGCGGCGCTGACGACCAAGGGCGTCCGCGACGGCGACGACTTCGTGGTCAACGGCCAGAAGGTGTGGACCACCAACGCCGTGCACGGCGACAAGATCTTCACGATGGTCCGCACCGAGCCGGGCAGCAGCAAGCACCGCGGCATCTCGATGCTGCTCATCGACATGCACCAGCCCGGCGTCGACGCCCGTCCGCTCAAGCAGATGAGCGGGGCCAGTGAGTTCGGCGAGGTGTTCTTCGACGACGCCCGGGTGCCGGCCCGCGACTGCCTCGGCGAGATCGGCGACGGCTGGCGCACCGCGATGCTGCTGCTGAGCTTCGAGCGCGGCGCGTCGGGCATCGCCCAGTACACCGAGTTCCGCCGCCAGTACGACCAGATCGTCGAGGTCGCCCGTGCGCTCGGGCGCGACAAGGATCCGGTGATGCGCGGCACGCTCGCGCGGGTGCTCACCGAGCTGGAGTGCCTGCGGCTGCACGCGATGCACGTGCTGACCCAGGTCGAGCAGGGCCGCGACCTCGGCTTCGAGGCGTCGATGACCAAGCTGCAGTGGTCGGAGGCGTTCCAGGACCTCTGGGAGGTCTTCGACGACGTCCTCGGTGAGGACGCCACGCTCGACTCGATCGACGGCATCGACCTGCGGCCGCTGCACGCGCAGGCCATGTGGTCCCGGTCGGTGACGATCTGGGGCGGCTCCTCGCAGGTGCAGCGCAACATCACCGCCGAGCGCGTGCTCGGCCTGCCGCGGTAAGGGAGGGGTCGCCATGTTCTTCGCACTCACCGACGACCAGCGCGAGTTCGACGCCGCCGTGCGCGGCTACCTCGCCGAGCGGTTCGACCTCGAGGCCGTCCGCGGCGTCGTCGAGGACCCCGCCGGCGACGGGCACCCGGCCTCGCTGTGGAAGGCGGCCGCCGAGCAGGGCTGGCCGGCCGTGCTCGTGCCCGAGGAGCACGAGGGCCTCGGGCTCGGCCTCGTCGAGGCGCAGGTGATCGCCCGGGCGCTCGGCGCCGGGGTGGCGCCGGGGCCGTGGCGCGGCACCGTGCTCGCCGCGGAGGCGATCCGGCTCGCCGGCTCGCCCGAGCAGCAGGCCGCCTGGCTGCCGAGACTCGCGAGCGGGGAGGCCGTGGGCGCGCTCGCGCCGCGCGGCTCGGCGCCGGGAACGCTGCCCGCGGTGGAGTACGGCGCGGTCGCCGACGTGGTCGTGGTCCGGTCCGGGGAGGGGCTCGCGCTCGTCGAGGCCTCGGCGTTCAGCGCGACCCCGCAGGGCTCCTACGACGGCACCGCACGCCTCGCGTCGCTCGCGGTCGACGGCACCGGCGAGGCGCTGCCGGGTGCCACGGCCGAGATCGTGGCGGAGCTGACGGCCCGCGCCACCGTGCTCGTCGCCGCCGACCTGGTCGGCATCGCCCGCGAGGCGCTGTCCCGGACCGTGGCCTACGACCGCGACCGCCAGCAGTTCGGCGTCCCGGTCGGGTCGTTCCAGGCGATCAAGCACGCGCTCGCCGACCTGCACGTCGGGGTGACGATGGCCGAGCACGCGGCCCTGTACGCGGCGCACGCCGTCGACGCCGGCCTACCGGACGCGGCGCTGGCCGTCGCGGTGGCGAAGGCCAAGGCGGGGGACGTGGCCCTGGACGCGACCGCCGCGATGATCCAGTACCACGGTGGCATCGGCTACACCTGGGAGCACGAGGCGCACTTCTTCTACAAGCGCGCCAAGCGGCTGGCCGGGCAGTTCGGCGACTCCGACGCCCAGCGCGCGCGCATCGCCGAACTGACGATCGACACCGTCCCGGCCTGACGGTCGCGCCGGCCGCTCAGCGCTGCCCCGTGGCCGGGGGACGAGCCCGGCCACGGCGCGGCGCCCATCGGTGGCCTCCCTCGACGTGACACCCGCCGAACCCGTCGGCCTGCTCGCGGAGCCGGAGCGCCTGCGGGTGGTCGCGGCGTCGGTGCTCGGCGAGGACCTGGGCTACGCCGACTGGGACGTCGAGCACCTCGCCCAGCGCCTCGTCCGAGGCGGCCGGCTGCTGTCGTCGCCCGCCCGGGACGCGAAGCGTCGCACCGATCACGCGACCCCCTGCGCCGCCGTCTCGTCGACCACCAGTTGCCGGCCCGCGAAGGCGGGGAGCACCGGCGGTCGGGCGGCTGGATCGATGTCCTCGACCGAATGAGGCACGGGTGGTGTCAGGAGGGGTCGGATCCGCGGACCACGGCCCAGCACAGGGCCCCGGCCGCGACCAGCGCGGTCGCTGCGAGCCAGGTGGGCACCCCGCCGCCGATCAGCGCCACCCCCAGCAGCCCGACCAGCGGGGCGAGGGCGACGCCCGCGAGATCGGCGCGCAGGTGCCTGCCCAGCCCGTACCGGCCGAGCGCGGCGCGGGTCTCGTCGTCGGCGGTGGCGGGGTTGTCGAGCCTGCGGCCGGAGGGCTCATCGGACCGGACGGGGCCGGACGGGACCAGCCGGACCTCGCCGTCCGGTCCGGGGACGGATGCGGCGAGGTAGCGGTGCCGCGCCGGGTCGCCGTGCAGCACGACGACCGTGGGCGCGGGCAGCACGGTGAGCCCGGGCTCGAAGTGCACCGGCAGCCACCGCGGCGGGCTGGTGTCCAGCTCCAGCCAGGACCGGGTGGCGAGCCCGCGCTGGATGCGGACCCGGCGGCCGACCACACTGCGGCGGCCGCGGCGCAGCCAGGCCCGGCGCCGGGTCGTGAGCTGGAACGCAGCGGTCGCGAGCAGCGCAGCCAGGGCGGCGGCGGCGAAGGCCAGCCCGCTCGCCGCGGCGTCGAGGTCGGCGAGCACGGCCGCCCCGGGGGTGACGAGCCGGGCGGGATCCGCCGGGTCGTAGGCCACCTCGATGCCCGTCCCCGGTGCCGGGGCGTCGACGGCGAGCGGCACGGTGTCGGTGCGTTCGACACCACCGGCCGGGGTCCAGCGCACGAGCAGTGCTCCCGGCGGCGGCGACCCGGCGACCTCGCCGATCGTCCGCGCGGTCAGCGGTGCGAGCCCGGAGCGGACACCGAGGTACCCGGCCAGGCTCGTGCCGCCGACCAGCACGCACACCGCGATGGCGAGGCCGCCGGTCAGCAGGCCGTGGCGCAGGGGACGGATCAGCGCCCGCCCCCCGGCTGCGTCGTCGTCACTGGGTGAAGCCGACGCGGACGTAGTCCCAGTCGCCGAGGCCCTTGGCGCCCCAGTTGGCCAGGTTCTCCTTGACCGCGTACGCGCCGGTCGACGGGTACAGCGGGAGGTGGTGCACCTCCTGCCAGATCAACTTGTCGATCTCGTCGCCGAGCTGCTGGCGCTTGACGGGGTCCAGCTCCGCGAGGCCCTGGTTGTACTTGTCCTCGATCTCCTGGCTGTAGATGCTGCCGAAGTTCTGGCTGGTCCGCTCGCCCGGCCGGGCGTAGAGCGACTTGCTGCTGCTGAACGGGATCGACGTGGTGACCCACTGGAAGCCGGTCAGATCGAAGTTGCCGGGGATGATGGCCTCGTCGAAGAACTGCGCCGGCGGCACCGGCTCGATGGTGACCCGGACCCCGATCCGGGCCAGCTGCTCCTGCACGGTCCGGGAGATCTGGTCGGAGATCGGGTTGCCCGCCGTCGAGACGTAACGCAGGTTCAGCTCGCGGCCGTCCTTCACCCGGGCCTCCCCCTGCTGTACCCAGCCGAGCCGGTCGAGCTCGGCGCGGGCCGCGGCCTGGTCGAACGGGATGATGCCCGAGTTGTCGACGTAGCCCGCCGCGCCGATCGGGTAGATGTGGCTTCCCTGCCGGGCGACGTTCGGCACGATCTGCCCCACCAGGCGGTTCGCGATGGCCTGCGCGTCGATGCCCTTCGCGATGGCCCGGCGGACCGCCGGGTCCTCCATCAGCGAGCCGGGCGCGCCGTTGAACGTGATGTGGTTGTACTGCTTCTCCAGCGCCTGCCGGACGACGACCCCCGGGGTGGTGCGGGCGCGCTGGTACAGGTCGACGCTGGAGCCGATCGTGTACCAGTCGATGCCGTTGTTGGCGAGCTCGTCGGCCAGTGCGGAACGGTCGAGCACCCGGAAGATGACCCGGTCCAGGCGGGGCCGCTCGCCCCACCAGTCCGGGTTGCGGACCAGCGTGATGGTCTGGGCCGTGGTGTCGATGGTGTCGACCTGGAACGGGCCGGCGCTGTCGGGGACCTTGTCGATCCAGCCCTCGTTGAACACGGCCGGGTCGGTGTTGGTCTCCTTGGGGTACAGCGGGCTGAACACGCCCTGCCACTCGGCGAAGGTCCGGGCGTAGGTGACCCGGACCTGCTTGTCGGTGTCACCGCGCTCGACCGACGCGATGTCCTCGTACCCGGTGGTCCCGGCCGGCCGGAAGGCCGGGTCGGTGCCGTTGAGGGCCTTCCACTGGGCTGCGAAGTCCTCCCAGGTGATCGGTCGGCCACTGCGCCAGGTGGCCTGCTCGTTGATCTGGTAGGTCACCACCTGCGGGTTCTGCGAGGTGACCTCGGCCGCGGTGACGTAGTAGGTGTTCAAGGTCGGGCTACCGTCCGCCCCGTCGGTGAAAATGCTGGGCAGGATGGCTGCCCCGACCTGGGAGGTCTCTCCGCTCGCCCCGTCGACCTGGTTGTAGTTGAGGTTGTCCGGGAGCGCGTCGAGCGGCGAGCGCAGGTCACCGCCCTCGCGCAGGGACGCGGGGTTCTGCGGGTTGATGTCCTGGGCACCCCGAGCCTGCTGTTCGGTGCTCTGCAGTTGCCCGCCGCCCCCGCCGCCGCACGCGGCCAGCAGCAGCGCGACCACCGCTCCCGCCGCGGCCAGTGCCACCCGCCGATGTGATCGACCCATGGTGCCTCCCCATCTCCGTGTCCGCTCTCCGTTGCGGGTCACACGACCTCCCGGGCGTGCGCGAAATGGCAGGCGGCCTCGTGGCCGGAGCCGACCGCGGCGCGCGGTGGCTCCTCGGTCACGCACCGACGGCGTCGGGACTCATCGAGTTCCACGAAGAGAGGGCAGCGGGTGCGGAACCGGCAACCCGACGGCGGGTCGGCGGGGCTGGGCAGGTCCCCGCGCAACAGGATCCGCTCGCGGCGGCGTTCGACCGCGGGGTCCGGGATCGGGATCGCGGACAGCAGCGCCTGGGTGTACGGGTGGCTCGGCGCGGCGAAGACACGGTCGACGGCCCCGATCTCCACGATCTTGCCGAGATACATCACCGCGACCCGGTCGGCCACGTGCCGGACCACCGACAGGTCGTGGGCGACGAACAGGAACGCGAGCCCGAGCCGTGCCCGCAGGTCCTCGAGGAGGTTGATGACGCCCGCCCGGATCGAGACGTCCAGCGCGGAGACGGGCTCGTCCAGGATCAGCACCTTGGGTTCGAGAGCCAGCGCCCGGGCGATCCCGATGCGCTGGCGCTGGCCGCCGGAGAACTCCGCGGGGTAGCGGTTGGCGTGGTCGGGCCGCAGCCCGACGAGGTCGAGCAGCTCGGCGACCCGCCGGCGGATCTGCGGGCGGGCGACGCCGTGCACCTCCAGCGGCTCGCCGATCACGTCGCCGACCGGCAACCGCGGGTCGAGCGAGGCCACCGGGTCCTGGAAGACGACCTGCAGGTCGCGGCGCACGGCGACCCGGGCGCGTCGGCCGAGCCCGGCGACGTCGGAGCCGAGCACCACGATCCGCCCGCCCATCGGGGGTTCCAGGCCGAGGATCTCCATGAGGGTCGTCGTCTTGCCGCATCCGGACTCGCCGACCAGGCCGAGCACCTCGCCCTCGCGGATGTCGAAGGAGATCCCGTCGACGGCGTGCACGGTGCCGACCCGGCGGCGGAACACCGACCCGGTGGTCACCGGGTAGTGCTTGACGAGGTCGACGACGTCGAGCACCACCGGGCGGTCGGGACGGCCGTCCGTGCCCGCCGCGCCGGGGGCCGGGGCCCGCACCCCGAAGAGCGTGGCGGCCGTGTCGGCGCCGGCGCCGGCCACGTCGTGCTCGACGCGTTCGATGTCGCCGCTGCGCCAGCACGCCGAGCGGTGCGGTTCGGGCCCGCCGGGGCCGGGCCCGACCACCTCGAGGGCGGGTTCCTCCGCCGAGCAGCGCTCGACGGCCATCGGGCAGCGCAGGGTGAACGGGCAGCCGGGCGGCAGGTCCGTCATGGGTGGTGGCTGCCCCTCGATGGGGACCAGCGGCCGCTTCTCGGTGGCGTCGAGCCTGGGCACCGAGCCGAGCAGGCCGAGTGTGTAGGGCATCCGGGGGTGGCCGAACACCTCGTCGACGGCGCCCTGCTCGACCGCGCGCCCCGCGTACATGACCATCAGCCGGTCGGCGACCCCGGCGACCACACCCAGGTCGTGCGTGATCAGGACGATGCCGGCCCCGGTGATCTCCTGCGCGGTCTTCAGGACGTCGAGCACCTGCGCCTGCACCGTGACGTCGAGCGCCGTGGTCGGCTCGTCGGCGATGATCAGGTCGGGGTCGTTGGCGATGGCCATGGCGATCACGACGCGCTGGCGCATGCCGCCGGAGAACTCGTGCGGGAACGAGGCGGACCGGGCCCGCGCGTGGGGGATGCCCACCAGGTCGAGCAGGTCGACGGCCCGCTCGGCGGCCGCCTTCTTCGCCAGCTTCGGGTCGTGCACCCGCAACGCCTCGGCGACCTGGTCGCCGACCGTGAAGATCGGGGTCAGTGCGGAGAGCGGATCCTGGAAGACCATGGCGATGCGCCGGCCGCGGATCCGCGACAGCGCGACGTCGGACTTGCCGAGCAGTTCGGTGCCGTGGAACCGGATGGAGCCGCCGATGCGCGCCTGCGGAGGCAGCAGCCCCATCGTGGCCAGCGCCGAGACCGACTTGCCGGACCCGGACTCACCGACGATGCCGAGCACCTCCCCGGCGCCGACGTCGAAGGACAGCCCGCGCACCGCGGCGACCCGTCCGGCCTCGCTGGGGAACGAGACCTCCAGGTCGCGGACCTCGAGCACGGGCCCACCGGGGTCGCCACCGGAACCCGGATCGAGGACCTTCTCGCGTTCAATCACGGCGCCGGCCCCGCAGCGAGGTGGGGTCGAGGGCGTCGCGCAGGCCGTCGCCGAGGAAGTTGACGGCGAGCACGGTGGTCACCAGCAGCGCCGCGGGGAAGAGGAACAGCCAGGAGAAGGTCAGCGCGGACTCCGTACCGTTGTAGATCAACGTTCCGAGCGAGATGTCGGGCGGCTGGATGCCGAAGCCGAAGAACGACAGCGCCGTCTCCGCGGTGATGGCGGTGCCGACGTTGATCGTCGCGTCGATGATCAACAGCGACGCCATGTTGGGCAGGATGTGCCTGCGGATGATGGGCCACGGCGCCATCCCCATGAACCGCGCGGCCTTGACGTACTCGCGCTCGCGCAGGCTCAGCGTCATGCCCCGCACGATCCGCGCGGTGATCATCCACTGGAACGCGGCCAGCAGCACCACCAGCAGCAGCCACGACCCACCGCGGAAGGCGGGGGACAGGATCGCGACCACGAGGAACGACGGCAGCACCAGCAGCAGGTCGACCAGCCACATCAGGGAGCGGTCGGTGGCCCTGCCGAAGTAGCCGGCCGCGGCCCCGACCACGGCCGCCAGCGCCGTCGAGATGATCGCGACGAGCAGGCCGATGAGCAGTGACTTCTGCAGGCCGCGCATGCACTGGGCGAACAGGTCCTCGCCGAGCTTGGTGGTGCCGAACCAGTGCTCCGGCGAGGGCGGGGTGAGCAGCGCGAGATCGTCCTGCGTGCGGTGGTCCCACGGGTAGAACAGTGGCCCCAGGAACGCCATCGCGAACAGCAGGACCAGGACCACCCCACCGGCGGCGCTCAGCCGGTTGCGCAGGAAGCGGCGCAGCACGAGCCGGCGGCGGCCCAGCGCCTCGATCGCACCTCCGGCCGGACCGGTGTCCGCCCCGGCCGGGTCGGGCCCGGTGCCGGAACCCGAGGCGATGACGGGACTGGCCATGGTCGATCTCCTGCTCACCGGATCCGCACGCGCGGGTCGAGCGCGGCGTAGAGGGCATCGGACAGCCATCCGGAGACGAGCACCAGTACGGCGACGAACAACGTCACGGTTGCGACGATGTTCGCGTCCTGCTGCTGCACGCCGACGATGAGCCAGTCGCCCATCCCGAACCAGCCGAAGATCCGTTCGGTGAACACGCCACCGGTGACGAGCAGGCCGAAGCCGAAGGCGAACAGCGTCGCCATCGGGATGAGCGCCGTGCGCAGGCCGTGCCTGAACAACGCGCGCCGCCGCGTCAGCCCCTTCGCCTGCGCCGTGCGCAGGAAATCGCTGCCCAGCACGTCCAGCATCGCGCTGCGCTGGTAGCGGCTGTAGAAGGCGATCTGTCCGAGAGCGATCGCCACGGTGGGCAGCACCAGGTGCTGCAATCGGTCCACGAGCGACTCGGTGAATGTTCCCTGGAAACCGGCGGTCACCTCGCCGGAGAAGTAGAGGATCTGGGTTCCCGCGGCCTGGTTCACCGGCAACCAGACGACCTTGAGCAGGGTGCCGACGACGAAGACGGGGGTCGACAGCATCAGGAAGGAGAACAGCGTCGCGAGGTAGTCCGACGGCCGGTACTGGCGGACCGCACCGGCCACGCCGATGAGCACCCCGAGGGTGACGCCGATCAGTGTGCCGGCGAGGAACAGCCGCAGGCTGGTCCCGGCCCGGCTGAGCACCTGTTCGCCGATCGGGGCGCTCACCACCGTGTTGCCGAAGTCGCCCTGCACGACGCCGCCCGCCCAGGTGAGGAAGCGCCGGGGGATCGGTTGGTCGAGGTTCAACTCCGCGCTCTTGGCCGCGATCGTCTGCGGGGGCGGCGGGGGCTGCCGGTTCTGCAGCGTGCTGAGCGGCCTGAACGTCAGCGACGCCAGCGAGTAGGCCAGGAACGTGGCGACCAGGCACAGCACCACGTAGTTCAGCAGGCGGCGAAGAAGGAAACGGACCATGCGCGCTCTCTCATGGTGGGCCCGGCGGTGGCCGTCGCGCCGGGACGTCGCCCGGCGGCCGACCTGCTGGCCGGTACCCTCGCCCCCGCTCTGTGAGGCCGACGTGAAGTGGTCGCTCTCGGTCGCGGAATGCACACGTTCTGCTACACATTCGTCCGGTCGCAAGCGCACCCTCATGCTCTGACCCGATGCATGACCGCCGAGCGCCACCACTTCCGCCGGCCGGCTGGAACCCGGACTCCAGCGGCCCGGGCGACCGGTGGCGCCCTCGATACTCCCGGACGCCGCCCGGGATTGAGCCGTTCGGCCACACTGGACCGGGACCGGCCCACAGTGGATGCGGTCGGGCCCCGGCCGTGGCACCGTGGAGGAATGCCGGGGCCCACCGCAGTCAATGCCACTGCCGCCGCGCTGCTCGGACTGCTGCACTCCGGGCCGATGACCGGAGGGCAACTGGTCGCTGCGGCGGGGGAGCGGTTCGGCTCCTTCTTCTCCGTCACCCGCAGCCAGGTCTACCGGGAACTGCCGGCGCTGGCCGAGGCCGGGCTGCTCCGGCTCGGCAAACAGGGGCCCCGGGCGTCGCAGCAGTACGTGATCACCGCGGCCGGCAAGCGGGCGTTCAAGAACTGGCTCACCACGGGCAGCGGGTCCGACGCACTGCGTAGCCCCCTGGTGCTGCGGCTGCTGCACGCGGGCTCGCTGACCAGCAAGCAGCGCGCCGAGCTCGTCCGGTCCTCGAAGGAGGTCTACGCCGCCCGGCTGGACGCCGCCCGCGCGGCCGCCAAGGGCGAACCCGACCCGTATCGCAAGGCCGTCGCCGACTTCGCCGTCGCGCACACCCGTGCCATGGTCAAGCTGCTGGACGCCATCCCGGAGGAGTAGGAGGGCGCGACCGGGCAGCTCGCGCGGTGCGTACCCTGGACTGTTGTGAACCCCGACGTCGCAGCCGACCTGAAGGACCTCTCCGGCACCATGGAGAGCATCGAGGCGGTCGTCGACCTCCCCGCGCTGCGCGCCGAGATCGCCGACCTCTCCGACCAGGCGGGGCAGCCCGATCTGTGGAACGACACCGAGGCCGCGCAGAAGGTGACCAGCCGGCTCGCCCACGCCCAGGGTGACCTGCGCCGGGTCGAGGAGCTGCGTCGGCGTCTCGAGGACCTTCCGGTGCTCTACGAGCTCGCCGAGGAGGAGGGCGACACCGCGGCCATCGCCGACGCCGATGCCGAGCGCGCCAAGCTGCGCGAGGAGATCGCCTCGCTCGAGGTGCGCACGCTGCTGTCGGGCGAGTACGACCCGCGTGAGGCGCTGGTGACCATCCGCGCCGAGGCCGGTGGCGTCGACGCCGCCGACTTCGCCGAGATGCTGATGCGGATGTACCTGCGCTGGGCCGAGCGTCACGGCTACAACGTCGACGTCTACGACACCTCCTACGCCGAGGAGGCCGGCATCAAGTCGGCGACCTTCCAGGTGCACGCGCCGTTCGCCTACGGGACCCTGTCGGTCGAGCAGGGCACGCACCGGCTGGTCCGGATCTCGCCGTTCGACAACCAGGGCCGCCGGCAGACCTCGTTCGCCGGGGTCGAGGTGGCGCCGGTCGTCGAGTCGACCGACCACGTGGAGATCGACGAGAAGGACCTGCGGGTCGACGTGTACCGCTCGTCCGGCCCCGGCGGGCAGGGCGTCAACACCACCGACTCCGCCGTCCGGCTCACCCACATCCCCACCGGGATCGTCGTGTCCTGCCAGAACGAGCGCTCGCAGCTGCAGAACAAGGCCACCGCCATGGTGGTCCTGCAGGCCAAGCTGCTGGAGCGGCAGCGCCGGGAGGAGCAGGCGAGGATGGACGCTCTCAAGGACACCGGGTCGTCCTGGGGCAACCAGATGCGCTCCTACGTGCTGCACCCGTATCAGATGGTCAAGGACCTGCGCACCGAGCACGAGGTGGGCAACCCCTCCGCGGTGCTCGACGGCGACATCGACGGTTTCATCGAGTCGGCGATCCGCTGGCGGCGCACCCAGGCCACCGCGGACTGACGGCGAACGGTCGGCCGGTCACCCGTTCCGGTCGTGATGAACCAGCCGAGCGGTAGCCGGGGGGCGCCCAGGGGGCGAGTCGGGTAACGGTCCGGTCGCGGCCCGGCGGTAACGTCCCGCGTCGTGATTCGCCTGGAACGCGTCACCAAGATGTACAAGACGTCCACGCGCCCCGCCCTCGACCGGGTGTCGGTGTCCGTGGAGAAGGGCGAGTTCGTCTTCCTGATCGGGCCGTCCGGCTCGGGCAAGTCGACCTTCCTGCGGCTGCTGCTGCGCGAGGACGTACCCACCCGGGGCAACATCTTCGTCTCCGATCTCAACGTCGCGAAGCTCCCCCGACGGCGGGTGCCCCGGTTGCGCCAGCGCATCGGCTGCGTGTTCCAGGACTTCCGGCTGCTGCCCAACAAGACCGTCGGCGGCAACGTCGCGTTCGCCCTCGAGGTGATCGGCAAGCAGGCCTCGACGATCCGCAAGGTGGTGCCCGAGGTGCTGGAGCTGGTCGGACTGGAGGGCAAGGCCGAGCGGATGCCGCACGAGCTCTCCGGCGGTGAGCAGCAGCGGGTGGCCATCGCGCGGGCGTTCGTGAACCGGCCGCTGGTGCTGCTGGCCGACGAGCCCACCGGGAACCTCGATCCGGACACCAGCCAGGACATCATGCTGCTGCTGGAACGGATCAACCGCACCGGCACCACGGTCGTCATGGCCACCCACGACCACTCCATCGTCGACTCGATGCGCCGCCGCGTCGTCGAGCTCGACCTCGGTCAGGTCGTCCGCGACGAGTCGCGCGGCGTCTACGGCGTGGGGCGGTAGCACCGGTGCGTACAGACTTCGTCGCGCGGGAGGTTCTCACCGGGCTGCGCCGCAACGTCACGATGACCGTCGCGATGGTCCTGACCACCGCGATCTCGCTGGGTCTGGTCGGCACCGGGTTGCTCGCGGTGAACACGATCGACAGCACCGAGCGGCTCTACAGCGACCGGCTCGAGGTGCAGGTCTCGCTGACCCAGGACGTGTCGAGCACCGACACCGACTGCAGCCAGCCGATCTGCGCGAACCTGCGCACCACCCTGGAGAACTCGCCGCTGGTCGAGTCGGTGGACTTCGAGAGCCAGCCGCAGGCCTACGAGCGCTTCAAGGAGCTGTTCGCCGGGCAGTCGATCGCCGAGGTGGTCCGGCCGCAGTCGCTGCCGGCAACGCTGCGGGTCAAGCTGGTCGACCAGGACACCGGTGCCGAGGCGATCCGCCAGGCCATGGCCGACCAGGTCGGCGTGCGGAACGTGATCGACCAGCGTGACGTCGTGGCCAAGCTGTTCGACTTCCTCGGCGGCGTCCGGAACGTGACGTTCGCGCTCGCGCTCGTGCAGGCCGTCGCGGCACTGCTGCTGATCTCCAACACGGTGCAGGTCTCGGCCTACACCCGGCGTACAGAGGTCGGGGTCATGCGGCTGGTCGGTGCCACCCGCTGGTACACCCAACTGCCGTTCCTCATCGAGGCGGTGGTCACGGGCGTGGTGGGCGCGGTGCTGGCCTCGGCCGGACTGATCGCGGCCAAGTTCGTGTTCATCGACGACCTGCTCGCCGGGATCGCGCAGAACGGCGTCATCCCGCCGATCAGCCTGCTCGACGTCGTGCAGGTCTCGATCTACCTGGTGCCCATCGGGGCCGCGATCGCGGCGATCACCGGTTACGTGACGCTGCGGCTCTACGTCCGGCTGTAGCCGGGCGGGTCGCCACGCTCGGGGGTCGCGGACGACGGCGTCCGCGATCCCCGCCGCGTAGTCTGGACAGGTGAAGGAGAAAGGCCGCAAAGTCATCGCGCAGAACCGGAAGGCGCGACACGACTACACGATCCTCGACACCTACGAGGCCGGCGTCGCGCTCCTGGGCACCGAGGTCAAGAGCCTGCGCCTGGGCCGGGCGTCCCTGGTCGACGCCTTCGCGACCGTCGACGACGGCGAGGTCTGGCTGCGCGGCCTGCACATCCCCGAGTACACCCAGGGCAGCTGGACGAACCACGAGCCCCGGCGCACCCGCAAGCTGCTGCTGCACCGCGGGGAGATCGAGCGGCTGATCGGCAAGATCCGCGAGGGCGGGCTGACCCTGGTGCCGCTGTCGCTGTACTTCTCCGACGGCAAGGTCAAGTGCGAGCTCGCCCTGGCGAAGGGCAAGAAGAGCTACGACAAGCGGACCGACCTGGCCAAGCGCGACGCGGAGCGCGACATCGCCCGGGCGATGGGCCGCGCGGTCAAGGGCCGGGCGCGGGAGATGCGGTGACGGCAGGGGACGGGGACCCCACCCCCGGGAATCCGGCAC
>NZ_JAAXKZ010000066.1 GCF_012911875.1 Pseudonocardia bannensis | reverse complement strand
CCCCGCGGCCCCGCCCGCGGATGCCGCCGCGCCGGCCGGTGACGCGGGCGCCGCCCCGGCCCCGGATGCCCCGGCCACCGCCGGTCAGGCCGGAGCCCCGGCTCCCGCCGCGCCGGGCGTTTCCGCAGGTCAGGCCGACCCGGTCGCAGGCGGAGCAGGCTGATGCCGGCAGCTCCGCCCCGGTCCCGGCCGGCCGGTGCGGCGCGCAACTCACCGTCGCGCCGGCCTGTGCCGCGCCGCCCCGGCGCACGCACCGGCGACCTCGCGCGCCGGATGAAGATCGGCCGCATCGTGCTGGTCGTCGCGCTTGCGCTGAGCGGGCTCAAGCTCGTCGCGGTGCAGACCGTGCAGTCCGCCGAGCTGACCGCGAACTCCGCGAAGCAGCGCACCAGCAAGATCGTCATCGCGGCCGAGCGCGGTTCGATACTCGATCGCGCGGGCAACCCGCTCGCCTTCAGCACCGAGGCCCGGGCCCTGGTGACCAACCCGCGTCTGATCAACTCCGTCAAACGGGAGGGGGCGGCGGCGTACAAGGCCGACATGGCCGCCGCCGTCGCCGAGCGCACCGGGGCGGACCGCAACGCCCTGCTCGCGTCGCTGAACAGCGATCGCGGTTATGTCGTGCTCGCGCCGCTCGCCGACCCCGACGTGGCCCGCGCGATCCGGGAGCGGTTCCCGGAGATCGCCGAGGAGAAGCGCGAGTCGCGCCAGTACCCCGGTGGGACGCTCGCGGCCAACGTCATCGGCGCCGCCTCCTGGAACAGCACGGACCAGAAGCTGAGCGGGTTGATCGGGCTGGAGAGCTCGCAGGACAACGTGCTGGCGGGTACCGACGGCATGCAGATCGTGGACACCGCCGAGGGCAGCTCCACGGTGATCCCCGGCAGTATCCGCGCCGAACGCCCCGCGACCCCCGGCTCGGACGTGCAGCTGACGCTGGACTCCGACCTGCAGTACTCGGTGCAGCGCCAACTCGGTGACTACGTGACCAGGACCGGGGCCAAGGGCGGCTCGGCGGTGGTGCTGGACGCCGCGACCGGTGAGGTCCTCGCGCTGGCCAACGGTGCGACGTTCGACCCGAGCAACCTCGCGGGCGCGGACAACAAACTTCTGGGCAACGCCGCGGTGTCCAACCCGTTCGAGCCCGGCTCCGTCAACAAGATCGTCACGATGGCGGCGGCGTTGGAGTACGGGCTGGCGAACCCGGAGGACGTGCTGGCGGTCCCCGGCAGCATCAAGGTCGCGGACCGCACGGTCAACGACGCCTGGAAGCACGGGGTCGAGAACTACACGCTGACCGGTGTGCTGGCGAAGTCGTCGAACGTCGGGACGATCATGATGGCGCAGAAGGTCGGGGAGGACCGGTTCGCCGACATGCTGACCCGCTTCGGGCTGGGACAGCGGACGGGCGTCGGGCTGCCCGGGGAGAGCGCCGGGCGGGTGCCGGCACGGGAGTCCTGGTCCGGGTCGACCTTCGGCAACCTGCCCATCGGCCAGGGTCTGTCGATGACGGTGCTGCAGATGGCCGGGATGTACCAGGCCGTGGCCAACGACGGCGTGCGGATCCCGCCCCGGATCGTCTCCGCCACGATCGGCCCGGACGGGGCGCGGACACCGTCGCCCGCGCCGGAGCCGGTGCGCGTCATCTCGCCGGAGACCGCCCAGAAGCTGCGCACCATGCTGACGGCGGTGACCCAGGACGCCCGCGGGCAGCGGGGCACGGGGCCGGCGGCCGCCGTCCCCGGGTACCAGGTGAGCGGCAAGACGGGGACCGCGCAGCAGGTCGACCCGTCCTGCGGGTGTTACGCGAAGTCGACCTACTGGATCACGTTCGCCGGGATGCTGCCGGCGCAGGATCCGCGGTACGTCATCGGGATCATGCTCGACGCGCCCCAGGGTGGCACCAGTGCGGCGCCGCTGTTCCACGACATCGCGAGCTACCTGGCCCAGCGCGAGCAGATCCCGGTGAGCACCGAACCGCCACTGGTGCAGACACTCGTCGCTCCCTGACGGCATCGGCCCCGACGTGCACCCGCAGGGCACCACCGATCGTGCGGGCGGCTGCGCGGGGCCTCCCGGCCCGGCTTCCGGCCCGGCTCCCGGCACTGACGACGGCCGGCGCGGCCACTGGTGGGCCCTCGGCGCCGACCGGCCGCACAGCCCCCGGGACGGGCGCCGCGGCGGCGCGGACAGGGCTCCGTGCGGCGCCCACCGTCCGGGTGTCGATCACCGGCGCGGGCGCCGCGGTCACCGGCCGGGCCCCGGCGCGCCCCCGCGAACCGGCCCGGCGCGGGTCGACGACCACCGGTGGGCTGCCTGCGGCGGGTGGTGGGACCCACCGGCAGACGTGGTTCGCGACGCCGGTGCGGCGCAGGCCGGATCCGGGACGCCGGTAGCCTTCCCCGACGTGTCGCCCGCCTGCTCATCCGTCCCGGACGGAGCCACCGCGCCCCCGCGGCCGGCGCACGTGCGGTCACTCGAACCGGCCGTGCTGGCCGCCGCGGCGGGCGCCGAGTTCCGCCCGCCGTCAGCCGACCCCGCGTCGTCCCGCCCCGTCTCCGGGGTCACCCTGCGCGCGGCCGAGGTGCGCCCCGGCGACCTGTTCGCGGCGCTTCCCGGGGCCCGCGCGCACGGGGCCGACTTCGCCACGCTCGCGCTGTCGGCCGGGGCCGCGGCCGTGCTCACCGACCCGGACGGGGCGGCCCGCCCGGCGCTCGCCGGCGTCCCGCTGCTCGTCCACCCCCACCCGCGCGACGTGCTCGGCACCGTCGCGGCGCACGTCTACGGGGACCCCACGGCGCGTCTCGACGTGATCGGGGTGACGGGGACCAGCGGCAAGACCACCGTCGCGCACCTGCTCGAGGCCGGGCTCGCCGCCGGGGGGCGGACCCCCGGGCTGCTGGGCACCGTGCAGACCCGGGTGCACGGCCCGGACGGCGAGAGCCTGCCCAGCACCTTCACCACCCCCGAGGCCCCGGACCTGCAGGCGCTGTTCGCGAGGATGGCCGAGGCCGGGGTCACCGACGTGGCCATGGAGGTCTCCAGCCACGCGCTCGCGCTCGGCCGGGTGGCCGGCACCCGCTTCGCCGTCGGCGCGTTCACCAACCTGTCCCAGGACCACCTCGACTTCCACGCCGACCTGGACGACTACTTCGAGGCCAAGGCGCGCCTGTTCGACGGCCGGGCCCGCCACCACGTCGTCTGCGTCGACGACGAGTGGGGCCGCCGGCTGGCCGCGCGCACGCCCGGGGCGGTCACCGTCTCGACCACCGGCGTGGCCGACTGGCGGGCCGTGGACGTCGAGACCGATCCCGACGGCACCCAGCACTTCGGTGCCGTGCCCCCCGACGGTGTGATGGTCCCGGTCCGGCTGCGTCTCCCGGGGGCGTTCAACGTCGGCAACGCGCTCGTCGCGCTGGCCTGCCTGGATGCGGTGGGGGTGCCCGCCGCGGTGGCGGCGGAGCGCTTCGCCGAGCTGACCGTCCCGGGCCGGATGCAGCGTGTCGAGGCCGGGCAGCCGTTTCTCGCGATCGTCGACTACGCGCACAAGCCCGCCGCGGTGGCCGCCCTGCTCGACGCGTTGCGGCGCCAGGTCGAGGGCCGGCTGCTGGTCGTGCTGGGCTGCGGCGGCGACCGCGACGCCGGCAAGCGCCCGGTGATGGGCTCGGTCGCCGCGGCCCGCTCGGAGCTGCTGGTGATCACCGACGACAACCCGCGGAGCGAGGAGCCGGCCGCGATCCGCAAGGCGATGCGGGCCGGTGCGGAGGCCGAGCCGCGTCGCGGCGACCTGCTGGAGATCGGCGACCGGCGGGCCGCGATCGCCGCTGCGGTGGCGATGGCCAAGCCGGGCGACGCGGTGGTCGTGGCCGGCAAGGGCCACGAGACCGGCCAGGAGATCAACGGCGTCAAGCACCCCTTCAACGATGTCGACGAGCTGGTGGCCGCGATCGTCGCGGCCGGCGGGGGCGCCTCGTGACGAGCGACCCGAGCAGGATCGGAAGTACTGAATGATCGAGATGCGGCTGGCCGAGATCGCCGCCGTGACCGGTGGCCGGTTGCACCGGGCGTCCGGTGAGGAACTGGTCACGGCGGTGGAGTTCGACTCCCGCGCGGTGGGGCCGGGCGGGTTGTTCCTCGCGCTGCCCGGCGAGCGCGTGGACGGGCACGACTTCGCGGCCGCCGCGGTCGCGGCCGGTGCGGCCGGAGTGCTCGCGGGCCGGGAGGTCGACGCCCCCGCGGTGATCGTCCCGCCGGCGGAGCAGGCCGCCGGAACCTACCTGGCCGAGTTCGACCCCGCGGGCGCCGGTGCCGCTGTGCTCGCCGCGCTGGCCCGGCTGGCCCGGCACGTCGTGGACACCCTCGGGGACCTGACCGTCGTCGGGGTGACCGGCAGCTCCGGCAAGACCTCGACCAAGGACCTCCTCGCCGCGGTGCTCGGCCCCCTCGGCCCCACGGTGGCCCCGCCCGGGTCGTTCAACAACGAGCTGGGCCACCCCTGGACCGTGCTGCGGGCCGACGCGGCCACCCGGCACCTGGTACTCGAGCTGTCCGCCCGCGGCGCCGGGCACATCACCGCCCTGAGCGCGATCGCCCCGCCACGGATCGGCGTCGTGCTCAACGTCGGACGTGCGCACCTCGGCGAGTTCGGCTCGCAGGAGGCCGTCGCCCGGGCCAAGGGCGAGCTCGTCGAGGCGCTGCCCGCGGCGGCCCGGGGTGGGGTCGCGGTGCTCAACGCCGATGACCCGGCCGTCGCCGCGATGGCCGGCCGCACCACCGCCCGCGTCGTCACCGTCGGGCAGGCCCCCGAGGCGGCCGTCCGCGCCGAGGACGTGACCCTGGACGGGGGCCGCCCGCGGTTTCGGCTGGTCACCCCGGTAGGGGAGGCCGCCGTCGCGTTGCAGCTCGTCGGCGCCCACCACGTCGGAAACGCGCTGGCCGCCGCCGCGGTCGGACTCGAGCTGGGAGCGACGCCGGCGGAGGTGGCCGCGGCGCTGTCGGCCAGCCGGCCGGTCTCGCGCTGGCGGATGGAGGTCACCGAACGCCGTGACGGGGTGACCGTGGTCAACGACGCGTACAACGCCAACCCGGAGTCGATGCGGGCCGCGCTGCAGGCGCTGGTCGCGATCGGGGCCGGTCCACCGGGCGGGAGCGGGCGCCGCACCTGGGCCGTGCTGGGCCGGATGGCCGAGCTGGGGGAGCAGGCCGCGGCCGCGCACGTCGAGGTCGCCGCCGCCGCCGCCGAACTGGGTGTCGACCGCCTCGTCGCCGTCGACCACACCGAGTACGGCTCGGCGGCAGAGCACGTCGGTGACGTCGACGCGGCGGTCGAGCTGCTGCGCGCGGAGCTGCGCCCCGGCGACGTGGTGCTGGTCAAGGCGTCCCGCGCGGTCGGCCTGGACCGGATCGCCGCCGACCTGCTGCACCCCCGCGACGATTCGAGCACGGAGCTGGTGTCCCGGTGAGAGCCGTCTTCATCGCCGCCGGTGTCGCGCTGGCGGTGTCCATCCTGCTGACCCCGTACCTGATCCGGTTCTTCGCCCGGCAGGGATTCGGCCAGGAGATCCGCGCCGACGGCCCGGCCAGCCACAAGAGCAAGCGCGGCACCCCCACCATGGGCGGGGTCGCGATCCTGCTGTCGATCTGGGTCGGCTACGCGGCCGCGCACGTGCTCGTGGGCGAACCGGTGACGGCCTCGGCGCTGCTGGTGCTGTTCCTGACCACCGCACTCGGCATCGTCGGCTTCATCGACGACTTCATCAAGATCCGCCGGCAGCGCAACCTGGGGCTGAACAAGACCTCCAAGCTCGTCGGGCAGTTGCTCACGGCGGTCGTGTTCGCGGTGCTGGCGCTGCGGTTCGCCAACGAGCGGAACCTGACCCCGGCCTCGGACAAGCTGTCGTTCGTCCGCGAGATCGCGGTGCTGTCCTTCGGTGCGGTCGGCTTCGTGCTGTTCTGCTACCTGGTCGTGTCGGCGTGGTCGAACGCGGTGAACCTCACCGACGGCCTGGACGGGCTCGCGGCCGGTACCTCGGCGATGGTGCTCGCCACCTACGTGATCATCGGGTTCTGGCAGTTCCGCAACAGCTGCGCGCTGGCCTCGGCGGCCGGTTGCTACGAGGTGCGTGACCCGCTCGACGTGGCCGTCGTGGCGGCCGCGGCGATGGGTGGCTGCATCGGGTTCCTGTGGTGGAACGCGGCGCCGGCCCGCATCTTCATGGGCGACACCGGCTCGCTCGCGCTCGGCGGTCTGATCGCCGGGTTGTCCATGGTCACCCACACCGAGCTGCTGCTCGTGGTGATCGGCGGGGTGTTCGTGGTCGAGGCGCTGTCGGTCGCGCTGCAGATCGTCGTGTTCCGCACGACGCGCAGACGGCTGTTCCGGATGGCACCGTTCCACCACCATTTCGAACTGGCCGGGTGGGCGGAGACCACGGTGATCATCCGGTTCTGGTTGCTCGCCGCCGTCTGCGCCGCCCTCGGGCTGGGCATCTTCTACAGCGAGTGGCTCACCGCCTCCGCGGGCCTGTGATGCCACCCGCCGCGTCGTGGAGTCATGACGCGCTCGTGGGGATGGTGGGCAGGCATGGGCGAGGGAACTGAGGGATCTGGCGTGAGTGATGAGCTGGCCGGTCGGCGGGTCCTGGTGGCCGGCGCCGGCATCTCCGGGCTGGCCGCCGCGGAGGCGCTGGTCGCGGCCGGCGCCCGGGTCACGGTGACCGACGACAACCCCGCGAGCCTGGCCGAGCTGCCCGCCGGCGCCGAGCCGGGTGACGGCGGGATCCCCGACGGCACCTCGCTGATCGTGACGAGCCCGGGCCGTCGTCCGGACCACCCGCTGGTGGCGGCGGCCGCGGCGGCCGGGATCGAACTGGTCGGCGAGCCGGAGCTGGCGTGGCGGCTGGGAGCCGCCCGACCCGAGCCCCCCGTGTGGCTCGCCGTCACCGGCACGAACGGCAAGACCACGACCGTCGGGATGCTCGCCGCGATCCTGCGCGCCGCCGGGCTCGACGCCGTGGCCTGCGGCAACATCGGCTACCCCGTGGTCAGCGCGGTCTGCGCGGGCCACCGGGTGCTCGCGGTGGAGCTGTCCAGCTTCCAGCTGCACTGGTCGCCGTCGGTCCGGCCGGCGGCCGGCTGCGTGCTCAACATCGCCGAGGACCACCTGGACTGGCACGGCGGCATGCCCGCCTACGCCGCGGCCAAGGCCGCGGCGCTCACCGGCCCGGTCGCGGTCGCCGGTGTCGACGACCCGGCCGCGGCGGCGCTGCTGGCCGCCTCGCCGGCGTCGCACCGGGTCGGGGTGACGCTCGGCGAACCCGGCCCCGACCAGCTCGGCATCGTCGGCGGGACGCTCGTCGACCGTGCCTTCGGTGACGGCCCGGTCCCGCTGATCGACGCCGCCCGGGTGAGCCCCGCCGGCCCGCCCGGCCTCACCGACGCCCTCGCCGCCGCCGCGTTGGCCCGCGCGCACGGCGTCTCGGCGGACGCCGTCCGCGACGGCCTGGCGGGTTTCCGGCCGGGCCCGCACCGCGCCGCACCGGTCGGCACGGTGGCCGGAGTGCGCTACGTCGACGACTCCAAGGCGACCAACCCGCACGCCGCCGACGCGTCGCTCGCCGCCCAGGCGGGGGCCGGGATCGTGTGGATCGTCGGGGGGCTGCTGAAGGGGGCCTCGGTCGACGACCTCGTCGCCCGGCACGCCGACCGGCTGGCCGCCGCCGTGGTGATCGGCACCGACCGGGCGGAGATCGTCGCAGCACTGGCGCGACACGCCCCCGACGTCCCCGTCGCCGAGGTGACCACAGGTGACGATGACCCCATGACGACCGCCGTGCGCCGCGCCGCCGCGCTCGCCCGACCGGGTGATGTGGTGCTCCTCGCCCCGGCCGCCGCGTCGATGGACCAGTTCCGCGACTACGCCCACCGTGGCGAGGCGTTCGCCACGGCGGTCGCGGAACTGGCCGCTCGCACGGGATCCGCGGCGGAGGCTCTCGGATGAGCCCGGCCCCGACCCGGCGTGGCGGGGCCCGGCCGGTCCGGGGCCCCCGCTCCGGCGCCCCCGCCCCGCTCTCCGGCCTGCGCGTCGCGGTCGGTCGCGCGGCCACGGCACTGGCGCAGTGGCTGCGCCGCCCGCTGACCTCGCTGCACCTCGTCCTCGCCGTGTTCGGTTTGCTGACGTCGTTCGGGCTGGTGATGGTGCTGTCCGCGTCGGCGGTGGAGGCGTTCGCCGCGGGCGGGTCGTCCTACTCGGTCTTCACCCGCCAGGTGATGTTCTGCGCGGTGGGGCTCGTCGTGTTCTGGGTCGGGCTGCGGATCCCGCCGCGCACCCTGCGCCGGCTCGCCCCGGTGTGCCTGGTGCTGTGCACCGTGCTGCTCGCGCTCGTGCTCATCCCGGGGGTCGGGACGGTGCGCGGCGGCTCGCGGGCCTGGTTCACGCTCGGCTCGTTCGCGTTCCAGCCCGGCGAGCCGGCCAAGGTGGCGCTCGCCCTGTGGGGCGCGCACGTCCTGGCCGCCCGGCGGGCGGTGATGCACCGCTGGCGGCACGCGCTGTCGCCGGTGGTGCCCATCGCCCTGGTGCTGGCCACCCTGATCGTGCTCCAGCCCGACCTGGGCATGACGATCTCGCTCGGCATCGTGCTCATCGCGCTGCTGTTCTTCGCGGGCGCGTCGATGAAGCTGCTGGCCGGCCTCACCGCGGGGGCCATGGCCGGTGCCCTGATCCTGGGCCTGACGGCCGGGTACCGGCAGGCCCGGATCACCGCGTTCCTCTCCCCGGACACCTCCGATCCGCTGGGTCCGGCCTACCAGGCCACCCAGGCCCTCTACTCGCTCGCCGACGGCGGGTTGCTCGGCGTCGGGCTGGGCCAGGGCCGGGCCAAGTGGAGCTACCTGCCCAACGCCCACAACGACTTCATCTTCGCGATCATCGGCGAGGAGCTCGGCTTCGTCGGCGCGTTCGCGGTGCTCGCGCTGTTCGCGACCCTGGCCTACACCGGCCTGCGGATCGCCACCCGCAACACCGATCCGTGGCTGCGAATCGTCTGTGCCACGCTCACCGTCTGGCTCGCCGCCCAGGCGGCGATCAACATCGGGTACGTCGTGGGCCTGCTGCCGGTGACCGGGCTGCAGCTGCCCCTGATCTCGTCCGGAGGCACCTCGCTGGTGGTCACCATGTTCGCGTTCGGCATCCTCGCCAACGCCGCCCGGCACGAGCCGGAGGCGGTCGCCGTGCTCCAGGCTCAGGGCCAGGGAAAGCTGGCCCGGCTGCTGCGCCTGCCCCCGCCGGAGCCCTACCGGGCGCCGGTCGTCCGGCCGCCGGCCCAGCGCGGGGCGGTGCGCCGGTGAGCCCGTCGAAGCTGTCCGTCGTCGTCGCGGGCGGGGGCAGCGCCGGGCACATCGAACCCGCGCTGGCCTTCGCCGACGCCGTCCGCAGGCTGCACCCGCACGCCGAGGTCACCGCGCTCGGCACCGAGCGCGGGCTCGACACCCAGCTCATCCCGGCCCGTGGCTACCCACTCGAACTGATCCCGCCGGTGCCGCTGCCACGCAGGCCCAGTGGCGACCTGCTACGGCTGCCCGGGCGGGTCCGCGCCGCCGTCTCCCGGGTCCGTGAGGTGCTCGACAAGACCGGCGCCGACGTCGTCGTCGGGTTCGGTGGGTACGTCGCCCTGCCGGCCTACCTCGGTGCGCGTGGCCGCGCCCCGATCGTGGTGCACGAGGCGAACGCCCGTGCCGGGCTGGCGAACAAGGTCGGGGCGCGGTTCGCCGCGGCCGTCGCGACCGCGGTGCCCGGCAGCGGGCTGCCCGGCGAGCAGGTGGTCGGGATGCCGCTGCGACGGGCCATCACCGGGCTGGACCGGGCGGCGCTGCGGGCGCAGGCCCGAGCGCACTTCGGACTGCCCGCGGACGGCCCGGTGCTGCTCGTCTTCGGCGGCTCGCAGGGCGCCCGCACGCTCAACACCGCGATCGCCGCGGCCCTGCCCGGGTTCGTCGACGCCCGCGTCGCGGTGCTGCACGCGCACGGGCGGACCGGCACCGCCGCGGCCCCGGCGCCCGGCTATGTCCCGCTGCCCTACATCGACCGGATGGACCTCGCCTACGCCGCGGCCGACGCCGTCCTCGGCCGCTGCGGGATGACGACCGTTGCGGAGGTGACGGCCGTCGGGCTGCCGGCGGTGTACGTCCCGCTGCCGCACGGCAACGGCGAGCAGGCGCTCAACGCGGAGCCGGTGATCGCGGCGGGCGGGGGGGTGCTCGTGCCCGACGCCGAGCTGACCGGCGAGCGGGCGCTGGCCGAGCTGCTGCCGCTGCTCACCGATCACGGCCGGCTGGCCGCGATGGGCGCCGCCGCCCGGGCGTCCGGGCACGCCGACGCCGACGAGCGGCTCGCCCGCCTGGTCTTCGAGGTGCTGGCCCGATGACCGCCACCGGAGCGAGCGTGCTCGGTGAACGGGTTCACCTGATCGGGATCGGCGGCGCCGGGATGAGCGGGATCGCCCGCATCCTGCTGGCCCGCGGCATCGCGGTGTCCGGCTCCGACGCCAAGGACTCCCGTGCCGTGCTCGCGCTGCGGGCGCTGGGTGCCCGGGTGGAGGTCGGACACGACGCCGGCCACCTGGAGCTGCTGGACGGGCCGCCGACCGTGGTGGTGTCCACCGCGATCCGCGAGACCAACCCGGAGCTGGCCGCCGCCCGGACGCGCGGACTGACCGTCGTGCACCGCGCCGACGCGCTCGCCGCACTGACCACCGGGCGCAGGGTGGCGGCGGTCGCGGGCACCCACGGCAAGACGTCGACGACCTCGATGCTCACCGTCGCCCTGCAGCACTGCGGGGTCGACCCGTCGTTCGCGATCGGTGGTGACCTGGCGGCGTCCGGGGCCGGGGCGCACCACGGCGGTGGTGACGTGTTCGTCGTCGAGGCCGACGAGAGCGACGGCTCGTTCACCGCGTTCTCCCCGCGGATCGCGATCGTCACCAACGTCGAACCCGACCACCTCGACCACCACGGCGACGAGCAGGCCTACCGGAGGGTGTTCGAGGCGTTCGTCGGCCGGATCGAACCCGGCGGCATCCTCATCAGCTGCGCCGACGACCCGGGTGCGGAGACCCTGGCCCGGTACGCCGAGGAGCGCGGGCTCACAGTCCGCCGGTACGGCCGCGGCGCCACCGCCGACGCGGACGCGGCGCTGCTGGACTTCCGGCCGGAGGGCCCCGGTGCCCGCGTCCGGGCCCGGCACCGTGGTGTGGAGCTCGCGGTACGGCTGTCGGTGCCCGGCGAGCACATGGCGCTCAACGCCCTGGGCGCCTTCCTGGCCGGCGTCGAGCTGGGCGCCCCGGTCGACGGGCTGCTGGCCGGCCTGGCCGCGTTCGACGGGGTCCGCAGGCGCTTCGAGTACAAGGGCCGGGCGGCGGGGGTGGCGGTCTACGACGACTACGCCCACCACCCCACCGAGGTCGCCGCGACCCTGCGGGCGGCCCGCGAGGTGTCCGCCGCCGCCGGGCAGGGCGGCCGGGTCGGCCGGGTCATCGTCGCGTTCCAGCCGCACCTGTACTCCCGGACCCGCACGTTCGCCGCGGAGTTCGGGCAGGCCCTCGCGCTGGCCGACGAGGTGGTGGTGCTCGACATCTACGGTGCCCGCGAGGATCCCGAACCCGGGGTCACGGCCGCGCTGGTCACCGACGCGGTCGCGCTCCCGGCGGACCGGGTGCACCACGTGCCGAGCTGGTCGGAGGTGCCTCGGGTGGTCGCCGGTCTGGCGCGGCCTGGTGACCTGGTGCTCACGATGGGGGCCGGGGACGTCACCGTGCTCGGTCCCGAGGTGCTGCTCGAGCTGGAACGGCGGGCGGGGAGCACCGGGTGATCCGCCCGTCGCCGCGTTCGACCGCGTCCCGCACGGCCCGGACGGTCCGGCGCCGCCCGGCCCGCGGCGAGGCCGGGGACGCGGCGAAGCGGGCCCGGGGCAGGGCGGCCGCGGCCGGCCGGGCCCGTGCTGGCGGCGAGACCACGGCCGGGCGCAGGCCGCCGCGCCGTCCCGGTCCCGCGCCGCACCATCTGCGCCGGCGCCGGCTGGCGCTGCTCGCCGTCGTCGTGGTCCTGCTGGCCGGGATGGGCGTGACGGTGCGGGTGCTGCTCTACGACAGCGGCCTGGCCGATGTCGAGCAGGTCGAGGTGACCGGCGCGCTGACCCTCCCGGTGCCGGACGTGCTGGCGGCCGCCGCGGTCGAGCCGGGCTCGCCGCTGGCCGCGGTGGACGTGGTCGCGGTGGCCGACCGGGTCGCCGCGCTGCCCGGGGTGGCGCGTGTCGACGTCTCCCGCAACTGGCCGCACACCGTCGCGATCGCGGTCACCGAGCGGGTCGCGGTGGCGCTGGCCGGCACGGCGCAGGGTCTCTTCCTCGTCGACGACACCGGGGTCGCGTTCCGGCCCGCGCCGGAGGTCCCCCCGCAGCTGCCGCGCCTCGGCGTCGGCTCCGTGGGCCCGGACGATCCGGGGACGACCGCCGCGCTGGACGTCCTGGCCGCGCTGCCGGAGCCGGTGCGGTCCCAGGTGCAGACCATCGACGTGACGGGTCCGGTGGTGGCCGGGGGGTCCCCGTCGCTGGAGCTCGGCCTGACCGACGGTCGTCGGGTCCGGTGGGGATCACCCGATCGGTCGGACCGCAAGGCCGCGGTGCTCGTGCCGCTCCTGACCCAGGAGGGCGCGGTCTACGATGTCGCGAGCCCGGAGCTGCCCACCGTCCGTCGCTGATCGTGTCGCCTCGATCACGGAACGGTCTCACCGCTGGACAACCCCCACTTGGAGGGTTGCCCGCGCGCGGCGCGCCTGCTGGACCGTCGAGATGGCGGGACCTAGCGTTCGCGAGGAAGGCCCGGCCCGAGCCGAGCTGGACCGGACCCGCTGGACTGGAAGGTGCCGCGCATGACGCCCCCGCACAACTACCTGGCCGTCATCAAGGTCGTCGGCATCGGTGGCGGCGGCGTGAACGCCGTCAACCGCATGATCGAGGTCGGCCTCAAGGGGGTCGAGTTCATCGCGGTCAACACCGATGCGCAGGCCCTGCTGATGTCTGACGCCGATGTGAAGCTCGACATCGGCCGTGAGCTGACCCGGGGTCTCGGCGCCGGGGCCAACCCCGAGGTCGGCCGCAAGGCCGCCGAGGACCACCGCGAGGAGATCGAGGAGGTCCTCAAGGGGGCCGACATGGTCTTCGTGACCGCCGGCGAGGGCGGCGGCACCGGCACCGGTGGCGCGCCCGTCGTGGCGAGCATCGCCCGCAAGCTCGGTGCGCTCACCATCGGTGTGGTCACCCGGCCGTTCACCTTCGAGGGCAAGCGCCGTGCCGGGCAGGCCGAGGACGGCATCCAGTCGCTGCGCAACGAGTGCGACACCCTGATCGTCATCCCGAACGACCGGCTGCTGCAGCTCGGCGACGTGGGCGTGTCCCTGATGGACGCGTTCCGCTCGGCCGACGAGGTGCTGCTCTCCGGTGTGCAGGGGATCACCAACCTGATCACCACCCCGGGCCTGATCAACCTGGACTTCGCCGACGTCAAGAGCGTCATGTCCGGGGCGGGCAGCGCCCTGATGGGGATCGGGTCCTCGCGCGGTGAGGGCCGGGCGGTGCAGGCAGCCGGCAAGGCGATCAACTCGCCGCTGCTCGAGGCGTCCATGGACGGCGCCCAGGGCGTGCTGCTGTCGATCGCCGGCGGCTCGGATCTCGGGCTGTTCGAGATCAACGAGGCGGCGTCGCTGGTGCAGGAGGCCGCGCACCCCGAGGCCAACATCATCTTCGGCACGGTGATCGACGACTCACTCGGCGACGAGGTGCGCGTCACCGTGATAGCGGCCGGTTTCGAGGGGGGCACGCCGACCCACAAGAAGCTCGAGCCGGCCGCGTTCCGCTCGGGGGACTCCGCGGCGGCGGACCCCGGGGCCAGCGGCACCACGGCGTCCGCACCCGCTCCCGCGGCCCCTGCGGCGCCCACACCGCCCCCGCCGGCCGTGCCCCAGCATGTCCAGTCCGGCAACGGTTCGCCCCAGGGCAACGGTGCGCCGGTCGGCCCGAACCAGGCGGGTACGCTGCCGCCGGTCTCGCCCTACGCCCCGCCCTCGCCGCGCCAGCCGGAGACCGCGCGACGCGAATCGGGGATGACCGAGCCGGGCGCCACGGGCGGGGCCGCCGAGCCGGCCCCGGCCGCCCCGCCCGCTGCCGCGGCGTCGGCCGCAGCACCGTCGGCCGCGTCCGGTGGGCCGGCCGCATCCGCCGCCCCGGCGAGGTCCTCGGACTCCGACCTCGACGACGACGTGGACGTACCGCCGTTCATGCGGCGTTGACCAGGGCGCCGAGCAGGACGCCGAGTGGTTCGTTGACCGGCGGGACAGCGGGGAGAGCTCCCGGGCCGCGCGTCCGGCGGGTGGTGACCACCCGCGCCGGCGGCCGGTCCACGGGTCCGTTCGCCCGCTTCAACCTGTCCCGCGAGGTCGGTGACGATCCCGCCGCGGTCGCGGCGAACCGGCGCCGGCTCGCGGTGGAGCTGGGGCTGACCCCGGGTGTGGTGTTCCTGCAGCAGGTACACGGCGTCCGGGTCGCCACCGTCGACGCCCCGGCCGATCCGGCGGCACCTGACATCCCCGAGACCGACGCGGTCGTCACCGCGCAGCCCGGCGTCGGGCTCGCGGTGCTCGCGGCCGACTGCGTCCCGGTGCTGCTCGCCGACCCGGTCGCCGGGGTCGTCGGCGCCGCCCACGCGGGGCGGGTGGGTGCCGCAGCCGGGGTGCTGCCGGCCACCGTCGCGGCGATGGCGGAGCTGGGCACCCGGCCCGAGGCTCTCGAGGTGCTGCTGGGGCCCGCGGTGTGCGGCGCCTGCTACGAGGTGCCCGCGGCCATGCGCGCCGAGGTGGACGCGGCGCTGCCGGGCAGCGCCACCCGCACCCGTCGCGGCACGCCGGGGCTGGATCTCCGGGCCGGCTTGCGGCGTCAGCTGGCCGGGATCGGCGTGGCGCGGATCGGCGTCGATCCGCGGTGCACCGTCGAGGACCCGGACCTCTACAGCCATCGCCGCGAGGGCCGCACCGGGCGCCTGGCGGCCGTGACCTGGCTGGACCCCGGCTGACAGCCCCGCACGCGATGCCGCGCCGTGGAGCCATAACGTGGTCCCAGGGGGCTCTGGCACCACGTCAGGGCTCCACAACGCGGTTCGTGGAGGACAGTGGTGAGCACGGTGACCGAGGAACGGCGCGTGGAGCTCGCGCAGCGACTGGAGTCGCTCCGGGAGCGGATCGCCGCGGCCTGCGCCGCCGTCGGCCGGCACCCGGACGAGGTCGCGCTGCTGGCCGTCACCAAGACCGTTCCGGCGGAGGACGTGGCCACCCTGCTCGACCTCGGGCTGGCCACCTTCGGCGAGAACCGGGCGCAGGAGGCCGCGACGAAGGTCACCGAGGTGGCGAAGCTGCGCCCCGATGCCCTGCCGCGGTGGCACTTCGTCGGCGGGCTGCAGCGGAACAAGGTACGGGTGGTGGCCCCGTGGGTGACGCGGGTCGAGTCGGTGGACTCGGTGCGGCTGGCCGACGCGCTGGCCACCGCCGCCCGCCGGGCGGTCGACGACGGAACCCGCGACGGACCCCTGCCGGTACTGCTCCAGTACAGTGTGGACGGTGACCCGAAGCGCGGCGGGGTCTCCGACGCCGGCTTGCTGGAACTCGCCGACCACGTCGAAGGGTGCCCCGACCTGCGGCTGGACGGCCTGATGGCGGTCGCCCCACTGGGAGCCGACCCGGACGCCGCGTTCGCCGCGATCGCGGACGCCGCCGCCCGGCTGCGCGCCGCGCACCCCGGGGCGACCGAGCTGTCGGCCGGGATGAGCGCTGACCTCGACGTGGCGATCCGTCACGGATCGACGAGCGTGCGTGTCGGAACGGCCCTTGTGGGGGAACGGCGGATAACCTCCCGGTGATCGTCGGCCGCGGGGGCGGCCGGGCGACGGGGGCGTCGACGATAGGAGCGCGAATGGGCGCGATGTACCGGCTCAAGGCTTACTTCGGAATGGTGCCGGCCGAGGACATGGGCGAGTACGTCGACGAGCCGGGGATGGACCGCTTCGGCGGCGGGCCCCGGCGTGCCCATGACGATCGCTGGGCCGACCCGGGGGACCGGTTCGACTACGACGACCGGGCCGAGGACCGCTATGACGGCGAGTGGGACCGCCGGCCCGTCCGGGAGCCCGTCCGGTCCGCCGCGCTGGACCGGCCGCGCGACATCCGCGGGGAGAGCCGCGTCGACCGGGAGCCGGCGCGCGGGCTGAGCGGGATCGGCGGCTCGGGTCTCGGTGCCGCCGCCGTCCGCGGCGCGCTGGCCGTCGACCCCGACGCGGCGCTGCGGGAGCCCGTGCGTCCCGTCGAGCGGCCCGTGACCCCCACCGCGGTGCCCGAGCAGCGCGACCGCGGTGCCGCGGCTTTGGCAAAGATCACAACGCTGCAGCCGCGCAGTTACAACGAGGCACGAACGATCGGTGAGCGCTACCGCGACGGCGTGCCCGTCATCATGAACCTCACAGAGCTCGACGACGCGGCGGCCAAGCGGCTCGTCGACTTCGCCGCGGGGCTCGCCTTCGCGCTGCGCGGTTCGATCGACAAGGTCACCAGCCGCGTCTTCCTTCTCACACCGGCGGATGTCGAGGTGTCGGCCGACGACGCCCGCAGGCTCGCAGAACGCGGGTTGTTCCGCCAGGATTGAGCTGTGCCCCTTGCTCTGCAGTTCGTCGTCTACTACGCCCTGTTCTTCTTCTGGCTGCTGCTCACGGCCAGGATCGTCGTCGAGCTGGTGCGCTCGTTCGCGCGTCAGTGGGTGCCGGTCGGCAACAGCGCCGTCGCCCTCGAAGTGATCTTCACAGTGACCGATCCTCCGGTGAAGTTGTTGCGGAGAGTGATCCCCGTCGTCCGCATCGGGGGCGTAGGACTGGACCTGTCGATTATGGTTCTGCTGCTGGTCGTGTTCATACTGATGAACGTTGCCCAGCCGTAGCCGGTGTGAGCCCCAGTCACCCGGTTTCGCCGCCGAGGACTGCATGAGGTGATCCGATGCCGCTGACGCCCGCCGACGTTCATAACGTCGCGTTCAGTAAGCCCCCTATCGGGAAGAGGGGGTACAACGAGGACGAGGTCGACGCGTTCCTCGACCTGGTCGAGGCCGAACTGGCCCGCCTGATCGAGGAGAACGATGACCTGCGCGAGCAGGTCTCCCAGCTCGAGCAGCGACTCGGGAACGCGCAGGCCGACCTGGAGGACGCCCGTTCCCGTCCGCAGGGCGGTTCGCTGGGAGGGCCGGCCGGACCGCCGCCCGCCCAGCAGATGCAGCGCCCGGTCGAGCCGCCGCTGCAGCCGCAGCGTGCGATGGCCGCGCCGCCGCCCCAGATGGCCGACAGCGCCGATCTCGGCGGTGGTGACCACCACGTCCAGGCCGCCAAGGTCCTGGGCCTCGCCCAGGAGATGGCCGACCGGCTGACCGCCGAGGCCAAGAACGAGGCCGACTCGATGCTGGCCGACGCCCGGACGAAGTCCGAGCAGCTGCTCTCCGAGGCCCGCACGAAGTCCGACGGCCTGGTCAACGACGCGCGTGGTCGTGCCGAGACCATGCTCAACGACGCCCGCACGCGGGCGGAGACGCTCGAGCGGCAGTCGCGTGACAAGGCGTCGACCTTGGTGAGTGAGGCCGAGCGCAAGCAGTCCGAGATCATCGGAACCATCCAGCGCGACAAGTCCGTGCTGGAGAAGAAGATCGACGAGCTGCGGACCTTCGAACGGGAGTACCGCACGCGGCTGAAGACCTACCTGGAGTCCCAGCTCCGGGACCTGGAGGGTCGCGGTTCCGCCGCTCCGTCGGACGCCCGGTCGAACCCCAACGGTGGTTACGCCGCCACCGGGTACGGCCAGCGCGCGGACGCGGGCAGCTGACCGCCCCGTTCGGCCCGATCGCCTCACCGACCCGGGTGGACGGCCCCACGCCGCGCCGCCGCACACGGAGTGAATCGTGCTGCTGCTGGTTCTGATCCTCGTTCTGATCGCCTTCGGCCTGCTGGTGGTCGCGCTGCTCTCGGGCAGCGTGTTGTGGGCCTGGGTGTCCGTCGCGGTGAGCGTGGGTGCCGCCGCGGTGCTGCTCGTCGACTGGCTGCAGCGCCGCGCGGCGGTGCGGGCCGGCTCCGACGCCGGCCCTGCCGCCGAGGCTCCGGCCCCACCCGTGGCGGACATCGAGCCGGTCACCGAGGTCATCCCGGTCATTCCCGCCTCCGGGCCCGTTCCCGGGATGTCGCCCGAGCGGCCCACCGGCCCGGTGGTTCCGCCGCCGGCGCCGGTGGATCCGCGCTTCGATCTCACGGGGGACTCGCAGGAGACCGTCGTGATGCCGATGGTCCAGCCGTCCGGCGCTGCGGAGCGACCGTCTGGCGCTGCTGGCGATGTCACCCCATCGGGCATCGTTTCGTCACCCGGTGTGACTGACTCCGAGGGTGCGTCCTCGCTCGCAGGCGTGGACGCCCCCGACGGGTCGGAGGGTGACCGGAACGCTCTCGACGACACCGCCGTGGTGGTCGGGCCGACCGGGACCGCCCCGGGCATGGAGCCCGCGGCACCGGCGCAGGCGGCGCAGCCGGCTCCGCCGGACGGGTCCGACCGGCCGGTCCAACCGGAGGAGTCGGTGCAGCCCGCCGACCCGGGAGCCGACCCAGCGGCTCCCGCGACGGGCGACGCCCCGGGCGGGGTTCCCGCAGGCGCGGTGGCCGGGGCCGAACCCCGAGAGTCCGCGCGACCGGACGGCGACCGCGAGAGCGCGACCGCCGACGGTGTGCCCCAGGCCGCTCCCGGCGATGCGTCGGAGATCGACGGGCCCACCGTGGCGGTGCCGGCCGCGGGTACGCCGGCCGTGGCGGGTACGCCGCCTCCGGCGGGCCCTCCGGCGGGCGAGTCCGGCCGACCCGACGCCCCGGTGGGTGAGATCCCCGCGGGGAGCCGCCCCGAGGCGCCCGGACGGGAGCACCAGGACCCGCGCGGTGTCCAGCAGGACCCGGCCGCCGCGATGGTGCAGCCCGCTCCGAACGAGGAGCCGCCGGAGGAGCAGCGTGACGCCGCGGCCGCGGCGCTCGTCGCGAGGTTGAACGACGAGGTCGTGGTCGTCGACGAGCTCCCGCGGTACCACGTGCCCGGCTGCCGGTCGTTGCCCGGGAAGCCGATCATCCCGCTGCCGGTGCGTGAGGCCGTCGAGCTCGGCTTCACCCCGTGCGGGTGGTGTGCTCCCGACCGCACCCTCAGCAGCCGCCATCCGGCCACGGCACGCTGACGGGCTGTCCCGGCAGGCCGGGAATACCGGGTCGCGCGTGCGCGCTACCCTTTGGATAGCACCATCACAGGCATCGATCCGGCCATCACCGGGGAGCCTCCGGAAGAAACAGGCCCGAGTTGATCCGCCTGGAGTAGACCCGGACGGGAGCGGCCCGTCACAGCCGTGAATCGAGTGGTCGTCGGCGTCGGAACACGCCGGCGGCAAGCGGGGTGGTACCGCGGCGCCCGGCCATCGGGCCGTCGTCCCCGTGCAGGCACAGCTGAGACACGAGCAAGCGCCGCACGAGGAGCACCACGACCATGGCCAGCGACACCGCGCCGACGAACCCGCGACCGGGAAGCACCGGCGGGTATCCCGCCGTTCCCGCGCACCCGTCCTTTCCCGGCCTCGAGCGTGATGTGCTCGAGGCATGGGAAGCGGACAAGACCTTCGCCGCCTCGGTCGAGGCCCGCCCGGCCGGGGAGAACGGCAGCAACGAGTTCGTCTTCTACGACGGCCCGCCCTTCGCCAACGGTCTGCCGCACTACGGCCACCTGCTCACCGGTTACGTCAAGGACGTCGTCCCGCGCTACCAGACGATGCGCGGCAAGCGGGTGGAGCGCCGATTCGGCTGGGACACCCACGGCCTGCCCGCCGAGGTCGAGGCCGAGCGCCAGCTCGGGATCAAGCACAAGTCCGAGATCGAGGAGATGGGTGTCGCGGCCTTCAACGAGGCCTGCCGCTCCTCCGTGCTGCGCTACACCGACGAATGGCGCGAATACGTCACCCGGCAGGCCCGCTGGGTCGACTTCGACAACGACTACAAGACGCTCGACCTGGACTACATGGAAAGCGTCATGTGGGCGTTCAAGACCCTGTGGGACAAGGGTCTGGTCTACTCCGGCTTCCGGGTGCTCTGGTACTGCTGGCGCTGCGAGACGCCGCTGTCGGCCACCGAGACCAAGATGGACGACGTCTACCTGGACCGGCAGGACCCGGCGGTCACCGTCGGCCTGCGGCTGCGCGTGCCGCCGGAGGTCACCGGCGAGGTCACCCCGAGCGACGAGACCCAGGGCGAGGAGATCGACCCGGGCGATGAGCTGGACGGGGCGCTGGCCCTGGTCTGGACGACCACCCCGTGGACGCTGCCGTCGAACCTGGCGGTCGCGGTGCACCCCGACGTCGACTACGTGCTCGTGGAGACCGACACCGACCACCGCGGTGAGCGTTACGTCCTCGCCGAGGCCCGGCTCGGCCACTACGCCCGCGAGCTGGGCGAACAGCCGCGGGTGCTGCGCCGGCTGAAGGGGGCGGACCTGCTCGGTCTGTCCTACACCCCGCCGTTCGACTTCTTCACCGGCCGGGAGAACGCCCACCAGGTGCTGGCCGCCGACTACGTCACCACCGAGGACGGCACCGGGCTCGTGCACATCGCACCCGCCTTCGGTGAGGAGGACAAGGCCGTCACCGACGCTGCCGACATCCAGGCCGTCGTCCCGGTCGACGGGCGCGGCGAGTTCACCACCGAGGTACCGCCCTACACCGGCGTGCAGGTGTTCGACGCCAACCCGCAGATCATCCGCGACCTGCGTGACGGCGCCCCGCACGCGACGGGCGTGTTGCTGCGTCACGAGACCTACGACCACCCGTACCCGCACTGCTGGCGCTGTGGCAACCCGCTCATCCAGCGGGCTGTCGACTCGTGGTTCGTGCAGGTCACGGCGTTCCGCGAGCGGATGGTCGAGCTGAACAAGCAGATCACCTGGGTGCCCGAGCACGTCCGCGACGGGCAGTTCGGCAAGTGGCTCGAGGGAGCGCGGGACTGGTCGATCTCGCGGAACCGGTACTGGGGCTCACCGATCCCGGTGTGGGTCTCGGACGACCCGCGCTACCCGCGCACCGACGTCTACGGTTCGCTGGACGAGCTCGAGCGCGACTTCGGCGTGCGCCCGACCGACCTGCACCGTCCGTACGTGGACGAGCTGACCCGGCCCAACCCGGACGACCCGACGGGGCGCTCGATGATGCGCCGGGTGCCGGAGGTCCTGGACTGCTGGTTCGAGTCCGGATCGATGCCGTTCGCGCAGGTGCACTACCCGTTCGAGAACACCGAGTGGTTCGAGCACCACTACCCGGGCGACTTCATCGTCGAGTACAACGGGCAGACCCGCGGCTGGTTCTACACGCTGCACGTGCTGGCCACGGCCCTGTTCGACCGGCCGTCGTTCTCCTCGGTGGTGGCGCACGGCATCGTGCTCGGCGACGACGGGCAGAAGATGTCGAAGTCGCGGCGCAACTACCCCGACGTCACCGAGGTCTTCGACCGTGACGGCTCCGACGCGATGCGCTGGTTCCTCATGGCCTCGCCGATCCTGCGCGGCGGCAACCTCGTCGTCACCGAGCAGGGCATCCGCGAGGGGGTGCGGCAGGCGATCCTGCCGCTGTGGAACACCTGGTACTTCCTGTCGCTGTACGCCAACGCGGCCGGTCGGCGGGGAGAGACCCGTACCGACAGCACCCACGTGCTCGACCGGTACGTGCTGGCCAAGACCGCGTCGCTGGTCGACGAGGTGACCGCGGCCCAGGACGTCTATGACATCGCCGGGGCGTGCGAGCGGATCCGCGACCACGCCGAGGTGCTGACCAACTGGTACGTCCGCCGCTCGCGCGAGCGGTTCTGGGACGGCGACGCCGACGCCATCGACACACTGCACACGGTGCTCGAGGTGACGGCGCGGGTGGCGGCCCCGCTGCTGCCGCTGACCATGGAGAACATCTGGCAGGGGCTGACCGGCGGGCGCTCGGTGCACCTGACGGACTGGCCGTCCTCGGGCGAGCTGCCGCACGACGACGCCCTCGTCGCGGCGATGGACCGGGTGCGGCAGGTCGCGTCGGCGGCGCTGTCGCTGCGCAAGGCGCGCGGGCTGCGGGTGCGGCTGCCGCTGGCGAAGCTGACCGTCGCGGCGGAGGACGCGGACGTGCTCGAGCCGTTCGCCGACATCCTGCGTGACGAGGTGAACGTCAAGGAGGTCGCGCTGACCCGCGACGTCGCCGCGCACGGCCGGTTCGAGATCGCGGTCAACGCCCGCGCCTGCGGTCCGCGCCTGGGTGGGGACACCCAGAAGGTGATCCGCGCGGTCAAGGCGGGACAGTGGCAGCAGGATGCCGACGGCACGGTGACCGCGGCCGGCATCCAGCTGCTGCCCGGGGAGTTCACCGAGAAGCTCGTCGCGGCCGACCCGGCGGAGACCGGTGCGCTGCCCGGCAACACCGGGCTGGTCGTGCTCGACACGGTCGTGACCCCGGAGCTGGCCGCCGAGGGCGTGGCCCGCGACGTGGTGCGGGCGGTCCAGCAGGCTCGCCGCGAGGCGGGTCTGGAGGTGTCCGACCGGATCGCGCTGACCGTCACCGCCGCCGACGAGGCCGGGGCGCCCACCGTGAGCGCCGCGTTGCAGGCGCACGGCGAGTTCATCAGCGGCGAGACGCTGGCGATCTCGATCGCGGACGGTGCCCTCGACCCGGAGGCCCCCGGTGTGCTGCGCGCGACCGTGGGCGACGGCGTGGACATCCTGGTCCGGGTCGAGCGCGCCGGGGGCTGACGGGCCCGCGCCAGCCCCACGCGCCGCCTCCGGGAGTCGCGCGGGGCCCGCCGTCGGGGCCGAGCGGCGGCTGCGCCGGGCGGCCGCGCCGGTGGTGCGGCGGACCGCACCTGGACCTGGCGACCGTCACCCGGGACGTCCACGGCGACCTGGCACCGCGAGCAGGATCCGGTCCGAGGGTTTGGCCAGGGCGGCTACGGGGTGTCGTGGCGGCCGGCCACGATCGCCGGGCGGGCCGGGATACTGGGCCGATGACCGGTCCGGCGGCGCAGCGGTGGCGTGAGTTGCAGTCGGGCCGGGGTGTCCCGCCGGAGATCCTCGCGCGGGCCGTCGCGAGTCCCTGGGTGCACGATCCCCGGGACTTCGCGGCGCCCGCCGAGCCGGTCGACACGCCGTCGCGCCGGGCGGCGCTCGACCTGCTCGGCCACGGCGGCACCGTGCTCGACATCGGGTGCGGCGGCGGGGCGGGCGCGTTCGCGCTGGTGGGGCGGGCCACCCACCTGACCGGTGTGGACCATCAGCAGGACATGCTCGACGTGTTCGCCGAGGGCGCGCGCGCCCGGGGTGTCCCGCACGACACGGTGCTCGGCCGGTGGCCGGAGGTGGCGCCGGACGCGGGGGAAGCCGACGTCGTCGTCTGCCATCACGTGCTGCACAACGTCGTGGAGCTCGGACCGTTCGCCGAGGCGCTGTCGGCGGCGGCCCGCCGCGGCGTCGTGGTCGAGATGCTCGCCCAGCACCCGATGGCCTGGCTCGACCCGCTGTGGGTCCGGTTCCACGACCTGCACCGCCCCCCGCCCGCTACGACCGACGACGCCGTCGGCGTGCTCGTCGAACTCGGGATCCGGGCCGAGGTGACGAGCTGGGAGCGGGAGAAGCCGCCCAAACAGGACGCGGAGTGGGTGACGCGCCGGCTCTGTCTGCCGCCGGAGCGGGTCGGCGAGGTGGCGGCGGCGATGGAGGAGATCCCGCCGCGGCCCAGGATGGCGGCCACGCTCACCTGGCGCACGGGCTGACCGCGACTCGCGCGCGGGGATACCGCGACTCGCGAGGCTGGTCCGGCTCAGGCGCTGATCGTCCACCAGGCGATGAGCACGCCGAGGGAGTTGGTCGCCATGTGGGACAGCATCGGGGTGACCAGGTGCCCGCCCCATCGTCGCCACGCGCACAGCAGGATGCCCGCGGCGAACGTGGCGACCACGGCGAGCCCGGCCTGCCCGACCGCGCCCCAGCCTCCCACGTACTCGCCGACGGCCGCGTTCGCGCTGCTCATGCCCAGGGACGGCAGGACGTGCCAGAGCCCGAACAGCGCCGAGGACACCAGGGTCCCGCGCCACCAGCCGCCGCCGACCAGCGCCGGCAGCACCCCGCGGAACGCGGTCTCCTCCAGCACCACCGTGCCCAGCGGGATCCGGACCAGCGCGGCGAACAGCGCGGTGCCCAGCGGCCCTGCCGCGCGGGAGTCCAGGAACAGCGAGCGGGTGGCCGGCAGCGTGACCGCCACCAGGTACAGCAACCCGACGACACCGGCGGCGAACCCGCCCACGAGCAGCCCGCGACGCAACCGCGCGGACCCGAGCCCGAGATCGTCCCAGGTCAGCCCGTACCGCCTGGCCAAGATCAGTAGGATGGCCGCGATCGTGAGGTTCCACGGGATGTAGGCCTCGGGCCAGACCTGATTGCTGACGACGTTCGACGCTGCGAGGATCGTGATCGCCGAGAACAGCCCCAGCCGGCGCCGGACGGCGCGGACCGGGCGACCGTGGCGGGCTTCCAGGACCGTCGTCATTCCGACCATCCTGGGCGACCATACCCGAGGACGCTGGGACGGGGCGGTGATGAGCAGCGATGAGCCGACGGGAAGCGTCGAGTGACGACGCCTCGGGACGGTCTGCGCAGACTGCGATGTCCGGGCTGCCGTCACCGCCGCCGGAGCGTTCCGCGATCCCCGGCTCGCCACCGATCGAGCGTGACCGCTACGTCGACTTCCTGCGCGCGTTCTCGATCCTCGTCGTGGTGCTGTGGCACTGGGCCTTCACCATCCTGATCTGGGGCCCGACCGGACCCACCGCGACCAGCCCGCTCGGCTTCACCTCGGGGTTGTGGGTGCTGACCTGGCTGTTCCAGGTGCTGCCGCTGTTCTTCTTCGTCGGCGGCTACGTCCACCTGCGGGCCTGGCACCGGGCCCGGGCGCGCGGCGAGCACCTCGGTCATTTCGTGTGGCGCAACATCCGGAAGCTGTCCCTGCCCGCGCTGGTGCTCGCGACGGTGTGGGTGGGACTCGGCCTGGGGACGGGCGCGGTGTTCGACCTCGGATGGGTCGGCCGGGCAGTGCTGCTGGTGATCAGCCCGCTGTGGTTCATCGGCGTCTACCTGGTGCTCATCGCGCTGATCCCGCTGTGGTTCGCGCTGCAGCGCCGGTTCGGCGCGGTCGCGTTCGTGTGGATGGCCGGCCTGGTCGTGATCGTCGACATCCTGCGCTTCCGAGCGGGCTACGAGGAGTTGGCCTACGCGAACATGGTGCTGGTCTGGGGGGTGGCGTTCCAGGCGGGCTTCTACTACGAGTCGCTGGTCAAGGCGCCGCGGAGGGTCGACTCGGCGCTGATGTGGGCGGGTCTGTTCGGGCTCGTCGGGCTGGTCTTCTCCGGGCTGTACCCGGGGTCGATGGTCGGTGTGCCGGGGGAGACCTCGAACATGGCCCCGCCGACGCTGTGCATCCTCGCGCTGCTCGCCTTCCAGGTCGGGGTCGCCGAGATCGCCCGGCCGGGCATGGAGCGCTGGCTCGTCCGGCCCGGCCCGCGGCGCGCCATCGAGGTCATCAACCGGTTCGCGATGCCGGTGTTCCTGTTCCACACCACCGGCATGGCCATCGGCCGCGGTCTGATCTACGCGTGGAACGGCGAGCTCGCCGAGAAGCCGGTGCCCGACCTCGCGTGGTGGCTGGAGCGGCCGCTCTACATCGCGGTGTCGCTGGCCTGCACGCTGCCGGTCATCTGGTTCTTCGGCCGGTTCGGGCACCGCCGCCCGACCGAGGCGGCGCCGCACATCGCCGCTGCCTGACCCTTCCCGGCCCCGGACGCCCACCTCGGGGGCCCTTACCTGCGCCGATAGAGTCATCCGAGGCGGAGGTGGGGATGGCGAGCCTGGAGGTCCTTCTCGGCGTCGTTGCCGCGGTGGTGTTGCTCGGCGTTCTCGCTGTGCGCGTCTCGGTCCGCCTCGGAATGCCCTCGCTGGTGCTCTACCTGGGCATCGGGATGCTGCTCGGCGAATCCGTCCTCGGGGTGCAGTTCTCCGACGCCCAGCTCACCGAGAACATCGGGATCGCCGCGCTGGTCCTCATCCTGATCGAAGGCGGGCTCACCACCCGCTGGGACGTGGTGCGACCGTCGCTGGGCATCGGGATCGCGCTCTCGACGGTCGCGGTCGCGGCGAGCATCGTGGTGGCCGGCACCGGCCTGCACTACCTGCTCGGGCTGGACTGGCGGGAGGCGTTCCTGTGGGGCGCCGTGCTGTCGTCGACCGACGCGGCGGCGGTGTTCAGTGTGCTGCGCGGCGCCGGGGTGTCCCGGCGGCTGGCCGGGGCGCTCGAACTGGAGTCGGGCATCAACGACGCGCCGGTCGTGCTCGCCGTCATCCTGCTGGCGTCCACCGACCCGATCACCTGGGCGACCCCCGCCCTCGTCGTCTACGAGCTCGTCGCGGGCGCGGTGATCGGGCTGGGGTTCGGGTACGCGGGCGGATGGGCTCTGCGGCGGGCCGCGCTGCCGTCCACGGGCCTGTACCCGCTCGCGGCCATGGCGGTCTGCGTACTCGCCTTCGCCGCGGGGCAGTTCGTCCACGCCTCCGGCCTGCTGGCCACCTACGTCGCCGCGCTGGTGCTCGGCAACGCCAACCTGCCCCACCGCGGGGGCGTGCTCTCCTTCGCCGAGGGCATGGGGTGGCTGGCTCAGATCGGGTTGTTCGTGCTGCTCGGGCTCTACGTCTCGCCGTCACGGCTGCCCGAGGCGATCGTCCCGGCCCTGATCGCCGGCGCCGTGCTGCTGCTGACCGCGCGCCCGCTGTCGGTGCTCGCCGCGGTGACGCCGTTCCGGATACCGTGGCGCGAGCAGGCGTTCCTGTCCTGGTCGGGGCTGCGCGGCGCGGTACCGATCGTCCTCGCGCTCATCGCGCTGGTCGAAGGCGCCCCCGACGGCGGCCGGCTGGTCGACGTCGTGTTCGTGCTGGTCGTTGTGCTCACCCTGCTGCAGGGCACGACGCTGCCGTGGGTGGCCCGCAAACTCGGGGTGGCGACCGGGGCCGAGGCGCAGGAGATCGAGGTCGACGCCGCGCCGCTGGACGAACTGGGTGCCGACCTGCTGCAGGTCCGGGTACCGGTCGGATCCCGGCTGCGCGGGGTGTACCTGCGCGAGCTGCGGCTGCCCGTCGGCGCGACGGTCAGCCTGGTGGTCCGTGACGCCGCCGCCTTCACGCCCAACGGCGAGACCCGGCTGCGCGAACGCGACCAGCTGCTCGTGGTGACGACGGCGGAGGCGCGCGGCCCGGCGGAGCGCCGGATCCGGGCGGTCGACCGGGCCGGCCGGCTGGCCCGCTGGCACGGCGAGTCCGGACGCTGATCGGGCCCGCGCGACGGTGAGGAACAATGGAGCCGTGACCGGCCCCCCCACCGACGACTCCCGGGACGATTCCGGGGTCACCGTCGCCTCCGCTCCCCGCCGGATCGCGCTGCTCGCACTCATCGCGATCCTCGTGCTGGTCGGCGACATCGTGACCAAGGTCCTGGGGGTCGCGCTGCTCGAAGGCAGGCCTCCGGTCGAGCTGCTCGGCGGTGCGATCTACCTGGTACTGGTGCGCAACCCCGGCGCGGCGTTCTCCCTGGCCACGGGCTACACCTGGGTGCTCACCCTGGTCGCGATCGCCGTCGTGACCGTGATCATCCGGATCTCCCGGCGGCTGCGTTCGGTCGGCTGGGCGGTGGCGCTCGGCCTGGTGCTGGGCGGCGCCCTGGGCAACCTGAGCGACCGGATGTTCCGGTCTCCCGGGCCGCTGCTGGGCCACGTCGTCGACACGGTCTCGCTGTTCGCGCCCGACGGCAGCGTGTGGCCGGTGTTCAACCTGGCCGACGCGGCGATCGTCAGCGGCGGGGTGCTGCTCGTGATCCTGGCACTGATCGGCCGCGAGCTGGACGGCACCCACGTCGACGGCAAGAAGCAGGACAGGACTGTTCATGAATGATGTTCGCCAGCTCCCGGTCCCCGACGGGCTGGACGGAATGCGCGTGGACGCCGGGCTCTCCCGGCTGCTGGGGCTCTCCCGCACCGTGGTCGCCACCCTGGCCGAGGACGGTCGGGTCGCGGTCGACGGCCGGACCGCCGGCAAGTCCGACCGGCTCGTCGCGGGCAGTTGGCTCGAGGTCGAGCTCCCCGAGCCGGACGCCCCGGCCCAGATCGCCGGGCCGATCGAGGTGGTCGCCGGACTCGGCATCCTGCACGAGGACGACGACATCGTCGTGGTCGACAAGCCGGTCGGTGTCGCTGCGCACCCCAGCCCCGGCTGGACCGGACCGACGGTGATCGGCGGGCTGACCGCGCTCGGCGTGCGGGTGTCCACCTCCGGTGCGGCCGAGCGGCAGGGCATCGTGCACCGCCTCGACGTCGGCACCACCGGGGCCATGGTCGTCGCGAAGTCCGAGCACGCGTACACGGTGCTCAAGCGGGCGTTCAAGGAACGTACGGTGTCCAAGCGCTACCACGCGATCGTGCAGGGGCACCCCGACCCGACGCGCGGCACCATCGACGCTCCGATCGACCGGCACCCTCGTCACGACTACAAGTTCGCCGTCGTCGAGGGCGGCCGGCCCAGCGTCACGCACTACGACACCATCGAGGCCTTCCGCTCGGCGTCGCTGCTGGACATCAGCCTGGAGACCGGCCGCACCCACCAGATCCGCGTGCACTTCTCCGCGCTGCGGCACCCGTGCGTCGGCGACCTCACCTACGGCGCCGACCCCACCCTCGCCAAGCGGTTGCGGCTGCAGCGGCAGTGGCTGCATGCGCACGCCCTCGGGTTCGACCACCCGGCCGACGGCCGGTGGGTCGAGTTCGTCAGCCCGTATCCGGACGACCTGGCGCAGGCCCTGGAGCGACTGCAGGACTGAGCCCTGCGCGTAACCCGGGCGGCGGGGCCGGGGGCCGGCCGCGTATCACCTCGGCGAGCCCGGCCAGGACCGCGGAGCCGGGGTTGAAGTAGCCGTTGTGGCCGAACGTCCCGTCGACCGGCAGCGTGCGGGCCCCGAACGCCGGTGAGGCCGGGTCCGTGCCGTGACCGATGTCGCCGATCCGGACGTGCGGGATCAGCCGCGCCCAGTCGTCGACGGCGCAGGCCGCCCAGACGCGGGCCGGCGAGCGTAGTTCGGCCACCGACCGGGCGCGCGCGCCGGGGCTGCCCAGCAGCACGATGTCGTCGGCGGCGAGACCGGGCGCCGCGAGCGCGGTGACCACAGCGCCGTAGCTGTGCCCGATCACGGTCAGATCCAGCTGCCCGGCGTGCGTGGCCCGCAACCCGGCGATGAACCGCTGCAGCGCCGTGGCGCCGGCGCGGGCCAACCGGCCGGACGCCGCGTCGGCGCCGAGGCCGTGGGGTGTCCGGTAGCCGACCCACAGGACGACGGCGGTGTCACCGCGGTCGGCGGTGCCGCCACTGTCGGCGGGGCCGCCGTCTGCGCGGCTCGCCGCGGTGCTGTTCTCGCGGCTCGCCGCGGTGCTGTTTTCGCGGCTCGCCGCGGTGCTGTTTTCGCGGCTCGCCGCGGTGGCCAGTGCCCGGGCCCAGTCGAGGGGCCGGCGGCCGGGCCGGGTGGGGTCCTCGAGGTTCCCGAGGTCGATGTCCGAGCCCGGCACGAGGACGGCGACGTGCCGGGCGGTTGCCGGATCGCCCAGCGCCAGCACCCCCAGCCCGCGCCCCCGCGGATCGCAGCCGAGCACCTGCACCGGCCCGCCCGCCCCGATCCGGGCCGACAGGGCCGCGGCGCATCCGGCGTCCCGTTCCACGGTGCCGGGCACGGACGCTTCCGATGGCTGGATGCCCAGCGCGAGCAGCGCGCAGAGCATCGTGAACGACGAGAGCCACCGGAGCATCACGGCCGGAGACATTAGTAACGGTCAGATAACGGTTTCTCACACCTGGGTGTCGGCCTCCCTCCTCCATGGCGGTACCCTGCGCACCCTCCGTGACCGGGTGAGCGCGCCAGGCCTGCCGTGGATGGCGCCACCTGCGCTCGAGGGACCCGCCACCGCGTCCTCGTCCACCGGGGCCGACACTGGGCCCGGACAGGCCGCCCGGCGTCACCGTCGCGGCCCGGAGGCACCGTGGGTGCGACGGAGAGGGGCAGGATGCGACGGGCCGCGGTGTGGACGGGCTGTGCGGTCATCGTGCTGCTGGTCGCCTGGTACGCGGGGTCGCAGTTCGCGTCGCCCGCCCCGCAGGTCTCCGCGGGATCCGTGCGGCTGGGACCCGAGGCGGGAGAGCCGGTGGCCGACTACCTCGCGCGGCTGCCCGCCGAGCTCCCCGCTCCGGGGGCCGCGGCGCCCGCCCTCGTCCAGCTGCGGGCCGGGCTTGCGGCCCCGGACGTGATCGCGCTGCTCGATGACGCGCCGCTGCCCGTGCGGTCGGTCGTCTTCCGGGTCCCGCTGCCCCGCGTGCAGACCGCGCTGCGGTTCGAGGCGCTCGCCCCCGGCGTGCCGTTGCCCACCGCGCTGGACACGGCCCGGCAGCGCGCCGGGTTCGCCGCCGCCGTGGACGCCGGGCGCCTGACCGGACGCGCGGCGGCGGTTGCCGCCGCCGAGGAGGCCGCGCTCGCGGCCCCGTGTGCGTGCCTCGTGGCTCTCGTGGTGGAGGGTGACCGGGCGGCACTGGACGCCATCGCGGCCCGGCCCGCGGTGCGGGCGGTGCATGCGGCGCCCCCGGGGACCGCCACGGCCGAGCTCGCGCTGTCCCCGTTGCTGCCCGAGCAGACCGGACGCGCCGATCCACTGCCCGACGACGGTCCCGTACCGCCCACCTGAGACCTCACCGGTCCGTCAGGTGATGTCGCGGCGACACCTCGATGACGCGCGACGGGGCCCCCGCCCCCGCTGGTGCGCGGCGGACGTCAGGGAAATCCCTGCTCGGACCGGTCGGACCGGGTGGCATTCCTGATGTCACCGCCCGAGCCGCGCTGCCACGGTGATGACCATGGCGCCGAGGGGGAGTGCGGGAGCGCCGTCGCGGCCCGTCGGGGCCGGCCCGGGTGACCCGCCCGTCCCGGTCGTCCTCGGCTGCGTGATCGTCGCCGCGGGGCTGATGGGTGTCCTGCACGCGGCGGGCTCGACGGCGGTGGACCCGCTGAGCCGGACGATCAGCGGCGACGTCGGCGTACCCGGCGGGTACGCCCTGCTGGGGATCAGCGCGGTCGCCCTCGCGGTGGCCGGCTGCGTGCCGGCGGTGGGACCGTTCCGCGCCGCGCTACCGCGGCCGGTGCTGCCGGCCGTGCTGCCGGCCGTGCTGCTGGTCAGCTGCAGCGCGGCGCTGTTACTGGTCGCGGTGCTCCCGACCAACGCGCCGGGCGCAGCCGTGGACGCGTGACGCTTCTCATGATCGTCGAGTGGTCGTGTGGGCGGGGGAGACGGCGGGGTCTCGTACGAGGTGTGCGGGGT
>NZ_JAAXKZ010000065.1 GCF_012911875.1 Pseudonocardia bannensis | reverse complement strand
GGGGTGGGGTGTGGTGCGGTGCTGCTCGGTCGAGCGCGCCCCGGACCCGCCCGTCGCCGACACGCGCACGACAGACGGGGCGCGGTGGCGGGGGTGCTCAGCCGGTCGTGCTGCCCGCCGGGCGGCGGGCGAGCGGGACGAGGGCGGCGTGCGCTCCGCGCAGCCGTTCGCGGAACTCGGCGAGGCCGGGGGCGTCCATCGTCTCCTCGACCGTGCGCTCCAGGGCCGAGACCGCCGGCGCGCAGCGGGCCATCCGCTCCCGCCCGCTGTCGGTGAGGTGGATGCGCAACGACCGGCGGTTGCGCTGGTCGCGGAAGCGCTCGACGAGCCCGTTGCGCTCGAGGGCGAGCACCTGCTCGTGCATGGTCTGCGGGGTCACGAACGAGCGCCGGGCCAGCTGGGCCGAGGAGAGCCCGTCGCGGTGGGCGAGCGCCGTGAGCGCCGTGTACTGCGGGGTGGTCAGCCCGTGCGGGCGCAGGGCGTCGTCGAGCACGGCCCGGATCGCGAGTTCGAGCTGTTTGACCAGGTAGAGCGTCGACGGCTGCGAGCCCGGGATCTCGGTGTCCACGTCGGGCAGCGTAGGCCCGCGGACCGCGTGCGTGATCGATGTCGCTAGCGTGCGGGCGGCGGGTGGCATGCAGGTCACCCGGCCGGGCGATGACGGGGGTCGGATGCGGATCGGTGCGTTCCTGCTGGCCCCGGGCTTCCCCGGCCAGGACCACACGACGGTCCTGGACACGACCGTCGCCGCCGCGGTCGAGGCCGAGCGGGCCGGCTTCGACGACGTCTGGGTCGCCGAGCACCACTTCATGTCCTACGGGTTGTGCCCCTCCGCGGTGACCCTGGCCGGTTACCTGCTCGGCGCCACCCGCCGGATCGCGGTCGGGACCGCGGTCAGCGTGCTGTCCACCCAGCACCCGGTGGCGTTGGCCGAGCAGGCGCTGCTGCTCGACCAGGTCTCCGGCGGCCGGTTCCGGCTGGGCGTCGGCCGTGGCGGGCCCTGGGTCGACCTGGAGGTCTTCGGTACCGGCCTGGACCGCCAGCAGGACGGCTTCGCCGAGTCGCTCGACCTGCTGCTGGCCGCCCTGACCGGACCGACCGTCGCCGCCGGGTCCGAGCGCTTCCGGTTCCGTGAGGTCGCCGTCACGCCCGCCCCGCGGACCCGGCCGCACCCGCCGGTGGTACTCGCGGTGACCTCCGCGGCGGGGCGGGACCTGGCGGCGGCCCGCGGGTTGCCGATGCTGCTCGGCATGCACGCCGACGACGTCGAGAAGGCCCGGTTCTGCGCGGAGTACCGGGCCGCCGGCGGTCCCGTCCCCGACGCGGCGCACCTCAGCACCCACCTCGCCTACGTCGCCGACACCCGGGCCGAGGCGCAGGCGACGATCCGCGCGACGCTGCCCCGGTGGCTGCGGCCGGGGTTGGCCGGTTACGTCCGTGCCGACGGCGCGCCCCGCACCCCGCGGGACGCCGGGGAGTACACCGACCTGCTCTGCCGGCTGCACGCCGTCGGCTCGCCCGACGACGCCGTCGCCGTGCTCGCCCGGACGGCCGAGTGCACGGGGGCGCGCGAGCTGCTGCTGATGGTGGAGGGTGCCGGGGACCGCGACCGCACCTGCGAGAACATCGCGCGGCTCGGTGCGGAGGTGCTGCCCCGGCTGCGTGCCCGCGTCTCACCGGGAGCCCGCCGCCCGTCCGCTGAACCGGCGGGCGTGTCACGTGCCGGGCCGGCCGCGGGACCGCTGGGGGAGCACGTCGCGGCGCGGGCGGCACGCCGTCCATGACCGCCCGCGGCCGGTCCCGTCGCCGGAGAGGATGATCACCGGGCGTGAGGCGCCCTACACATTGCGCGCCCGGCTCGCGTTGCGGCACCTAGACTCGGCAGGATCTCGACCGGCGTTCTGCAGACGCCCCCGGGTCACCGCCCGCCCCGCGTGCGGCGCCCAGCTCGTGCTCGGCAGTGCGGCCGTCAGGGCCGGTGAGGAGTCTGGATGAGTACCCCCCAGGTGGACACCGATGCGCTCGACCGGGGCGCCCCGGAGGAGCCCGACGAGCTGGTGCTCGCCGGCGAGTTCCCGGCCCCCACGGTCGAGGAGTGGTCGACGCTGGTCGACGGTGTCGTCCGCAAGGCCGGCCGCATCCCCGCCGACGCGGCCGACGGAGCCGGGGTCGAGAAGCTCACCTGGACGACGCCGGACGGCATCCGGGTGCGGCCGCTCTACACGGCGGAGGACACCCGGGCCGAGCCCGGCGTGCCGGGCCGCGCGCCGTTCGTCCGCGGATCACGCGCCGCGGGATACGTGCCGGAGGGCTGGGACGTGCGGCAGCGGCACGCCGACCCCGACCCGGAAGCCGCCGAGGCCGCGATCACGGCCGACCTCGAGAACGGTGTGACCTCGATCTGGCTCGGGGCTGGCCCGAACGGGACCGCGGTCACGGACCTGCCGGCCGTTCTCGCCGACGTCTACCTGGACCTCGCCCCGGTGGTGCTCGATGCCGGCCCGGCCGCCGAGGAGGCCGCGGAGGCGTTCCTCGCGCTGGCCGCCGACCGCGGCGTGGCCGCGGGCGAGCTGCTCGGCAACCTGGGTCTCGACCCGATCGGGCTGCGGGCCCGCACCGGGGACGGCCCGGCCGTGGAGTCCGTCGTGGAACTCGCCCGCCGGGTCGCCGCGGACCACCCGAAGCTGCGGGCGATCGTCGTCGACGCGCTGCCGGTGCACGAGGCCGGTGGCTCCGACGCACAGGAGCTGGGCTGGTCGCTCGCCTCGGGTCTGGCCTACCTGCGCGTGCTCACCGGCGCGGGTGTCGACCTCGACACCGCCACCCGGTTGCTGGAGTTCCGCTACGCGGCCACCGCCGAGCAGTTCGCGACGATCGCCAAGCTCCGGGCGGCGCGGCGGCTGTGGTCCCGGGTCACCGAGGTCTGCGGTGCGGCGGCACCACAGCATCAGCACGCGGTCAGCTCCTCGGTCATGCAGAGCCGCCGCGACCCGTGGGTCAACCTGCTGCGCGGCACCGTGGCCGGGTTCGCCGCCGGCGTCGGAGGCGCCGACGCGGTGACCGTGGCGCCCTTCGACTCCGCCATCGGCGTGTCCGAGCCGTTCTCCCGGCGGATCGCCCGCAACACCCAGGCCCTGCTCATCGAGGAGTCGCACCTGGCGCGGGTGATCGACCCGGCGGGCGGCTCCTGGTACGTCGAGCACCTCACCGACGACCTGGCGCAGGCCGCGTGGGCGTTCTTCCAGGAGATCGAGGCCGCGGGCGGCGCCGTCGCGGCGCTCGACGCCGGGCTGATCGCGGACCGGACCGCCGAGGTGCGTGCGGCCCGTGAGAAGGCCGTCGCGCACCGCCGCGTCCCGCTGACCGGGGTCAGCGAGTTCCCGAACCTCGACGAGAAGCCGGTCGAGCGGCGCCCGCACCCGGAACGCCCCCACAACGGCGGCCTGCCGGTGTTCCGGCCGGCGGAGCCGTTCGAGGCCTACCGTGACCGGTCCGACGCCCGGCTCGAGTCCGCGGGCGCCCGGCCGACGGCGTTCCTGGCCACGCTCGGGTCGCCCGCCGCCTACACCGCGCGGGCCGGGTTCGCCCGCAACCTGCTGCAGGCCGGCGGGATCTCCGCGCCCGAGGCCGGGCCCACCGAGTCCGCCGAGGACGTGGCGACGGCGTTCGCCGACGCCGGGACCCCGGTGGCGGTGCTGTGCTCGACCGACGCGCTCTACGCCGAGCGGGCCGAGGCGACCGTCGCGGCGTTGCACGAGGCCGGGGCGCGGACGGTGCTGCTCGCCGGGAAGCCGAGCGAGCCACCGATCCCCGGCATCGACGGCTATCTGTACGCCGGCTGCGATGCGCTGGCAGTGATCGAGAACGTCTACGAGGCTCTGGAGGTGGCGAAGTGAGCGAACTGCCCGACTTCACGAAGGTCGAGCTGACCGCCGACGCCGCCGCGCCCGCGGGGGACGCGCAGGCCTGGGCCGACGCGCTCGACGGCGCGGACGCGCCGCAGACCTGGGAGTCCCCGGAGGGCATCGGCGTCAAGCCGCTCTACACCGCCTCCGACCTCGAGGGCCTGGACTTCCTGCGGACCTACCCCGGCATCACCCCGTACCTGCGCGGGCCGTACCCGACGATGTACGTGACCCAGCCCTGGACCGTCCGGCAGTACGCCGGGTTCTCCACCGCGCAGGAGTCCAACGCGTTCTACCGGCGCAACCTGGCCGCGGGGCAGAAGGGCCTGTCGATCGCGTTCGACCTGGCCACCCACCGCGGCTACGACTCCGACCACCCACGGGTGGCCGGCGACGTCGGCATGGCGGGCGTGGCGATCGACTCCATCTACGACATGCGCCAGCTGTTCGACGGCATCCCGCTGGACCGGATGTCGGTGTCGATGACGATGAACGGCGCGGTGCTGCCGGTGCTCGCGCTCTACATCGTGGCGGCCGAGGAGCAGGGGGTAGCGCCGGAGAAGCTGGCCGGGACCATCCAGAACGACATCCTCAAGGAGTTCATGGTCCGCAACACCTACATCTACCCGCCGCAGCCGTCGATGCAGATCATCTCCGACATTTTCAGCTACACGTCGGAGAAGATGCCCAAGTTCAACTCGATCTCCATCTCCGGGTACCACATCCAGGAGGCGGGGGCGACCAACGACCTCGAGCTCGCCTACACCCTCGCCGACGGCGTGGAGTACCTGCGGGCCGGGATCGACGCCGGGCTGGACATCGACCGGTTCGCGCCGCGGCTGTCGTTCTTCTGGGCGATCGGGATGAACTTCTTCATGGAGGTCGCCAAGATGCGGGCGGCCCGGCTGCTGTGGTCGAAGCTGGTGAACCAGTTCGAGCCGAAGAACGCCAAGTCGCTGTCGCTGCGCACGCACTCGCAGACCTCGGGCTGGTCGCTGACCGCCCAGGACGTCTACAACAACGTCATCCGTACCTGCATCGAGGCGATGGCCGCGACCCAGGGGCACACCCAGAGCCTGCACACCAACGCCCTCGACGAGGCGCTCGCGCTGCCGACCGACTTCTCCGCGCGGATCGCGCGCAACACCCAGTTGCTGCTGCAGCAGGAGTCGGGCACCACCAAGGTCATCGACCCGTGGGGCGGCAGCTACTACGTCGAGAAGCTGACCAACGACCTGGCCCGCCGTGCCTGGGCGCACATCCAGGAGGTCGAGAAGGCCGGCGGCATGGCGCAGGCCATCGACGCGGGCATCCCGAAGCTGCGCGTCGAGGAGGCCGCGGCCCGCACCCAGGCCCGGATCGACTCCGGGCGCCAGCCGGTGATCGGGATCAACAAGTACGTGGTGAGCGACGACGAGCAGATCGAGGTGCTCAAGGTCGACAACGCCGACGTGCGCGCCCAGCAGCTGGAGAAGCTGGAGAGGCTGCGCTCGGAAAGGGATGCGCGCGACGTCGATTCGAAGCTCACCGCGCTGACCAACGCCGCGGCGGCCATCGCCGAGGGCTCGTCGCGGACCTCCGAGCAGAACCTGCTGGCGCTCTCGGTCGACGCCGCCCGCGCCATGGCCACCGTCGGGGAGATCTCCGACGCCCTGGAGAAGGTCTTCGGGCGCCACTCCGGACAGATCAGGATCATCTCAGGCGTGTACTCCGAGGAGGCCGGCAAGAGCCCGGCCATCGCCCGTGCCCGTGAGCTGGTCGACGAGTTCGCCGCCGAGGAGGGGCGCCAGCCCCGCATCCTGGTCGCGAAGATGGGCCAGGACGGCCACGACCGCGGCCAGAAGGTCATCGCGACCGCGTTCGCCGACCTGGGCTTCGACGTCGACGTGGGCCCGCTGTTCCAGACCCCGGGCGAGGTCGCGCGCCAGGCCGTCGAGGCCGACGTGCACGTCGTCGGGGTCAACTCGCTGGCCGCCGGGCACCTCACGCTGGTCCCGGAGCTGCGGGCGGAGCTCGCGAAGCTGGACCGCTCCGACATCATGATCGTCGTCGGTGGCGTGATCCCGCCCGCGGACTACCCGGCGCTGCGCGAGGCCGGTGCCGCGGCGGTCTTCGGTCCCGGCACGGTCATCGCGGAAGCGGCGGTCGACCTGCTGGGCAAGCTCTCGGCCGCCCTGCACGGCGAGCACGACTCCACCCATTAGTCCACCCACTAGCCCCACGCCGCGCGCCGAGTCCGACACCGGATCGGTCGGAATCATGATCGAACCAATCTGGTGTCGCGCTCGGCGGCGGCGTCGCCCGGAAGGAGGGCTGTGGCCCGGAAGATCGACGTTCCCGCCCTCGCCAAAGGGGTGCTCGACGGGTCGCGGGCCACGCTCGCGCGGGCCATCACGCTCGTCGAGTCCAACCGGCCCGACCACCGGCAGGCGGCCCAGCAGCTGCTCATGGAGCTGCTCCCGCACGCCGGTGGCGCGCGGCGGGTCGGGATCAGCGGTGTGCCGGGCGTCGGGAAGTCGACGTTCATCGAGACCCTCGGCACCCGGCTGACCGGCGCCGGGCACCGGGTCGCGGTGCTCGCCGTCGACCCGTCGTCGACGCGCAGCAAGGGCTCGATCCTGGGCGACAAGACCCGGATGGCGAAGCTGGCGACCGACGAGAACGCGTTCGTCCGGCCCTCGCCGAGCGCCGGGACGCTGGGCGGGGTGGCCCGGGCGACCCGGGAGACGATCGTGCTGATGGAGGCCGCGGGCTACGACGTGGTGCTCGTCGAGACGGTCGGCGTCGGGCAGTCCGAGGTCACCGTGGCCGCGATGGTCGACACGTTCCTGCTGCTGACGATCGCCCGTACCGGTGACTCGCTGCAGGGGATCAAGAAGGGCATCCTCGAGCTCGCCGACGTCGTCGCCGTCAACAAGGCCGACGGGCCGCACGAGAAGGACGCGAAGGCGGCGGCCCGCGAGCTCGCCGGGGCGTTGCGGCTGATGACGCCCACGAGCGAGTCGTGGCGCCCCCCGGTGCTGGCCTGCAGCGCGCAGGCCGACACCGGCATGGCGGAGGTCTGGGAGCAGGTCGAGAAGCACCGGTCGACGCTGGAGGCCAGCGGTGAGCTTGCCGGCCGGCGGGCCGACCAGCAGGTCGACTGGATGTGGGCGATGGTCCGCGACCAGCTCATGGACCGGCTGCAGAACGACGCCGGGGTCAAGAAGGCGCTCCCCGGGCTCGAACGCGACGTACGCACCGGCGACCTGACCCCCACCCTCGCCGCCCAGACGATCCTGGACGCCCTCGGCTGACTGTGAGGATCGCGGGGGTCGATCGGCGCACTGCCCCGGACCGGCCGCCCCGGCAGCGTCCTCCGGCCCCGCTGGCCGAGCTGACCCCAGCCGGTCCCGTGCCCCGGCCTCGTCCCGGGAGGACAACGGACCATGGCGCGGCGCATCCTGGTGTCTGTGGCCGATGCGACGACAGGTGCGCCGGTCCCGCGCGCCGAGGACGCCACCGCACCGGCCCGGGGGGCACGACGCGGTCTCCGTGAGCTCGCCGTGCGCACCGTCACGGGTGCCTGGCGGGACAACATCTTCAGCGAGGCGGCCGCCGCGGCGTTCTGGCAGACGCTCGCGCTCCCGCCGCTGCTGCTGGGGCTGCTCGGCAGCCTGGGCTACGTCGGGGGCTGGTTCGGTCCGGACACCACCGCACTGGTGGAGCGCCGGATCATCGCACTGACGAGCGGGGTGTTCAGCCGCAACGCCGTCGACGAGATCATCGCGCCGACCGTGGCGGACATCCTGTCCACCGGCCGCAGCGAGCTCGTCTCGATCGGCTTCGTGATCTCCCTGTGGTCGGGGTCCTCGGCCATCTCGGCGTTCGTGGACGCGATCACCCGGGCGCACGGCCAGTACGAGATCCGTCATCCGGTGTGGCAGCGGGCCCTCGCCCTGCTGCTGTACCTGATGGCCCTGGTCGGGCTCATCGTCGCGCTGCCCGTGCTCGCCCTGGGCCCCGACCGGCTGCCCGACCTGCTGCCGCAGGCCTGGCGGCCGCCGGCGGTCACGCTCATCGGCTACCTGTACTTCCCGGTGGTCGGGCTGCTGCTGGTGCTTGCGCTGACCACGCTGTACTGGGTCGCGCTGCCGGCGAAGCCGCCCTGGTACCGCGGGCTGCCCGGGGCGCTGCTGGCGGCGGTCACGTTCCTGCTCGGGGCGACCGGGCTGCGCGTCTACATCGACTGGCTGAGCGGCACCGGGTACACCTACGGCGCGCTGGCCGCACCCATCGCCTTCCTGCTGGCGACCTTCTTCATCGGCCTGGCCATCGTGCTCGGCGCGCACTTCAACGCCGCGATCCAGGCGCTGTGGCCGGCCCGGCTGCGCGGGCTACCACCGGTCCCCACGCAGCCGGGCCGGCCGGTGCAGAGCTGCTCAGCCGGCCGGCTGGAGCGCGCCCCGTGACGGGACGAGTTCCGGCCCGGTCTGCGCTTCCGTCTCGTGACGGCGGCGCAACCGGAGCAGCGCGGCCGCGGCGGCGAGCGTCGCGGCGACGGTGACGACGCCGGCGACGGTGAGCGCCCGGTCGGGGCCGAGCACCTCGGCCAGCCAGCCGACCAGCGGCCCACCGAGCGCCCCGGCACCGGCCGCGACCATGCCCTGGGCGGCGAGCACCCGGCCGCGCATGTCCTCGGCGGTGTCGAGCTGTACCCGGGTCCCCATCGCGGTGTCGATCAGCACGGCACCCGCGGCGATCGGCAGCAGGACGGCGGCGAAGGTGATGAGCCCGGGGGAGAACCCGCTGAGCAGTTGCAGTGTGCTGGTCACCCCGGCAGCGGCGAGCAGCAGCGTGATCGTCAGCTCGCGGCGGTGTGCGGCGTACAGCCCGCCCAGCACCGTTCCGACCGCGAAGACCGTCGAGAGCAGTCCGAAGCCCTGCGGGCCCGCCTGGAGCGGTCCGGTGCTCATCGCGGCCATGCTGACCTGGTAGTTGCGGCCCACGCTGGACAGCACGAAGCCGAGCGCGAACAGCACGAGCAACCGGTGGTCGGCGAGCAGGTAACGCAGCCCGGCTCGCACCCCGGCCCGCTCGGGTGGGCTCACCGGCAGCGGGAACAGCGCCTCGCGGCGCATGGCCAGCACGGCCACGATCACGGCCAGGAAGCTCACCGCGTTCAGCGCGAACAAGGTGACGTTCCCGGTGAGACCGGCCAGCACGCCACCCAGGCTCATCCCGAGGATGCGACCGGTGGAGTTGAGCACCGACCCCAGCGCCAGCGCGTTGCCGAGGTCGTCGCGGGGCACGACCTGCGCCCCGAGCTTGCCCATCACCGGGCCGTCGAACACCGCGACGGCCCCGCTGAGCGCGGCGATCAGGTAGATCGCGCCGACCGAGGCGCCGTGCAGCGCGATGAGCGCGAGGGCCACGGCCAGCAGCAGGTGCAGGGTCTGGGTCACCAGCGCCATCGGCCGGGTGGGCAACCGGTCCGCGAGGGCACCCGCCCAGGAACCGAGCGCGAGCATCGGCACGGCCTGGAACAGGATGGTCAAGCCGACGGCCGTCGCGGATCCGGTGATGGTGAGCACCAGCCAGTTCAGCCCCAGCACCTGCATCCAGGTGCCGGTGGACGAGACCAGGTCGGCGGCTGCCCACAGCCGGTAGTTGGGATGGACGAGGGCACGAAGAGAAGGCGGCAGACGCCGCAATGGACGAGACCTTTCGAGCGTGGCTCGCCGCGGGCGGCGGTGCCACACCGACGCGGCCGAGCTCGACGACGGACAGGGGAGCGACGCCGGCGGGGTGTGGTCACCCACCGCGCACGTTCATGTCCAACGCCCGACCGGCCCGGGGTAGTCCCGACGTGATCCTGTCGGCCTGGCGGCCGGTGGCCGTACGGATGACCATCCGTACGGCCACCGGGCCCGGGCGAGGGTTAGGCGTTCAGCGTCGAGCCGCGTGTCTCCGCGAGCACCTTGGTGCACACGAAGCTGAACACCGCGATCACCGCCAGCATCACGCCGATCGCGATGCTGCCGAACGAGCTCGCGAGCGGCCCGGCGACCAGCGGCGGGATCGCACCGCCGAGGACGCCGGCGATGTTGTAGGCCAGCCCGGCGCCGGTGTAGCGGTACCGGGTCTGGAACAGCTCCGGCAGGAACGCCCCGAGCGGGCCGTAGGAGATCCCGAAGATCACCAGCGTGATGGTCAGGCCGACGCCGAAGGCTGCGGCCGTGCCGATGTCGAGCACCGGGAACAGCACCAACGCCCACGGCACGGCGATCCCGGTGGACAGCATGATCACCTTCCGGCGGCCGAAGCGGTCGGAGTAGATCGACGCCAGGATGATCGCCGCCGCGAAGAACACCGAGGAGATCATGCCGAGGCCCAGCACCAGCGGACGGGAGAGGTTGGCGCCGGTGGGGCTGGTGCCGTAGCTGGTGAGGAACGCGGTGCCCATGTAGAAGAACGCGAAGAACAGCGTGGACGCCCCGGCACCGAGCAGGATCTCCCGGTACTGCACCCGGATCGCCTCCACGAACGGCGCCTGCGTGGCCGCTGCGGGGGCCTTCGTCTGCTGGGCCTGCTTGAAGACGGGCGTCTCCTCGATCGCCAGCCGGACGTACAGGCCGACGGCGACGAGCAGGATGCTGACGATGAACGGGATCCGCCAGCCGTAGTCGAGGAAGGTCTCGTTGTCGTAGCCGAGGACCAGCCCGCTCAGCAGGAACGTGCCGCTGGACAGGAAGAACGCGATCGCCGGGCCGAGCTGCGGGAACAGCGCGTACTTCCCGCGTTGGCCCGGTGGCGCGTACTCGGCCGTGAGCAGTGTCGCGCCGGCCCACTCGCCGCCGACCGCGAAGCCCTGCGCGAAGCGTAGTGCGACGAGCAGGATCGGCGCGGCGACGCCGATGGTCGCCGCGCCGGGCAGTAGACCGATGAGCACGGTCGCGATACCCATCAGCAGCAGCGTCGAGATGAGCGTCCGCTTGCGGCCGATCCGGTCGCCGAAGTGACCGAAGATGATCGCGCCGAGCGGGCGCGCGACGAACGCGACGGCGAAGGTCGCGAACGACGCGACGGTTCCGGCCGCCGCGCCCAGCGCGGGGAAGAACACCTTCGGGAAGACCAGTGCGGCCGCCGTGCCGTAGATGAAGAAGTCGTAGAACTCGATCGTGGTGCCCACGCAGCTCGCCAGGGCGACGCGCTTCATGGGGGCCTGGGCGTGATCAGCACCGCCGGGCGGCGGAGCTTCGGGGGAGCGGGCCGCGGGTGCGGCCGCCTCGTCCTGCGACATCGGTCCTCCGGGGATCTCCGTTGACGTCCGGGTCCGGGGTCGGGCGGACCGGCGCCACCGTGTCCCGGCGGGCCCGCCGACGCGGATGCGGACAGAATGGAAAGAACGCTCGTTAGTCAGTACCCCCGAATGGGGGGGTTTCGGTAAAGATCAGGACACGAATATTCGCGCTCAGTAACCGATACGCGGGGTCGGGGCCGGGGCCGCCTGCCCCATCCGGCTGGCCCGCAGGTGCCCGGTGGCCGCCGCCCACAGCATCGACGCGTCGGACAGGAGCGCGAAGAAGGAGAAGCCGAGCCCGCGGAAGCGATGCACGTGATCGGCCGACGCGCTGTAGATCCCGACGGGGACGCCCCGGTCCCGGCACGGGCCGACGATCGCGCTGAGCAGCGCGTCGTAGTCGGGATCGCCGTGCTGGGCTCCGGTGGGCAGACCGGCGCCCAGGGCGAGATCCGAGGGACCGACGAAGACGGCGTCCACGCCGGCCACGTCCAGGATCGCGGGAACGGCCTCGACCGCGGCCGGCGTCTCGACCATCACGATGCAGACCGGGGGCTCGGCGCCGTCGGCGGTGGCGGCCGCCCGTGCGCCCCAGGTGACGCGGGTGGGGCCGAAGCTGCGGGCGCCGCGTGGGGGGTAGTGGCAGGCGGCCACCGCACGCCGGGCCTCGTCGGCGGAGTTCACCAGCGGGACGATCACTCCCGCCGCCCCGCGGTCCAGGGCCCGGGAGACGGGCACGGGATCGTTGCCGGCCACCCGCACGAGCGCGGGGGTGCCGGTGGCGTCGAGCGCCTGCAGCATCGGCAGCAGCGCGTCGTCGCCGATCAGGCCGTGCTGGGTGTCGATGCAGACGAAGTCGAAGCCGACCGCGCCCATCAGTTCCGCGGTCGCGGAGCCGGGCAGCTGACACCAGCCGCCGACCAGGTCCGTGCCGAGTCGTGCCGCGAGTCCGGATCGCGCCGCCGTGTCCACGTTCCGCACCCTGCCGCATCGGCGGCCCGTCCTCCACCGCTGCGCCGATCGGGGCCGAACGGGGGCCGGGCCCGCGCGCCTGTCCGGCCGCCGGGTGTCGCCTGGTTAGCCTTACCGGCCGGTAAGACTGCGGGAGAGGACGACGGAAACGTGCTGGGGATCAGTCATGCCCTTTCCGGGGCGGCGCTCGGGCTGGCGGTGGCGGGCTTCGGGTCCAGCCTGGTCGAGGTGCCCGCGACCGTCGGCAGCGTGCTGACCTTCGCCGCGGTGTGCGCCGGGGCCGCGCTGTTGCCCGACCTCGACCACCCGAGCTCGATGGCGACCCGGCGGTTCTCATGGGCGTCGATGGTGGCCAGCCGGGTGGTGCGGCCGTTCTCGGCGCTGCTCTACCGGCTGACGCGGGCCTCGCGCGACACCGGCCGCGGCACCCACCGCGGAATCACCCACACCGCGTTGTTCGCGGTGGCGATCGGCATGGCGCTGAACCTCGCGTCGGCGCGATGGGGGGAGCCGGTCCTGCTCGGCACCCTGTTCGTGTGTCTGGCGCTGGCCATCAAGGGGCTCGACGCGCTCGTCCCGGGCCCGCCGTCGCTGGTCATCGCCGCCGGACTCACCTACGGGGTCGACCAGTGGGTGCCCGGCGGGACGGCGGGCACCGCGGGGTGGATCGGCGCGGCCGTCACGCTCGGAATGCTGGTCCACGCCGTGGGGGACGCGGTCACGGAGTCGGGAGCGCCGCTGCTGTGGCCGGTGCCGATCCGGCGCCGCCGCTGGTACCCGGTCGGCAGCCCCCGCCCGTTGCGGTTCCGCACCGGGGGGCGGGTCGAGGCGCTGCTGGTGGCGCCGGGGCTCACCCTGGCCACGCTGGTGCTGGCGGTGCTGGTCGTCCCGGGGGCGTCGGCGTTGGTCCTCGAGATGCGCGACCACGTCGAGCGCTTCCTGACCCGCAGCTGACCAGCAAGGACGGCTCGTCCCGCCAGGCCCAGCCGCCACCACCACGTTCGGCCTGCGGGGTGGTTGCCCGCGGCCCCGCGGGGCGGCACCGTGACGCCCGGGTCGGGGTACCGACCGGCGCCCCGTGTCCGGTGCTCCGGCCCCCTGGCCCGAGGACGCGCGGCGGTGCGGCGCCCGCCCCGGTGATGCACCATGATGCGGGCGTGAGCGACAGCGGCGACAGGCGTGACGGGGCGGCCCTCCGCCCCCGACCGGTGATCGGCATCCTGCACCCCGGCGCGATGGGCGCCGCGATCGGATCTGCGCTGAAGCCGGTCGCGGGCGCGGTCATCTGGGCGGCGGCCGAGCGGAGTCAGGCCACCTCCAAGCGTGCCGAGCTCGCCGACCTCGTGGGCGTGCCCGACCTCGCCGAGCTCGCCCGGCGCGCCGACCTGATCATCTCGATCTGCCCGCCGCACGCGGCCCGCGATGTTGCCGGCCAGGTCGCGGCCGCCCTCGCCGGGCGCACCGACCGGCCGATCTTCGTCGACGCCAACGCAGTCGCCCCGGGCACGATGCGGGACATCGGCGCGCTGCTCGGCGAGCAGCACGTGGTCGACGGGGCGGTGATCGGACCGCCCGCATGGGAGCCCGGTCGCACGGTGCTGTGGCTGTCCGGACGGGCCGCGGACGAGGTCGGGGGGTTGTTCGCCGGCTCCCCGTTCGACGCTCGCACGCTCGGCCCCGAACTCGGCACGGCGAGCGGGCTCAAGGCGTGCTTCGCCCTGCAGAGCAAGGCACTGCCGGCGATCTGGCTGGAGATCGATGCCGTCGCCCGCGTCCTCGGGGTGGCCGCTGAGCTGCGCAGCGAACTCGCCCGAGCAGGCGTCGACCTGCCCGGCGAACTCGACGCGGTGCGCGAGCGCGCCGGGGGCAAGGCGTGGCGCTGGGCGGGCGAGATGGACGAGGCGGCCGACGCCGTGGCGGCGCTGGGCCTGCCCGAGGGTTTCTCCCGGGCCGCCGCGCAGATCTACCGCCGGGCCGCGGAGGGCACCCTGCCGTGACCGGGCGGCCGCACGGTCACGGTGTGGGCGCACCTAGCGCGGTGTAGGTGGCGGAGCTGCTCCAGCCCCGGTTGACCGCCGGGTCGAGCCCGGTCCCGCCCCGCGCCCCGACGGCCGGCGGTTCGACGGCGACGACCCCTGCCGCGAGCAGCGCCGCGAGCAGGGCGGCGGCCGACACCAGACGGGTGCGCTTCATGACGGACTCCTCGCGACTCATGACCGATGGTGGCGAACCCCAGGTTGCTTAGAGTGGCGGTACGACGCCTGATCGTCGCCGGTCCGGCGTCGATGTCACTCGAAGGTGTAATCAGCGGGGACGCCAAGGAGTGGCCACTCGTGCACTGTGTGCGATGCTTCGCGGGTCGCATCGTGGCCGGAACCGCTGTCAGCCCGAGGGTCCGAACCGCTCCACCCGGATGCGGTCGACCGGTACCCCGATCCCCGGGAGCAGATCGGTCACCGTGTCGCAGAAGGCCGGCGACCCGCACACGTACGCGGTGTCCCCGTCCCGGACCAGCGGTGCCAGGTCCGCCGCGGTGAGCCGGCCCGGTGGGCGGGCGGCGCCGGGCGGGGCGTGGCGCGTGTAGATCACGGTGCTCTGCGGGCCGGGCAGCTCGTCGGCGTAGTACAGGTCGGCCGGCGAGCGCGCCGAGACGAGCAGGCGCACCAGGTCCGGGTGGCCGGACCTGCGGGCCTGGCGCAGCATCGCCATCAGCGGGACGACGCCGGACCCGCCCGCGACCCCCAGAACGGGTACGTCGCCCGGCCAGGCGAACCAGCCGCCGATCGGCCCCCGGACCTCCAGTTCGTCACCGGGCTCCACGACGTCGTGCAGGAACTCCGAGACCTCCCCGCCGGGCAGCCGCTCGACGGTCAGCTCGATCTCGGCGGTGCCGTCCGGTGCGGTCGCCACCGAGTAGGAGCGCGAGGCGGTGTAGCCGTCGGGGGCGGTCAGCCGCAGTACGTAGTGCTGGCCGGCGAGGTGTCGCGAGGGCGCCTCGAGCAGCAGCCGCAGTGTTTTCGCATTCGGTGTCTCGTCGCGCACGGCGAGCACCCGCGCGGTCCGCCAGGGCGACGGCGCGGGGGTCGGCCCCGGGGTCGGCCCCGGGGTCGGCACGGTCGTGGCCATCGTCAGTCGCCCTGGTAGCGCTGCTCCTGCCACGGGTCACCGCGGTCGTGATAGCCGTTGCGCTCCCAGAACCCCGGCTCGTCGTGGTCGAGCACGCGCAGGCCGGAGACCCACTTGGCGCTCTTCCAGAAGTACAGGTGCGGCACCAGCAGCCGGGCCGGGCCGCCGTGCTCGGTGGTCAGCGGTTTCCCGTCGGCGTTCCACACGACCCAGGCCTTGCCGCCGGTGACGTCGGCGAGCGGAAGGTTCGTGGTGTACCCGGTGTGGGAGACGGCGAGGACGTGGGTCGCCGCCGGCAGCGGCCGGGCGGCGTCGAGCAGCGTGTCCACGGAGACTCCGTCGAACGTCATCCCGAGCTTCGACCACGTCGTCACGCAGTGGATGTCACCGGTGTAGCGCGCCGGCGGCAGGGCCCGGATCTCGTCCCAGGTCCAGCGCACCTCCCGTTCGACCAGGCCCTCGACCGCGAACGACCAGGTGGGCAGGTGCAGCCGCGGGGTGGGCTCGGCGTTGAGCACCGGCCAGTCGTCGCGGGCGTCGTACTGGCCCGGTGGCAGTCGTGGGTCGCGTGCGGCCCGGCCGCGGCCGGTGAAGCCTCGGGTGATCCCCGTCATCGCCCCTCGCTCCTGTCGGGTGTCGGTGCCGGTGGGGGCGTTGCGCGGGCCGGGGTTCATTCCGGACGGCGATCCCGGCGCAGCCGCTCCAGGTCGTCGGCGGCGAGCGCGGTCCAGAACCGCAGCGCCGCGTACTCCATCTCCAGGCCCAGCTCCAGGGTGATCATCCGGGGGCGCGCTTCCGGGGCGGTGCCGAAGCGCTCCTGCATGCCCTCGTAGACCGCGATCCGCTCCTCGTGCTGCTTGATCTGCTCGTGGGCGAGCGTCAGCACGTTGTCCGGGTCGCCGACCTCGTTGAAGAACAGCTTGAGCTCGGCGATGTCGCGCATCTGGAAGTGCTCGGCGGTCGGCGCGGCCAGCCACTCGCGCAGGGCCTCGCGCCCGGTGTCGGTGAGCGAGTAGGTCTTGCGCCGCCGCCCGGAGTCCTCCACGGAGAGTTCGAGCAGGCCGAGGTCGGCCAGCCGGTCGGGCTCGGAGTACAGCTGCGCGTGCGGGAAGTGCCAGAAGTAGCCGACCGAGTGCCCCACGGCGCGCTTGAGGTCGTACGGCGTCGAGGGTCCACGCAGCGCGATCATGCCCAGTACGACGTAGGACGTCGTCGACAGCCTCGGTGCACTCACACCGGCGATCGTACCGAGCCGGACCGTCCGAGAAAGACGGTCCGGCCCGATACTTCGTCATCGGATCAGGCGGCGACCATGCCGTGCGGGTCTATGACGAACTTCCGCGCGGCTCCCCGGTCGAAGTCCTGGTAGCCCTGCGGAGCCTCGTCGAGCGAGATCTTGGTGGCGTTGACCGCCTTCGCGATCTGCGCCTGGCCGGCCAGGATCGCGTTCATCAGCTGACGGTTGTAGCGCTTGACCGGGCACTGCCCGGTGGTGAAGGTGAGCGACTTGGCCCAGCCCAGGCCGATCCGCAGGCCCAGCTGGCCGTGCTTGGCGTTGTCGTCGATCGCGCCCGGGTCCCCGGTGACGTAGAGCCCGGGGACCCCGACCGCCCCGCCGACCTGGGTCACGCTCATGACGTCGTTGAGCACGGTGGCGGGCTGCTCCTGCGAGTTCTGGCCGTGGCCACGGGCCTCGAAGCCGACCGCGTCGACCGCGGCGTCGACGACCGGTACGCCGAGCACCTGCTCGATGAGCTCGGGCAGCTCGGCGTCCTGGCGGAGGTCGATCGGTTCACAACCGAAGCTGGCGGCCTGCTCGAGCCGCTCCGGGATCAGGTCGCCGACCAGCACCGCCGACGCGCCGAGCAGCTGCGCGGAGTGCGCGGCGGCAAGCCCCACCGGGCCGGCCCCGGCGATGTAGACCGTCGACCCGGTCCGCACCCCGGCGGTGTAGGCGCCGTGGTAGCCGGTCGGGAAGATGTCCGAGAGCATCGTCAGGTCGAGGATCTTCTCCATCGCCTGGTCGCGGTCGGGGAACCTCAGCAGGTTGAAGTCGGCGAACGGGACCATGACGAACTCGGCCTGGCCGCCGACCCAGCCGCCCATGTCGACATAGCCGTAGGCCGCTCCCGGACGCGCCGGGTTGACGTTGAGACACACGCCGGTCTTGCCCTCGTTGCACATCCGGCATCGGCCGCAGGCGATGTTGAACGGCACCGAGCAGATGTCGCCGCGCTTGACGAACAGCACGTCGTCACCGACCTCGATGACCTCGCCGGTGATCTCGTGGCCCAGGGTCTGGCCCACCGGCGCGGTGGTGCGGCCGCGGACCATGTGCTGGTCACTGCCGCAGATGTTGGTGGTGACGATCCGCAGGATGGCCGCGTGCGGGGCCTCCTGCTTGATGTTGAGACCCTTGACCACGTCGGACGGCAGCTCCAGCCGGGGGTACTCGATCTCCTCCACCGCGACCTGTCCCGGTCCCTTGTAGACGACGACCCGGTTGTCGGACATGAAGTCTCCCTTCGTCAGAGTCGCCGACGAACGGGCAGGGAACCAGGTGGTGGCCCGGTGCCCCGCCGGCGCCTCGCTGCGCCGTTCGCTCGGTGAACGGGGCCGCGACGCTAGGGCCTCGGACCCGCGCCGACCAGGGCCGGCCGCCTGTGATGTCGGGTCGAAGGTCCCTTGCCGAACGCGCTGTCGTCCGGGTGGTCACCCGGCCTCCGCGGGCTCGGGCCGGGCCACCACCAGGTGGTGGATCATCAGCCTGGTCGGCGCGGGCGCGGGCGTCCACGGCGAACGCCATGGTCGTCGCGCCGACGAGACCGAGGTGCACGGCAGCCGGGCGCTGGACCGGAGACTGCGTTCTGCTGCGCCCGGATCGCTCCGCTTGCAGCCTGGACAGTTCTGGCTGTACCGTCCGATCCGGATTATCGAACTTGCCGCGATGTTGCTGGGGGTCTCATGGATCTGGCCACCGCCCTGCGCTGGGCCGCCGAGCGCTACCCCGACCGGACCGCCGTCCGTGGGACCGGACGCCATCTCAGCTACCGGCAGTGGGACGCCCGGACCGATCAGCTGGCCCGCGCCCTGGCCGGCGCGGGTGTGCGTCCGGGGGACCGGATCGCGCTGTCGCTGGCCGGCGGCGAGCCGCTGGCGAGCCTGCACCTGGCGGCGCAGAAGCTCGGTGCCGTGTCGGTGCCGCTGTCGACCCGGTTCGGTCCCGAGGAGCTGCGCTACTGCCTCGACGACGCGGCCGCCCGGCTGGTGATCACCGACGACAGCACCGCCGAGCGGGTCGCTCTGGCGACCGACGGTTCGGATGTCGTGGTGACCCCGGCCGGGGAACTGGACGCCCGCGCCGAGCGCGAGCCCGACTCCACCCTCGGCGACGGCCCTGCCGAGACCGACATCAGCGTGATGCTCTACACCTCGGGCACCACCGGGCGTCCCAAGGGCGTGCCGCGCACCCACCGCGCCGAGCACACCGCAGCCGTCGCGCACGCCGTCCAGACCCAGCAGCGCAACGGCGAGGTCGCGCTCGGCGTGATGCCGATGTTCCACACGATGGGGCTGCGCACCCTGCTGGCCAGCATCGTCGTGGGCGGCACCTGGGTGGCCCAGCCCGCGTTCGACGCCGAGGAGTCGATCGGCCTGATCCTGGACCAGGGCGTCTCGTCGCTGTACCTGGTGCCGACGATCTACTGGTCGCTGCTGCGCACCGGCCGCCTGGGTGAGGCCCGGGCGCTCGACCGGCTGGCCTACGCCGGCGCCGCGATGACCCCGTCGCTGGCCGAGCAGCTCGTCGACGAGGTGTCCCCGCGCGCGTTCGTCAACCACTTCGGCAGCACCGAGATCTACACCTTCACCATCGGCCCGGACGTGGCCGCGAAGCCCGGCTCGGCCGGCCGGGCCGGGATCTTCTCCCGGGTCCGCCTCGTCGTGCCGGAGCTCGGCGCCCCGGTGGACGCGACCGTCGCGCCGGGGGAGCAGGGGCAGGTCATCGTGTCGATGGACAGCCCCGAGGCGTTCGCCGGCTACTGGCAGCGCCCGGACGCGAACGAGAAGTCCATTCGCGACGGCTGGTACTACACCGGTGACCTGGCGACCGCCGACGAGGACGGGGACCTGTGGGTCGCCGGCCGGGTCGACGACATGATCAACTCGGGTGGGGAGAACATCTACCCGGACGAGATCGAGGCCGCGCTGATCCGCTGCCCGGCCATCGACGACGTGTGCGTGGTCGGGCTGCCCGACGAGCGCTGGGGTCACGCCGTGACCGCGTTCGTGGTCCCCGCGAAGGGCACCGACCCGTTGACCGCCGCCGAGCAGGCCGTCGCGTTCGCCCGGGAGGGCTCCGGGCTGTCCTCACTCAAGCGGCCCAAGCGGGTGATCGCGGTGGAGGCCATCCCACGTTCCGGCGTGGGGAAGACGCTGCGCCGCACGCTGGTGGCCGGCGACTTCGACGCGCTGGCCGACAGCGCGAAGGCAGGTGACGCATGAGCGGCAAATGGACCCCCAGCCGGATCGAGGACGGCCCGCTGGTCACCGGCCGCGGTCGGTTCCTCGACGACATGGACCCGTTGCCGGGCACGCTCGTCGCCGCCGTCGTGCGCTCGACGCAGCCGCACGCCCGCATCCGCGGCGTGGACATGTCCCGGGCCCGCGCCCACCCCGGCGTCGCCGCGGTGATCGGCCCGGACGAGGTGCTCGCCGCGCTGCGGCCGTTCCCGCTGTCCACCGGGGCGCCGATGCACTACTACCCGACCGGCACCGACAGGGTGCGTTTCGTCGGCGAGCCCGTCGCGGTCGTCGTCGCCACCGACCGCTACACCGCCGAGGACGCCGCCGAGCTCGTCGCGATCGACTACGAGCCGCTCGACGTCGTCGTCGGTGCCCGGGCGGCGCTGGCCGAGGACGCACCGCGGCTGCACGAGGACGCCGAGTCCAACGTGGCGACCGACCGGACGTTCTCCTTCGGCGAGGTCGACGAGGTCTTCGCCGAGGCCGCGCACGTGGTCGAGGGGGAGTACGACTTCCCGCGCTACTCGTCGGTGCCGATGGAGTGCTACAGCGTCATCGCCGACTGGCGCGAGGGCGCCGACGGGCCCTCGGTGGAGGCGTGGGCGAACTTCCACGGCCCGTTCACGATGGTCCCCGTCATGGCCGGCGCGCTCGGCATCCCCACCTCGAAGGTGCGGTTGCACGTGCCCGCCGACATCGGCGGCAGCTTCGGCATCAAGGCCGGCATCTACCCCTACGTCGTGCTGATGGCGCTGGCCAGCAAGCACTCCGGGACGCCCGTGCGGTGGACCGAGGACCGCATCGAGCACCTGCTCGCCAGCTCCACGGGGGCGGACCGGGTGATGAGGTTCGCCGCCGCGGTCACCGCGGACGGCACGGTCACCGGCCTGAAGGTCGACCTGGTCGACAACGTCGGGGCCTACCTGCGCCCGCCGGAGCCGAGCACGCTCTACCGCTGCTTCGGCAACATCACCGGGCCCTACACGATCGGCGCGGTGCAGATCCGGGCCCGTGCCGTCGTCACCAACTCGATGCCGACGGGGCTCAACCGCGGCTTCGGCGGCCAGCAGCTCTACTTCGGCCTCGAGCGGCTGATGGACGCCGTCGCCGACGCGACCGGTCTCGACGTCGTCGACGTCCGCAGGCGCAACCTCATCCGCGGGTTCCCCTACGAGACGCCGACCGGTGGCGTCTACGACTCCGGCGACTACCACGCCGCGGTGGATCTGGCCGTCAAGAACGCCGACCTCGCCGAGCTGCGCGCGCGCCAGGAGGCCGCGCGGGCCGAGGGCGCCTACTACGGCATCGGCGTCGGGCTGGTCACCGACCCGTCCGGCACGAACATCGGCTACGTCGGGCTCGCCACGCCTGCCGAGCAGCGCAAGCCCGGCCGGGACAAGTCCGGGTCGACCGAGCACGTCCGCATCTCGGTGGACATGCAGGGCCTGGTCACGGTCATGCTGGGCAGCGTCCCGCAGGGCCAGGGGCACGCCACCGTGGCCCGTCAGGTCGCCGCCGACCGGCTGGGGCTGCCGGTCGAGGCGGTCCGCGTCGTGGTCGACATGGACACCGCGACCACCCCGTGGACGGTCACCTCCGGCAGCTACTCCTCGCGCTTCGCGCCGCTGGTCACCAGCGCCGTCGTGCAGGCCGCCGACCGGATCGCGCACACCGTGCGCGCCGCCGCGTCGGTGATGCTCGACCTGCCACCCGAGGAGCTCGAGCTCGCCGACGGCACCGTCCGCCACCGCGACGACCCGTCCCGGGCCGTGCAGTTCCGGCACGCTGCCGGCGTCGTGCACTGGGACCCGGGCGCGCTGCCCGAGGGCACCCCGGCGCGGCTGTACGAGGAGGCCGCGTTCACCCCGCGCGAGGTCAAGGCGGCCACCCGCGACGACCGGATCAACTCCTCGCTGTGCTACGGCTTCGTCGCCGAGCTCGTCGCGGTCCGGATCGACCCGGACACCCTGGAGATCACGATCGACCGCGTCTCGTCCGTGCACGACGCGGGCACCGTGCTCAACCAGCAGCTGCTGGACGGGCAGGTCCACGGTGCGCTCACGCACGCCCTCGGCGGGGCGATGTACGAGGAGTTCACCTACGCCGAGTCGGGGCAGCCGACGTCGGGCACGTTCCTCGACTACCTGTGCCCCACCAGCGCCGAGACCGGCTACGACCTGCGCACCGACCACGTCGTCACCCCGTCGCCGCTCACCCCGCTCGGGGCGAAGGGCTCCGGCGAAGGCTCGTCGATGAGCTTCCCCGTCGCGCTGGCCAACGCCGTCGCGGACGCGCTACGCCCCACCGGCGTGGAGATCACGAAGCTGCCCCTGCACGGCGAAGTGCTCCACCAGCTACTCGAGAACACCACACAGAAGGAGTTGTCCTGACATGGCGCTGACCGGCGGCGACGTCATCCTGGAGCGCGGGCACGACGGTCGGGTCGCGTACCTGACCCTGTCCCACGGCAAGTTCACGGTCGTCACCTGGGAGATGCGGCAGCTCGTCGCGGACCGCTTCGCGGAGATCGACGCCGACCCCGACATCCGCGTCGTCGTCATCCGCAGCGACGGTGAGCACTTCACCTCCGGTGGTGACATCGCCGGGTTCATGGAGGTCGACCCGATCGACTTCACCGACCTCGGGCACAACGTCACCGCGCCGGCGCGCAGCCCCAAGCCCGTCATCGCGGCGATCGACGGCTACTGCTTCGGTGTGGGCCTGGAGATGGTGCTGTCCTGCGACATCCGGCTGGCCACCCCGCGCAGCCAGTTCGCGCTGCCGGAGATGAACCTCGGCATGATCCCGGGTTCGGGCGGCACCCAGCGCCTGTCCCGGCTGATCGGCCTGTCCCGGGCGAAGTTCCACATCATGACCGCCACCCGCATCCAGGCCCAGCAGGCCCTGGACTGGGGCATCGTCGCCGAGCTGCACGACGACCGCGACGCGCTCTACGCGGCGGTGGAGCAGCTGGCCGGGAAGATGGCGAACTTCTCCCCGGCGGCGCAGCGCACCGCCAAGGAGGTGCTCGACAAGGGCATCGACGCCCCGCTCTACACCGGCATCGACCTGGAGCGGAAGGCCTACGCGATGCTGCGCTCGACCCACGACTTCGCCGAGGGCGTCAAGGCGTTCGGCGAGAAGCGCAAGCCCGAGTTCACGGGGCGCTGAGATGGCAGTGGTGTTCTCATGAAGGCAGCGTCCTTCGCCTACGTCCGCCCGGCGACGCTCGACGACGTGCTCGCCGAGCTGGCGGGGGGTGACGGCAAGGTGCTCGCGGGCGGGCAGTCGCTGGTTCCGGTCCTGGCGATGCGGCTGGGCCGGCCGGCGACGCTCGTCGACATCAACTCCGTCGAGGGGCTGGACGGGCTGGCCCGCGACGGGGACGTCGTCCGGGTCGGCGCCACCGTCCGGCAGCGCACCCTCGAACGCAGTCCGCTCGCCGCCGCGGTGCCGCTGCTGCCGCTCGCGCTGCCCTTCGTCGGGCACCGCGAGCTGCGCAGCCGCGGGACGGTGTGCGGCAGCCTCGCGCACGCCGACCCCGCTGCCGAGCTGCCCGCGGTCGCCTGCTGCCTGGGCGCGACCCTGGAGGTCGCCGGCCCGGACGGACGGCGACGGGTGCCCGCCGAGGAGTTCTTCGTCGGCGCCATGAGCACCGGCGCCGGGCCCGAGGACGTCCTGATCGGGGCCGAGTTCCCGATCGCCGGGGCGGGGGAGGGCCACGGCTTCGCCGAGATCGCCCGCCGGCACGGCGACTTCGCGCTGGCCGGGGTCGCGACCCGGGTCCGGGTCGACGGCGACGGGGCCGTGCAGCAGGCCCGGCTCACCGGGTTCGGCATCTCCGACCGCCCCGTGACCCGCGACGTCACCGAGCTGCTGCGCTCGGCCGGCCCCCGGCGGGCGGAGCCGGACCTGCGGGCGGCCACCGCCGAGCTGGCCGCGGAGATCGTCGACACCGGCGGTGACGCGCACGGTTCCACCGGCTACCGCCGGCGGCTGTTCGCGGTCCTGGCCGCCCGCGAGCTGCAGAAGGCCCACCGCCGTGCCCTCCCCACCGCAACGGAGGACCCCTCATGACCGAGCTCTCCGACCGCGTCGTGGAGACACGACGCACCGATCCGGCGTCCCGGGAGTGCGTCACGGCTCCACAACGCGCGATCCCGCCGCGGGGGAAGGTGGCTGCGGGTGAGTCGGTCGCCATCGCGATGACGGTGAACGGGACCGACGTGACCGTGTCGGTCCCGGCCCGGATGCACCTGGCCGACGTGCTCCGCGAGCACCTCGGCCTGACCGGCACCCACCTGGGCTGCGAGCACGGCGTGTGCGGCATGTGCACCGTGCTCGTCGACGGCGACGCCGCCCGCGCCTGCCTGTTGTTCGCCGTGCAGTGCGAGGGCGCCGAGATCGTCACCGTCGAGGGCCTCGGCGCGCCCGACGACCAGCACCCGCTGCAGCAGGCGTTCTCCGCCCACCACGGTCTGCAGTGCGGGTTCTGCACGCCCGGCATGCTCATGAGCTCCTACGACCTGCTGGCCAACGGTCCGAAGGGCACCGAGGTCGAACCCGAGGACCTGCCCGAGGAGATGTCGGGCGTGATCTGCCGGTGCACCGGTTACCGGGGCATCCTCGCCGCGGTCGCCGATGTCGCCGCCGAGCACCCCGAGGGCCTGCCGGGCCCGAAGAACTGCGCCTCCCGGACGCTGGTCGGCCGCGGGGGCGGGCACTCCACCGCCACGCCGGGGGAGGAGGCCGCCGACGGCGCGGTGCCCGGGGCCGCGCTGCCCGCCGAGGTGCGGATGCCCGGCGGCGCTCCCTCGGCGACCGTCGAGGTGCGCAGCACGCTGTCCGCGCCGGTCGAGAAGGTGTGGGCGGTGCTGGACGACTTCGACCGGCTCGCCCGCTGCCTGCCCGGTGCGGAACTGGTCGAGGTACTCGACGGTGACCGCTACCGGGGGCGGGCGAAGGTCGCACTCGGACCGGTGAAGCTCTCCTTCGAAGGGCTGGCCCAGGTCATCGAGCGGGAACCGGCCGAGCACCGGCTGCGGGTCCTCGCCCAGGGTGCGGATACCGGCGGCAGCGCCACCCAGGCCGACATCCGGCTGGCCGCCGAGGCCGGTCCGGACGGCGGCACGGTGCTGCGTGCCGACGCCGCGCTGTTCCTGTCCGGGCGGATCGCCCAGTTCGGCCGGGCGCTGGCCGGGGACGTGAGCCGGCGGCTGTTCGAGCAGTTCGCCGAGGCGGTCGACGAGACCGCGCGGACCGGCGCCGCGCCCGACGTCAGCTCCGGGCCGAGCCCGGTGCGGATCGCGGTGGGCGCGGCCGTGGACGCGGTCAAGCGTGCGGCGGCCCGGGGCCGGCAGCGCGTGCAGGCGGCCATCGCCCGGCGCCGGGCGCGCTGACCGGGCCGCGGGAGCGGCCTCGCCGTTCCCGCGCTCCCCACCGTCCGAGCAGGGCGGCGACCCCGTCCTCGGTGACGGCCCCGGGCAGGTCGGATCCGAGGCGCTGGGCGGCGACGGCCCGCAGCCGCACCCCCAGTGCCGCCGCGCCCACCGACGCCGCGGCCGCCACCAGCGCGGGCAGTCCGGGACTGAACCCGTCGCGACCGGCGACGGCGGCCGCCGAGGCCCCACCGAGTGCGATCCGCGGGGCGAGGCCGGGCGCAGAGAGCCGGGACGGGGTTGCCGGGAGCTTGTCGGCGACCGATTCACCGCCGGAGAGCAGCGCGGTGACCGCTTTGCCGGCCCGGCCGCCGAGACGCGAGGCGAGGGCGCCCCGGTCGGTGGGCCGTGAGGTCCATGCGGCGGCGGTCAACCCTGCGGTGCTGCGCGCGCCGGATGCGGCCCCGAGCGCTGCCGCGCGGAGCAGGACCGCCGGTGTCAGCGAGGCCACCCGGATCTCTACCCGGGTCCGCGCGCGGCCAACCACCTGCGAGGCGGCCCACTCATGGCCCGGTCTGGTCGGCCGTCGGGTCCTGGGTGCTGCTCCGGCGCAGCAGCAGCCGGTCGACCGCGAGCGCCCCGATCCCCAGCGCGAGGAACAGGACCGTCACGACGATGCCGTTCAGCGCGACCCGGGCATACCCCAGCGCGGCCACGTCCATGAACGGATAGGGGTACCAGTCGACGACCGCACCCCGGGCCATCGTGACCGCGAGCCACAGCAGCGGGTAGAGCGTCGACCACGCCACGACCGCGGGTGTGACGAGGCCGCGCGGGCCGAACAGCAGCCAGCCGACCACTCCGAGCAGCGGAGCGGCGGTGTGAAGCAACTGGTCGGCGAACCACGCGACGCCGGCCGACTGACTCAGCGGGGCGAGGACCAGGTGGTACACGATCCCGGTTACGGCGATGCCGAGAACCGCGTCCAGCCGCAGGATGCGCAAGCCCGTCGCCGGCCGGGCCGGATCGAGCGCGAGCCGCAGGCTGGTCGCCCCGAGGAGCAGGTTGCTCAGGATCGTGAAGTGGGCCAGCAGGTTGGTGATGCGATCGACCGCGGTGTCGAAGCGGCCGCCCGCCGCGGCCACCACCACCTGGACGACCAGCCCGAGGGCGACGACCACGGCGGTCAGACCGAACCAGGCGCGGGCGATGGCCGCGGCCGGGGGGCGGATCACGAGCGGGACGCTACTGGGGGAACGGGCCTCGGACCAGCCACGAACCAGCCACGGACCGGCCGTGAGCAGGCCGTCAGGCCCGCTGACCGCCGTCGACTCCGGGGGTGACGACGTCCTCGATGCGGCACCGGAAGAGCGCGGCGATCCGGAAGGTGAGGGGGAGGCCGGGGTCGGACCGTCCCTTCTCCGGCGAGAGGACGGTCTGCCGGGAGACGACCAGCTCGTCGGCCAGGCGGCCCTGCGACCGGCCGAGCTCGGGGCGACGTCGTCGGCGGGGCCACGAACAGCCACCACCCCAGGGCAGCCCCGGGCACGAGCGCGCAGGCCCCGAACACGAGCGTCACGCGGGACGGGGCGTCGGGGCCGGACCTGGCGCTGATGCGACTGGTCTCGGCGGGCTGCGCCGGCTGTGAGCGGGGGAGCGCCCGCGGAGTGAGGCTGCCGGTCCTGCCGCGCGTCCGGCGCCCGGTTGTGGCACAACATCACCGTGACCGACACCTCCACGCCACTCGCCGACCTGATCCCGTCGCCGGTTCCCGTGGTGCCCCCGCCGTACCACTCGCCCGAGCGCGAGAAGCTGCAGGCGCAGGCGCGCCGGTTCGCGGCCGACCGGGTGCTGCCGATCGCCAACGAGCTCGACCCGGTGAAGGGGGAGATCCCGCGGTCACTGCTCGCCGAGATGGCCGAGCTCGGCTACTTCGGGATCACCGTGCCGGCCGAGCACGGCGGGCTGGGTCTGGGCGCGTTCGAGTACTGCATGGTCGCCGAGGAGCTCGCCCGGGCCTGGATGAGCGTCGCGAGCATCATCGCGCGGGCCCAGGGGGCCGGCACCGATGTCGCCGACGAGGCCCGCCGCAACGATCTGCTGCGGCGCAGCGCGCGAGGGGAGTGGATCGGGGCGATCGCGCTCTCCGAGCCCGACGCGGGCTCCGACCTCGCCGGGGTGGCGACCCGCGCCGAACGCGACGGCGACGAGTACGTGCTCACCGGGCGCAAGCGCTGGACCGGTAACGCCAAGGCGGCCGACTTCATCCAGGTGCTGGTGCGGACCGCCGATCCCGGCCCGGACGAGCCCCGCTCGGCCGGACTCGCCACCCTGCTCGTGGAGAAGGAGCGTGACGGCTTCCCGCCGGGGATCACCGGTCGGCCGATCGACAAGATCGGCTACCACGGCTTCGTCACCTGGGACCTCGAGTTCGACGGGCTGCGGGTGCCGGTGGCGAACCGGGTCGGTGAGCGCGGCTTCGCGGAGACGCAGCAGTGGCTCAACATCGCGCGCGTGCACACGGCCGCGCGCGCCGTGGGCCTCGCGCGGGCCGCCGTCGAGGACTGCATCGTCTACCTGCAGCAGCGCGTGCAGTTCGACCACCCGATCGGCGACTTCCAGGCCGTCCGGTTCAAGCTCGCCACGATGGCCGCCCGGGTGGAGCAGGCGCGGGCCTTCTACCAGCACGTCGCGCACCTGATCGATCTCGGCCGGCCGTGCGAGCGGGAGGCCGCCATGGTCAAGCTGATGGCGACGGAGATGGCGGCCGAGGTGACCGGCGACGGCATCCAGCTGCACGGCGGCAACGGCTACACCACCGAGCACCAGGTCGAGCGGCACTGGCGCGACGCGCGGCTGACCACGATCTTCGAGGGCACCAGCGAGATCCAGATGAAGATCGTGGCCGACCGGCTGCTGCCGCGCAGCCCCCTCGGCTAACGACCACCCGCTGATCAAGGGCAGAGGGGGCCTTGTCGATCTTCAGTGGCCCCCTTCCGCCCTTGATCGACGCGCGGGCCGAAACGCGGGGCGGAACGCGCGGGGGGTCATTTCCGGGGGCCATCGGGGGAATCGGTCTGCTTGCGGCGACCGCCACGCTGCATGTCCCCGGTCGTGGTGCGGCGGCCGGGGTCGATGAGCCGCTTCCACTTCCCCTGTGCCGCCTGGCGGCTACCGAGCTGGGCCTGGACCGTCTCCGCGACCTGGGCCCACGTCATGCCGTCCTTGCGGAGTTGACGGATGAGGTCGCGCTCGTAGTAGTCGGCCAGCCTGCGCATCTCCTGGACCAGGGCGTACCAGGTGGCCGCGCCGTTGCGCGTGAGCGCGCCGTCCTTGCCGAGCCCCTTGAGCGCGTCGAGCTGCTCGATGATCGACGGCTTGCCGCTGGTCGTGGCCAGTCCGGCCTGCTCGAGCCAGCGCTGCGCCTCCTCGTACTTCATAGGTCATCGATACATTGACACATCCATTTTGTCAACCTTGCCTTGACGGCCACCGGGGAATGTCAGGTACGCCCGATTCGTCCTGGCTCTTGCGTTCGGGTGACGTGAGCCCCAGGCTGTGGATCCCGCGATCAGCGGACGGACGGGGGAGGCCATGCCCACGGTCCCTCGCGTACTCGCGTTCGCCGCTGCCGCGGCGGTGGTGGGTGCCCTCGACGGTGGGGCCGCGCGGCTCCTGATGCGGGGTATCGCGCTGACGATGTACCAGCGCCCGGGCTTCGGTCTGTCCGCGACCCTGTTCAGGGCGATCCGACTCGTCGAACGGCTGGCAGCCCGGCGCGCGGGGGCGTCGTCGGCCCCATCCGTGCAGTAGAGCCCGGGACCGGCGGGTGCCGTGCGGGATCCACGGCTGGCCCTACCGCTTCACGCAAGGTACATTGCGTGATGTGGTAGCTCCGGCTCCTCCGCTCCTGCCGATCTTCCGCAGTCGGCTGCAGGGAGATCTGCTGGCCGCGTTGCTGCTGGTCCCGGACGGGGAGTTCACGCTCAGCACCCTCGCCCGGCGCACCGGAGCGTCCCTGTCGGCGGTGCAGCGCGAGGTGGACCGCCTGGAGGAGGCCGGCATCGTCGCGTCGCGGCGGATCGGCAACGCGCGGCTCGTGTCGGGCGACCCGGGATCCCCGGCGGCGGCGCCACTCGCCGAGCTGGTCGCGCTGAGCTTCGGGCCCGTGCAGGTGCTCACCGAGGAGTTCGCCGATCTCGACGGCATCGACGTGCTGGAGGTCTTCGGCTCCTGGGCGGCGCGCCATGCGGGGGAGCGGGGTCCGGCGCCCGCTGACGTCGACGTCCTGGTGGTCGGTTCGCCCGACCGCGACGCGGTGCACGACGCGGTGGCGCGGGCCGAGGAGCGCATCGGCCTGCCGGTCAACGCCACCGTGGTGTCGCCGGACCGCTGGGAGACCGGTGACGACGGCTTCGTCCGGCGGGTCCGCTCGGCCCCGCGGGTCGGGATCCCACGGTGAGCGGCGATGTCGACCGGCTGCTCGCGGCGGCCCGGCTGGAGCGGGTTCCCCCCGACGCCGTGGCCGCGCACCGGGCCATCCGCGCGGCCCGCCGGCACCTCGAGTCCGCCGAGGCGCTCGCGGAGGAGGATCCCGATCTCGCCTACACCGCGCTCTACGACGCGATGCGCAAGGCGTGCGCCGCGCTGCTGCAGGGACGCGGGCTGCGCGCGACGAGCCGGGGCGGGCACCTCGCGGTGCAGAACGCCGTGACGGCCCTGTACGGGCGGACCGGGGTGCTGCGCCCGTTCGACCGGGTCCGGCGCCGGCGCAACGAGGTGGAGTACCTGGGCCAGGAGGTCCATCCCGACGACGTGCTCGCCGACCTGCCTGCCGCCCGCCGGATCGTCGAGTTCGCGGCGCGGCGGCTCGACGGCCCGGCGCCCTGACCTCACAGGAGCCGGTGACCGACGACGTGCTCGGCCTGCCACCGGCCTGCTCCACCTCAACTGTCAATGAGTCAATGACGCTCTCAAAACGTCAACCTTACGTTGACAAATCCTCCGCACGCCGGCGCACATGGCCCCACCACGTGCCCGTTGTCGGCCTCACGCGCAGGCCGGAACCCGCGCGAGGGGACGAGACGTTCGCGTGGCCCGGCCCCCGGGCCTGTGCCGGATGGCCACGTTGCGGGCCCCGGCGGGTGCGCCGCTGCGAACCTGCGCCGGTGCTACCGGTGCTACAGCCCGCCGAGCGGCTCCACGCCGGTCACCCAGACGACCGCGCTGCCCTCCTCGTCGGACGCGGCAAGGTCGATCTCGGCGGTGATGGCCCAGTCCCGGTCGCCCGCGGGATCGTCGAGCACCTGCCGGACGATCCAGCGCTCGGGCTGCTCCTCCACGGTGATCAGCTGCGGGCCGCGGGCGTCGGGGCCGATGCCGATCGCGTCGTGCAGCTCGAAGTAGGGCTCCAACGCCTCGCGCCACGCGTCGGCGTCCCAGCCGGCCTCGCGGTCGAGCTCGCCGAGGAGGTCCCAGCGCCGCAGCGCCGCCAGCTCGACGCGGCGGAACATCGCGTTGCGCACCAGCACCCGGAACGCGCGCTTGTTCGAGGTGACCCCGCTGGGCAGGGCATCGACGCGCGGGGGAGCGATCTCGGCGCCCGAGTCCACCCCGGCCGCGAGCTTCTCCCACTCGTCGATGAGGCTGGAGTCGACCTGGCGGACCAACTCGCCCAGCCACTCGATGATGTCGGTGAGCTCCTCGGTCTTGGCCTCGTCGGGGACGGTCTGGCGCAGCGCGCGGTAGGCGTCGGCGAGGTAGCGCAATACCAGTCCCTCGGAGCGGGCCAGCTGGTAGTGCGAGATGTACTCGACGAAGGTCATCGCCTTCTCCGACATGTCCCGCACCACCGACTTCGGCGACAGCCGGGCGTCGGACACCCACGGGTGGCCGGCGCGGTAGGTCTCCAGGGCGGCCTCGAGGAGCTCGGCGAGCGGCTTCGGGTGGGTGACGTCCTCGAGGAGCGCCATCCGCTCGTCGTACTCGATGCCGTCGGCCTTCATCGCCGCGACGGCCTCGCCGCGCGCCTTGTTCTGCTGCGCGTGCAGCACCTGGCGCGGGTCGTCGAGGGTGGCCTCGATGACCGACAGCACGTCGAGCGCGTAGCTCGGCGACTCCCGGTCCAGCAGCTCGACCGCGGCCAGCGCGAACGGCGACAGCGGCTGGTTGAGGGCGAAGTCGAGCTGCAGGTCACCGACGAGCCGGATCCGGCGCCCCTCGGCGTCGGGCTCGGGCAGCTCTTCGACGACGCCGGCGTTGCGCAGCGCCCGGTAGATCGCGATCGCGCGCAGGATGTGCCTGCGCTGCGCCGGGCGTGGCTCGTGGTTGTCCTCCAGCAGGTGGCGCATGGCGGTGAACGCGTCGCCGGGGCGGGAGATGACGTTGAGCAGCATCGCGTGGGTCACGGCGAACTGGCTGGTGAGCGGCTCGGGCTGGGCAACGGTGAGCTTCTCGAAGCTCTTGTCGCTCCAGCCGACGAAACCCTCGGGCGGCTGCTTGCGCACGATGCGACGCCGCTTCTTGACGTCGTCGCCGGCGCGGGCGAGTAGCCGCGCGTTCTCCACCTCGTGGTCGGGCGCCTCGGCCACCACGGTGCCGACGGTGTCGTACCCGGCCC
>NZ_JAAXKZ010000064.1 GCF_012911875.1 Pseudonocardia bannensis | reverse complement strand
GATCGCCAGACTCAGCCCGGCCGCGCCGAGCCCCGCGAACACCGAGCCGAGCGCGTTGTAGGTGGCCAGCAGCCGGTGACCCGTCGCGGCCAGCTGCACGGTCTCGAAGCCGAACGTCGAGTAGGTGGTCAGCGCCCCGCAGAAGCCAGTCCCGACCAGGGCGATCACCGCCGGGGACGTCGTCGCGGCGAGTGTCAGGCCGAGCACGAACGAGCCGATGATGTTCACGGTGAACGTGCCCCACGGGAAGCCGGTGCCGAGCCGGGACTGCACCACGCGGTCGGTCAGGTAGCGCAGCGGTGCGCCGACGACCGCGCCCGCCACCACCAGCAGCGCGATCACCGGGCCACCCGCCCGGGTCCCGCTCGCCGGGACCCCGCCGCCCTGGCGAGCGCCATCCCGGCCCAGGTCGCCGCGAGCGCAGCGGCCAGAGTGGCGGACAGGTAGCCGACGGCCACCCCGACGTGGCCGTCGGACAGCAGGAGCTGGATCTCGACGGAGTACGCGGAGAAGGTGGTGAACCCGCCCAGGAAACCGCTGGCCAGGAACGGCCGGAGCAGCGGATGAGCGTCGGTGAGCTCGGTGATCGTCACGATGAGCACGCCGATCAGCAGGCAGCCGACGACGTTGATCGCGAACGTCCCGAGCGGGAATCCACCGTGGGGGGTGGGCAGCGCGAGGCCGACGCCCCAGCGCGCCAGCGCACCGGCCGCTCCGCCCACGGCGACGGCCGCGACGGGCCGGAGCTGTCCGTCGAACGGCCGGATGCCGGCCGGCGCCGGGACCTCGGTCCGGTCGTCGCTGCCGGCTGGGAGGGGTTGGTTCACGATTTCTCGCCTCCGTTGCGGTGGACCGCATCGGGCCGGGGAGGTGATCCCGCGGTGAGACCGGGTACGCCACGGCCGACCCTAGTCCGACGTCGATCCGGCGCCTCCCTGTGGCCGATGCCACCTCACCTGCGCAAGCACAGCGCTTGCTACAGCTAGCACCCACACGTACGGTCGAAGGCGTCGGAGTGGAGGTGAGTGCCGATGACCAAGCAGGACAAGCCCACCGAGATGGTCGGCCACGCCGTCGAGCAGGTCGGCCACGCCGTGGGACAGGCCGTCGACGACATCGGCACCTACATCCGCGCCCAGCGTGAGTTGGCCCAGGTGTCCCTGCGGCAGCTCGCGAAGGCCGCCGGCGTCAGCAACCCGTACCTCAGCCAGATCGAGCGGGGGCTGCGCAAGCCGTCGGCCGAGATCCTGCAGCAGATCGCCAAGGGGCTGCGGATCTCCGCGGAGGCGCTCTACGTGAAAGCCGGGATCCTCGACGAGCGGCCGGCGGGCGACGTCACCGACGCCGTGCTCGCGGATCGCACGCTGTCCGAGCGCCAGAAGCAGATTCTGCTCGACGTCTACCAGTCCTTCCGTCGGGAGAACGACCGACAGGTCGAACCCGGCGCAACCACAGTGTCTTCCGGAGAACAGGGGAAGTGATCACCATGGCCGTGTCGCTGCCGACCGCCGCGGACGTCCGAAAGGTCCGCGAGCAGGCTGCCAAGAATGCCGCCGAGCGGGCCGGGGTCGCCCGTACTCCGCTGCTCGCCGTGCTCGGCGCCGGCGACTACGCCGTCAGCACCGTCACCCGGGCCGTCACCACCGCGCGCACCCGCGCCGCGCAGCGGGCCGACCTGGTGCAGAACCGCGTCGCCGAGTTCCCCCACGAGATCGAGGACCTGCGCGGCAAGCTGACCGCCGACGAGTTCCGCAAGGTCGTCGACCAGGTCCGGACGCAGGCCGAGCAGTACTACGCCGGACTCGCCGAGCGCGGCGAGGCCGCCTGGGGCAAGCTGCGCAAGCAGCCGCAGGTCAAGCAGGCGCTGAACACCATCGACTCGGTCACCGAGCGGCTCGACGCCCGCGTCGACGAGTTCGTCGACGACGCCCACGATGCCGCCGAGAAGGCGCTGAGCACCGTGACCCGCCAGACCCGGTCGACCGGGGAGAAGGCCGCCCGGGCGACCCAGCGGCTCGCCGACGAGGCCGCCGGGACAGTGGCCGAGGTGAGCAAGGACGCGGGCAAGACCGTCGCCGACGCGGGCAAGGACGCGGCCGCTGCGATCGACGAGGCCGGTGTCGAGGCCGCCGCGACCACCCGCAGCACCACGCGCAGGGCCGCCAACCGCACGGCGCCGAAGGCCGCCACCCGTAAGCCGGCCACCCGCCGGACCGGCGCCACCGGCACCGACGGTGCCAAGTCCGGCAACTGACCCGTGCCGGACGCCGCACCACGACAGCGGCTTCGGGGCCTCGGGCCCGGGGTCGCTGTCGTGCATGCGACGACCGGGGATGCCACGAGTGGCCCCACGCACGTAGTCTGACGGGGTGGACGTGCTGCAACACCTGGACTTCTACATCCTTCGGGCTCTGTGGATCCTCGGGATTCCGGTGGGTGCGTACGCGTTCATCCACGCCCTGCGCCAGCGTGCCGACGCGTTCACCGCGGTGGGCAAGCTGACCAAGAACGCCTGGTTGGGCATCACCGGCGCCGGGCTGCTGGTGCTCGTCGTGTTCCAGGGGCCGTGGAGCAACGGGGCGCTGTTCTGGCTGGCCGGCTTGGTGGCCGTGCTCGTCTACATCGTGGATGTCAAGCCGGCCGTCGTCGGGGTGCAGCGCGGGGATCAGCGCTGGTGACCGATCCGCGCTGGGCGGTCCTCGGCACGCTGGAGGCCGTTCCCGCGCTCGACCGACCGGACCTGCTGGGTGATCCGGTGGCGCACGCGCTCAAGCTGCTCGATCCGGCCGACGCGGCCCTCGTCGGGGTCGCCGAGATCGACCCCGACCTGGCCGACACCGCCGCGTTCTGCGAGGCCTACGGCTCGCCCGTCACGTCGTCGGCGAACTGCGTCGTCGTCGCGGGGCGTCGTGGCGAGGAGACCCGGTACGCCGCCTGCCTGGTGCTCGCGAACACCCGCGCCGACGTCAACGGACTCGTGCGCAGACGGTTGAACGCGCGCAAGGCGTCGTTCGCCCCGATGGAGGACGCGGTCGCGTCGACCGGGATGGAATACGGCGGGATCACCCCGGTCGGGCTGCCCGCCGAGTGGCCGCTGCTCATCGCCCCGGCGGTGGCGGCGGCACCGGCGGTCGTCATCGGCAGCGGGATCCGCGGCAGCAAGCTGGCCCTGCCCGGCGCACTCGCGGCGTCCCTGCCCGGCGCGGAGGTCGTCGAGGGCCTCGCCCGCTGAAACCTGTCTCCGCGGTCGGCGATGCTCGTTGCCGTACTGGTCGCTGGAGTTGAGCCCGGCAGGGCTCACGTCAGCTGCGTTCGCTCACCGCGGATTTACTTGAACGCTGGAATGAGTTCAACGGTGTAAACGTTGAACCGAGCATGACAGAGACGCTGAAGCTGCCGGTGCTTCCGCTCGCCGACTCGGTGGTGCTGCCCGGCATGGTGGTTCCCGTCCGGCTCGACGAGCAGGAGACCCAGGCGGCGGTCGACGCGGCGAACAGCGTCGACCGGCGGGTACTCGTCGTGCCGCGGCTGGACGGCAGGTACGCCGCGGTCGGCACGATCGCGGTACTGGAACAGGTCGGCCGGCTCCCCAGCGGGGAGAAGGCGGCCGTGGTGCGCGGCGAGGGCCGCGCGCGGATCGGCTCGGGCGTGCCCGGGCCGGGTGCGGCGCTGTGGGTCGAGGCGACCCCGGTGCCTGATGAGGCTCTCCCGGGGCAGACGAACGAGCTCGCCAAGGAGTACAAGGCGCTCGTCGTGTCGATCCTGCAGCAGCGCAACGCGTGGCAGGTGATCGACTCGGTGCAGCAGATCACCGATCCCGGACAGCTGGCCGACACCGCCGGCTGGGCCTCCTACCTCGACCTCGAGCAGAAGGTTCAGCTGCTCGCCGAGACCGACGTGACCCGTCGGCTCGAGCTGCTCGTCGCGTGGACGCGCGAGCACCTGGCCGAGCTCGAGGTCAGCGAGAAGATCGCAGAAGACGTCCGTGAGGGCATGGAGAAGACCCAGCGCGAGTTCCTGCTGCGCCAGCAGCTGGCCGCGATCCGCAAGGAGCTGGGCGAGGACGAGCCCGAGGGCGCGGACGACTACCGCACGCGGGTCGAGAACGCCGACCTGCCCGAGCACGTGCGCAAGGCTGCGCTGACCGAGGTCGGCAAGCTCGAGCGCGCCTCGGACCAGAGCCCGGAGGCGGGCTGGATCCGCACCTGGCTCGACACGGTGCTGGACATCCCGTGGAACGAGCGCACCTCCGACACCGACGACCTGGTCGTGGCCCGGGAGATCCTGGACACCGACCACGCCGGCCTCGACGACGTCAAGGAGCGGTTGATCGAGTTCCTGGCCGTTCGGGCGCGGCGCAACCGCCGCGGGCTCGAGAAGATCGGCGGCCGGGGCTCCGGCGCGGTGCTCTCGCTCGTCGGTCCGCCCGGCGTCGGCAAGACGTCGCTGGGTGAGTCCGTCGCGCGGGCGCTGGGCCGCAAGTTCGTCCGGGTCGCCCTGGGTGGCGTCCGGGACGAGGCCGAGATCCGCGGCCACCGGCGCACCTACGTCGGTGCGCTGCCCGGCCGGATCGTGCGGGCCATCCGCGAGGCTGGCTCGATGAACCCGGTCGTGCTGCTGGACGAGATCGACAAGCTCGGCTCGGACTTCCGCGGCGACCCGTCGTCGGCACTGCTCGAGGTGCTCGACCCGGCGCAGAACCACACGTTCCGCGACCACTACCTCGAGGTCGACCTCGACCTGTCCGACGTGCTGTTCCTCGCGACGGCCAACGTCGCCGAGACCATCCCCGGCCCACTGGCCGACCGGATGGAGATGGTGACGCTCGACGGCTACACCGAGGCGGAGAAGGTCGCCATCGCGCGCGACCACCTGCTGCCGCGGCAGATCGAGAAGGCCGGTCTGGAGCCGTGCGACGTCGAGTTCACCGAGGTCGCGCTCGGCATGATCGCCGCCGAGTACACCCGCGAGGCGGGCGTGCGGCAGCTGGAGCGGGGCCTGGCGAAGGTCCTGCGCAAGGTCGCCGTGCAGCTCGACTCCGGCGCCCGGGTGCCGGTCACGATCGACGCCGACGCGCTGGTCGGCTTCCTCGGCCGGCCGCGGTTCACCCCGGAGTCGGCAGAGCGCACGGCGGTGCCCGGCGTGGCGACCGGCCTCGCGGTCACCGGGACCGGCGGTGATGTCCTGTTCATCGAGGCCACCGCCATGGACGGTGATCCGGGCCTGACCCTGACCGGTCAGCTCGGCGACGTGATGAAGGAGTCGGTCTCGATCGCCCTGTCGTACCTGCGGTCCAAGGGACTCGCCGGCGACCTGGCGTCGAAGAAGCTCCACGTCCACGTCCCGGCGGGTGCTGTGCCGAAGGACGGCCCGAGCGCGGGCATCACGATGACGACGGCGCTGGCGTCGCTCGCCACCGGGCGGCCGGTCAGGTCGACCGTCGGCATGACCGGTGAGGTCACGCTGCAGGGCCGGGTGCTCCCGATCGGCGGGGTCAAGCAGAAGCTGCTGGCCGCGCACCGGGCCGGCCTGACCGACGTGATCATCCCGAAGCGCAACGAGCCGGACCTGGACGACCTGCCCGAGTCCGTCCGCTCGCAGCTGCGGGTGCACCCGGTGGCCGATGTCGCCGACGTGCTCGAGCTCGCGCTCGAACCGGCGGCGTCCTCCTCGGAGGTCGCCTCGGCGGCCTGATCGCCAACCCTCAGCGGGGTGGCCCCGCTCCGAACAGTCGGAGCGGGGCCACCCCGCTTCGTCGTCTACGGGGTCTCGACGGGCACCGAGTCCGGATCAGGACCAATGTCCTGACCTCGGCCGGGATCGTCCGCATCCGGGCTCTGCGCCGGTGGGAGAGGCCACACTCGGCTCGGCGAGGAGGCGAAGGAGGACGGTCATGACCCAGACAACCGGCGGCGGTCTCGGTGCGCTCGGCACGGCGATGACGGGCTCTGTGCTGGTCGACGGCGACCTCGACTACGACGAGGCCCGCTCGCTCTGGAACGGCGAGTTCGACCGCCGCCCGGCGGTCATCGCCAGATGCGCCACCGCCTCCGACGTCGCTCTTGCCGTCGACTTCGGACGGCAGGAGGGTCTGGAGATCACCGTCCGCGGGGGCGGCCATTCGTTCAGCGGTGCGTCGGCGTGCGACGGCGGGCTGATGATCCACCTCGGCACGATGAACCACGTCGCCGTCGATCCCGAACGCCGGCGGGCGGTCGTGGGTGGCGGCGCCACGCTGGCCGATCTGGATGCCGCGACCCAGGCCCACGGCCTCGCCGTGACCGGTGGGGTCATCAGCCACACCGGGGTCGGTGGTCTCACCCTGGGCGGCGGGATGGGCTGGCTCGTCCAGGAGCACGGGCTGAGCATCGACAACCTTGAATCCGCCGAGGTGGTGCTGGCCGACGGCCGGTGCGTGCGCGCCTCGGCGGATGAGCACCCCGACCTGTTCTGGGCCCTGCGCGGCGGTGGTGGCAACTTCGGTGTCGTCACCTCGTTCGAGTTCCGGCTGCACCCGGTCGGACCCGAGGTGCACCTGGCATTCCTCTTCTGGGACCAGGACCGGGGCGTCGAGGCGCTACGGGCGTGCCGGGACGCGATCCCGTCGCTACCCGAGCGCACCGGTCTGCTGATCGCCGCTGCCCTCAGCGCCCCGGACGCGCCGTTCGTCCCGGAGGAGTACCACTTCATGCCGGGGCATGCGCTCATCGTGGTCGGTTTCGGTTCGGCCGAGGAGCATGCCGCCGCGATCGCGCCGGTGCGCGAGGTGTGCCCGCCGCTGTTCGAACTGGTCACGCCGATCCCGTACACGGGGTTGCAGCAGATGCTCGACGACGCCGCGCCGTGGGGCATCCGGTCCTACGACAAGTGCATCTACCTCGAAGAACTGACCGATGAGGCCATCGACGTGATTGTCGGCCGGGCCCCGGACAAGGCCTCGCCGATGTCGTTCATGCCGATCTTCCGGCTGGACGGCGCGTTCGAGCGGGTCGGCGAGGACGACACCGCGTTCGGCGGCCGGCGGGTCGCGCAGTACATGGTCGACCTGACCGGCGTGAGCGAGGACGAGGAGCTGTTCCGGACCGACCGGGGCTGGGTCCGCTCGACCTGGGACGCGTTGCGCCCGCTCGCCGGCAGCGCCGCCGGCTACCTCAACCTCAACTCCGAGCCGGACGACGACCGGGTGCGTGCCGCGTACGGGTCGGCGAAGTACGAGCGGCTGGCCCGGATCAAGGCCGAGTACGACCCGGGCAACCTCTTCCACCACAACGCCAACATCAAGCCGACCTGACGAGGCGCACCCCGGCGGGTGACCGGCCACGGAATGTGGCCGGTCATCCCGTCGCAAGCGGAGGCCACCTGCCGAGAAGGAGGAGCGATCGCTTTCGCACTACCCGATCCCGCGACCGAGTTCGGCGCTCGGGTCGCCCGCCGGCTGCATTCCGAACCGCTGGCCTGGCTGACGACCGTCGACGGCGCCGGCACCCCGCAGCCCGCGCCGGTGTGGTTCCTGTGGGACGACGCGTCGAACTCGGCGTTGATCTACAGCCACGGCGAGGCGAAGCGGCTGGACCACCTGCGCGCGAACCCTCGGGTCGCGCTGAACCTCGACGGCGACGGCACGGGCGGCGACATCGTCGTGCTGACCGGCGAGGCCGTGGTGGCACCGGACGAGCCGTCCGCCGACCGCAACCCCGCCTACCTGGACAAGTACGGCACGCGGATCCGCGAAGGCTGGGAGACGCCGCAGAACTTCGCGTCGATCTACTCGGTGCCGCTGCGCTTCCGACCGCGCCGGGTGCGGGGGCACTGAGCCGTACCCGGTGGGCGTATCAGTGGAAGACCACGGTCTTGTTGCCCTGGACCAGCACCCGGTCCTCCAGGTGCCAGCGCAGCCCGCGGGAGAGCACGAGCCGCTCGATGTCCCGCCCGCGGCGGACCATGTCGGCCACCGTGTCGCCGTGGTCCACCCGGATCACGTCCTGCTCGATGATCGGGCCGGCATCCAGGTCGGCGGTCACGTAGTGGCAGCTCGCGCCGATCAGCTTGACCCCGCGGGCATGTGCCTGGTGGTAGGGCCGGGCGCCGGCGAACGAGGGCAGGAAGCTGTGGTGGATGTTGATCGCCCGCCCGGCCCAGGCGGTGCACAGCTCCGGCGGGAGGATCTGCATGAACCGGGCCAGCACGATCGCGTCGGGGTCGTGCACGTCCACGAGCTTGCGGACCTCGTCGAACGCGGCCGCCTTGGCGGCGGCGCGGTCCGGGGCGTCCGGGCCCGGGAACGGCACGTGGTGGAACTCGACCCCGTGGGCGCGGACGATGTCGGCCAGCCCCTCGTGGTTGCCGATCACCGCCTCGAGCTGCACCGGCAGCTCACCCGCGGCGACCCGGCCGAGCAGGTCGTGCAGGCAGTGCGGTTCCTTGGTCACCAGCAGCACGGCCCGCTTGAGCACGGCGGTGTCGGTGACCTGCCAGCTCGTCTCCGGGCCGAACTCCGCCGCCACCTCGGCGAAGCGGGCGCGCAGCTCGTCGGCGTCGAAGGGCACCGAGTCGGCGCGCACGACCTGGCGGGTGAAGAACCAGTTCTCCTCCGGCTCGGCGTGGTATGCGGCCTCGACGATCCAGGCGCCCGCGTCGGCCAGGAATCCCGAGATGCGGGCGACGATCCCCGTGCGGTCGGGGCAGCTGAGCGTCAGGACGTATCGCCGGTCGGCAGCGGGTTGCACGAACCGAATCGTGCCACGCGCGCCGGGACGCACCGCCGGGATCCCGGGCCCGCGCGAGCACCGTCACACCGGGAGGCCGGTGCGCGCGAGCGCACCCGCGGGGCAAGCTCTGGCGGTGAGTGTCCCCGAAGCGGATCGCACGCGCCGCCGCGCGGTCGCCGCGATGACCTTCGCGACCGGCGTGATCATCGCGAACAACTACTACGCACAGCCGCTCGAAGCCGCCCTGGCCGCCGAGTTCGACGCTCCGAGCTCCGCGGTGGGTGCGGTGCTCACGATCATCCAGCTGTCCTACGCGCTCGGGCTCGCGACCCTGGTCCCCCTCGGTGACCTGCTCGAACGCCGACGGCTCGTGGTGACCACGCTCGGCGTCACGGTCGCGGGACTCGTCGTGGTGGCCGCGGCGCCGACGCTGCCGGTGCTGGCCGCGGCCGCCGGCTTCGTCGGGTTGACGACCGTCGTGGCGCAGGTGCTCGTCCCGTTCGCCGCCGAGATCGCCCGCGACGGCGAGCAGGGCAAGGTGGTCAGCACGGTGATGAGCGGGCTGCTGATCGGCATCCTGATCTCGCGTGCGGTCGCCGGGCTGGTCGCCGAGGTGTTCGGCTGGCGGGCGGTCTTCGTGCTCGGGGCGGTGCTGACGGCGGTGGCGGCCGTGGCGCTCTGGCGTTCGCTGCCGGTGGTGCCGCAGACCACGACCATGAGCTACCCGAGCCTGCTCCGCTCGGTACTCACCCTGATCCGCGAGGAGCCGGTGCTGCGGCTGCGGATGGCCTACGGGGCGTCGGTGTATGCGTCCTTCGGCGCGCTGTGGACGTCCATCGGCTTCCTGCTCGCGGCGCCGCCGTTCTCGTTCGGTGACGCCGCGATCGGCCTGTTCGCCCTGTTCGGGGTGGCCGGAGCGCTCGCCGCCCGGTTCGCCGGCGGCCTCGCCGACCGCGGCTGGGCGCACCGGGCCACCGGGGCGTTCATGGCGGTGGCGGCGGCGTCGTTCGCCGTCTTCGCCCTGGGCGCGCACTCACTCGTCGCGCTCGCCGTCTCGCTCGTCGTCTTCGATTTCGGTGTGCAGGGCAGCCACATCAGCAACCAGAGCGTCGTGTTCGCGCTGCGCCCGGAGGCCCGCAGCCGGGTCAACACCGCCTACATGACGATGTACTTCCTGGGTGGGGCGACCGGCAGCGGGCTGTCCGCGGTCCTGTACGCGAGCCACGGATGGGCCGCGGTCTGCTGGATCGGGGCGGCGTTCCCGGCGGCGGGGCTGCTGGCCTGGGTCGTCGAGTCGGTGCACCGCCGCCGCACCCGCACCGTGACCGCCGCCCCGTCGACGTCGTGAGTCAGCGCAGGTAGTCGAGGGTGAACGCGGTCTCGGAGGCCAACAGCCGCGTGACCTGCTCGGCGATCGTGTCCTCGATCTTGCCGCCGATCAGCGGGACCTTGACCGTGACGTCGGCGTGCACCACGAGCTCGCTGTTCCCGGCGTCCGCCCCGTTGAGGTCGGCCAGCCGCATCCAGCCCGAGGCCGCGGCCGGGGTGCCGGGGATCCGGACGGTCACCTCACCGTCGTAGTGCCCCTCGCCGCGGCGCGTCCAGCTCTCCGAACGCTCGATGACGATGTCGCCGGTCAGGACCTTCTGCACGATCGCCGGCAGGTGCTCGGCGTCGAGGCCGTGCCGGAGCCGGTAGCGGGCACCGTGCACGTCGGCGGAGTGCTCCAGCAGGGCGGCCCCAGGGCCGCCGAGGCGCTCCAGCCGGGCCTGCAGGTAGTCGGGATCCACCATCGTCGCGTAGACCTCGTCCGCCGGATGCAGCGAGGTGGACCGGTAGTCGATCGAGCGCGCCATGGGCGGAGGCTACCGTTGCCGGTCGTGCGTACCCCTCCACCGATCGTGGCCGCTCCGCTCGCTCCGCACACGACGCTGCGCCTCGGTGGGCCGGCGGACCGGCTCGTCGAGGCCGACTCGGCCGCCGCCGTGGTCGACGCGATGCGTGCCGCCGACGCCGCGGGCGAGCCCGTGCTGTTGCTCGGTGGCGGATCCAACGTGGTGCTGGCCGACGCCGGTTTCCCCGGCACCGTCGTGCGGGTGACCAGCAGCGGACAGCGCACCGAGCGGCGTCCGGACGGGACGGTGCTGCTCACCGTCGAGGCGGGGGAGGACTGGGACGGCGTCGTCGCGTCCACCGTGGCGGACGGTCTCGGCGGGCTGGAGTGCCTGTCCGGGATTCCGGGCCGCACCGGGGCCACCCCCGTGCAGAACGTGGGGGCCTACGGCGTGGAGATCGCCGAACTGCTCGTCGACGTGGACCTGTACGACCGGCGGACGGGCACGGTCCGGTCGCACGTGCCGGCCGCCGAACTCGGCCTGGGCTACCGCACGAGCATCCTCAAGGGCCGCGACCACGCGATCGTGCTGCGGGTGCGTTTCGCCCTGCCCGGGGGCGCCGACAGCGCCCCGATCCGCTACCCCGAGCTCGCCCGGGCCCTCGGCGTCGAGCCCGGTGCCCGGGTCCCGGCGGCCGCGGCCCGCGAGGCCGTGCTGGGGCTGCGCCGGGGCAAGGGCATGGTGCTCGAGGCCGTCGACCACGACACGTGGAGCGCGGGGTCGTTCTTCACCAACCCGGTGCTGCCGGAGGCCGAGGTCCCGGGCGTCGAGGGGCTGCCCCGGTGGCCGGCCGGAGCCGGCCGGGTCAAGCTGCCGGCGGCCTGGCTCATCGAGCACGCCGGGTTCCGCCGGGGCCATCCCGGCCCTGGCGGGCGGGTCGGGCTGTCCACCAAGCACGTCCTCGCGCTCACCAACCGCGGTGACGGCACGACCGCCGACCTGCTCGAACTGGCGGCGGAGGTGCGGTCCGGGGTGCGCGACCGGTTCGGTGTCACGCTCCACCCGGAGCCGGTGCTCGTGGGCTGCGCGCTCTGAGTTCTGCGCTGGGTCACTCGCTGCACCCGGTTGGCCGGCACGACCACACGTACGTGCGTCACCCGATGCGGTGGCCATCGTTGAACCGGATACGGGGCGATCATCGCGCGCAAACGGACCAACCAGGCGAGGCAACCGGATCTCCCCTCATGCGTCCTTCAGGACGAGACCGGCAGTACGGGGGAGAGAATGCGACGGATCCTGCTGATCCTGGCCGTGGTGCTGATCGCGTCGGCGGGCGCGATGACGGCGGCGACCGCCGGCCCGGCACTGTTCGGCCCGGAGGTGACCTACCGCCCCGGCGTCGGCGTCACGGACACGAACCCGGCGGACCCCGTCGGCGTCAGCGTCACGGGCGGCACGCTCGAGGCGGTCCGGTTGCTCACGCCGGAGGGCCGCGAGGTCCAGGGCGCGCTGACCGAGGACCGGTCGGGGTGGGGCGCCACCGAGCCGCTCGGCTACGGCCGCACCTACACCTGGAGCGGCTCGGCCACCGGCGCAGACGGCCGTGCGGTCCCCCTCGAAGGGTCGTTCACGACCCTGACCCCGCAGGAGCGAATGCGCGGCATCCTCAACATCGGCCCCGGCGCGACGGTGGGCATCGCGGCCCCCGTCCAGATCCAGTTCACCGGCCACGTCGCCGACCGGGCGGCCGTCGAGCGCAAGCTCAGCGTGACGACGTCGGTTCCGGTCGAGGGCGCCTGGGGCTGGCTGCCGGACGAGAACGGCGGCTCGCGGGTGCACTGGCGGCCCCGCGAGTACTGGCCCAGCGGCACCACCGTCACCGTCCGGGCCCCGCTCTACGGCCACGACTACGGCGATGGTCGCTATGGCGCGACCGATCTGAACAGCACGTTCACCATCGGCCGCGCCCAGGTCGTGACGGCCGACGTCGCGACCCACCGGATGATCGTGACGGTCGACGGCGAGCAGGTCGCCGACTACCCGGCCAGCTACGGGCTCGAGTCCGACCCGGGCCGGGTCACCCGCTCGGGCATCCACGTCGTCACCGAGAAGTTCACCGAGAAGCGCATGGTGAGTGAGCGCTACGGCTACGACGCGGTCCAGGACTGGGCGGTGCGGATCAGCAACAACGGTGAGTTCGTGCACGCGAGCACCGACACCCTCGGCGCGCAGGGCAAGGAGAACGTCACCCACGGATGCATCAACCTGGCGCCCGCCGACGCCGAGGCCTACTACCACACCGCGCTCTACGGCGACCCCGTCGAGGTGAGGGGCTCCTCGGTCCAGCTCGCCGAACGCGACGGCGACTTCTGGGACTGGACCCTGTCCTGGGAGCAATGGAAGCGACTCTCGGCGCTTTCGGCGTAACCTTCTCGAGTCCACCATCGCGCCCGGGCGGGGCGACTGACGCGCGGCCGCCGCGTCCACCAGGGTGGGAGCGGGGCTCGCTCGGGGGAGAGGAATGCGACGACTTCTGCTGGTCCTGGCCGTCGTGACGGTCGGACTGGCCGGCCTGATGACCGTGGCGACGGCTGCGGGCCGCATCGGCGGGGACGCCGCGACGCCCACGCTGCTCGCACCGAAGGCCACGGTGCGTTACGAGCCCGCGGCGGGCGCCGGGGGGGTCAACCCCGCCGCACCGGTCGCCGTGACCGTCGCCGACGGCACCCTCGACACGGTCGATCTGCTCAACGAAGCCGGAGCGCGAGTGTCGGGCGCGCTGAACGCCGACCGGACGACGTGGACGGCGAGCGAGTCGCTGGGCTACGACAGGACCTACACGTGGCGGGGCATCGCCACCGGCTCCGACGGCCGCAAGGTCCCGGTCGAGGGATCGTTCGCCACGGTGAAGCCGAGCGAGAAGGTCCGGGGCACGCTGAACATCGGCGACGGCCGCACCGTCGGCATCGCCGCCCCGATCCAGATCCAGTTCAACGGCCACGTCCGCGACCGGGCCGCCGCGGAGCGCGCCCTGGCGGTGACCACGTCCGTGCCCACGGAGGGCGCATGGGGCTGGCTGCCCGACGAGAACGGCGGCTCCCGGGTGCACTGGCGGCCCAAGGAGTACTGGAAGCCGAACACCCGGGTCACCGTCACCGCGAAGCTCTACGGGGTGGCCTACGGCGACGGCCGGTACGGTGCCGCCGACGTGACCAGCACGTTCACGATCGGCCGCGCGCAGATCGTGAAGGCCGACGTGAACTCCTTCCGGATGGTCGTGATGCGCAACGGCCGGCAGGTGGCCAGCTACCCGGCCAGCTACGGGCTCGGGTCCGACCCGAACCGGAACACCCGCTCCGGCATCCACGTGGTCAGCGAGAAGTTCACCGACAAGCGGATGATCAGCGAGCAGTACGGCTACGACGTGATGGAGAAGTGGGCCGTGCGGATCAGCAACAACGGCGAGTTCATCCACGCCAACCCGGCGTCGTCGGGCGCTCAGGGCTCGTCCAACGTGACCCACGGCTGCGTCAACCTCTCGCTCGAGAACGCCCGGGCGTACTACGACACCGCTCTCTACGGCGATCCGGTCGAGGTCACCGGCACCCCGATCGCGCTCTCGGCGAAGGACGGCGACATCTGGGACTGGACGCTGTCCTGGCAGCAGTGGAAGGGCCTGTCCGCCCTGTAGGTGCCTCGCAGGTCACTCCCGGTGGGGGTTCCCGGCCCGGCGGTTCGGGTACGGCTGCCCCATGAGCGACCGCACCGAGCCCGCCCTGGACGACCTCGACGACCGCGCCGCCACCCGCGCGGAGCCCCTGCCCGAGGAACGTGCGGTGGAGCAGGCCGGGGAGGACCGCGAGACACGCGAGTCCGAGGCCACGGAGATCCTGCGCGACTCCGAGGAACGGGTCGCCGACGCGGCCGGATCGGACACCCCTGCAGACGCCGCCGACGAGCACCGGCGGTCGGAGGAGACGGCCTGACCGTGAGGACGGCCGGCCCGGGTCAGCCCTCGCGGTGGGCGCGGCTCGCCGACGCCTGGGCCCGTGGCTTGAGCACGATCTGATCGATGTTGACGTGGGAGGGGCGGGTGGCCGCGTAGGCGATGGCGTCGGCCACGTCGTCGCCGGTCAGCGGGGTCAGTCCGCGATAGACGTTGCCGGCCTTCTCGGCGTCGCCGCCGAAGCGGACCAGGGAGAACTCCGTCTCCACCATGCCCGGGGCGACCTCGGTCAGCCGGATCGGCTGGCCCAGCAGTTCGCCGCGCAGCGTGCGGTGCAGCATGGCCTGCGCGTGCTTGGCACCGGTGTAGCCCGCCCCGTTGTCGTAGGGCTCGAGCGCGGCGATCGAGGTCACGGTGATGATGTGCCCGTCGCCGGAGGCGAGCAGCGCCGGCAGCAGGGCCTGGGTGACCCGCAGCGTGCCCAGGACGTTGACCTCGTACATCCAGCGCCAGTCGTCCTCGTTCGCCTCCGCGACGGGCTCCAGACCCTTCGCCCCACCGGCGTTGTTGACCAGCAGCCTGGCCTCGGGCACGGCGGCGGCGAAGGCCTCGACCGACTCGGGGTCGGTGACGTCCAGCCGGATCGCGGTGCCGCCGATCGCGGCGGCGAGTTCGGTGATGCGATGCAGCCGGCGGGCGCCGAGGACGACGGCGAAACCTTCGTCGGCCAGTCGGCGAGCGGTGGCGGCGCCGATCCCGGAGCTCGCCCCGGTGACGACGGCGACGGGTCGGTCGATGATGGGGGGCGGTGGGATGGAAGTCACCTCCGACACCCTAGAACGCCGGATCTCCCCGATCCCCGGACTCCCCGTCGTTTAAAGCGCCCCACAGCGGCAACAAACGGGTGGATCGCTGTTGTGGACGTCCGGAGGCGAGATGCCCTCAGTCGAGGCCCTGTTGCGCACCACGTGCCCCGCGCCGGGCCGCCGCGCGCTGCCAGCGGAAGATCCCGTAGCCGATCCCCCCGAGCACGGCGCCGGCCACACACGTGGTGAACCAGATGTCCAGCGGGCGCCCGGCGATCAGGTACGCCAGCAGCAGCACCGACGCGCCGGCCAGCCACCCCAGGGTGCCCACCGCCACGACCATGCTCATCTCGCCGAATCGGCGGGGCAGAGGTGGCGGATCGATCACAGTCCCAGCCTACGGGCTCGCTCGGGCTTACGGTGACCGCGTGAATCGCATGACCCCGGTCTCCGACGTCGAGCAGCCGACCGGTAGGACCTCGCGCCTCGAGCGTCTGTTCAGGATCTCCGAGCGCGGGTCCACAGTGGGCCGCGAGCTCCGCGGCGGTCTCGTCACCTTCGTGACGATGTCCTACATCATCGTGCTCAACCCGCTGATCCTCGGCAGCTTCGTCGCCGACAGCCCGGGCGCGAAGGTCGACGTGCTGGGTAACATCCTGCCCGTCGCCCAGGTCGCCGCGGTGACCGCGCTGGTCGCCGGCGTGATGACGCTGCTGATGGGGCTGGTCGCCAACTTCCCGTTCGCGATCGCCACCGGCCTCGGGATCAACACGCTGGTCGCGGTGACCTTCGCGCCGCTGATGACGTGGCCCGAGGCGATGGGCCTGGTGGTGATCGACGGTCTGATCATCATGCTGCTGGTGGCGACGGGTTTCCGTACCGCCGTGTTCAACGCCGTCCCGCCGGAGCTCAAGGCGGCGATCGCGGTCGGGATCGGACTGTTCATCGCCTTCATCGGATTCGTGGACTCCGGACTCGTCCGGCGCCTCCCCGACGCGGCGAACACGACGGTGCCGGTCGGGCTGGGCATCGGCGGCTCGATCGCGTCGTGGCCGACGGCCGTGTTCGCAGTGGGCCTGCTCATCACCGGGATCCTCGTGGCCCGCGGCGTGCGGGCCGGCATCCTGATCGGCGTGGTGACCACCACCGCGATCGCCATCGTGGTGGAGGCGATCGCGCAGGTCGGACCGTCCGCCGGGACGAACCCCAAGGGCTGGTCGCTGAGCGTCCCGGCCCTGCCCGACAGCATCGTCGGCTTGCCCGACCTGTCCCTGGTCGGGGACTTCTCCTTCGGCGCCTTCGCGCGCCTGGACTTCATCACCGTCGCGCTGCTGATCTTCACGCTCGTCCTCGCGAACTTCTTCGACGCGATGGGCACGATGACGGGGCTGGGCAAGCAGGCGGGCCTGATCGGTCCCGACGGTCAGCTGCCGAAGGTGGGGCGGGCGCTGATGGTCGAGGGTGCCGGCGCGGTGGTCGGCGGCGCCGCGTCCAGCTCGTCGAACACGGTGTACGTCGAGTCGGCGGCGGGCATCGCCGAGGGCGCCCGCACGGGGCTCGCCAACGTCGTCACCGGTCTGCTGTTCCTGGCTGCGATGTTCTTCACCCCGCTCTACCTGGTGGTCCCGATCGAAGCGGCGGCACCGGCCCTGGTGATCGTCGGGGCGCTGATGATGCGGCAGATCGCCGAGATCGACTTCACCGACTTCCGGATCGCGCTGCCGGCGTTCCTGACGATCGTGGTCATGCCGTTCACCTACTCGATCGCGAACGGGATCGGCGCCGGGTTCATCAGCTACGTGCTTCTCGCGGTCGCGACCGGCCGGCGGCACGCCGTGCACCCGCTGATGTGGGTGGTCGCGGTAGCGTTCGTCGGGTACTTCGCGATCGGCCCGCTGAAGCTGCTGCTCGGCTGACGAGGGGGTCCGCCGGGTGTAGTTGCTGTAAGCTAACTAAATTGTGAGCGCCGTTCTCGACTCCCCGACCGGCTCGTCGTCCGCGCCCGCCCCCGGGGGCGTGTTCGCCTCGCTGCGGGTGCCGAACTACCGGCTGTTCGCCGGTGGCCAGGTGGTGTCGCTGATCGGGACCTGGATGCAGCGGGTCGCCCAGGACTGGCTGGTGCTGGACCTGTCGGGCGGCAGCGCGACCGCGCTCGGCATCGCCGCCGCGCTGCAGTTCTCCCCGACGCTCGCGCTCTCGCTGTGGGGCGGCGTGCTCGCCGACCGGGTGGACAAGCGGCGGATGCTGATCGCGGTCCAGGTCGCGATGGGCCTGTGCGCGCTCGTGCTCGGGCTGGCCGACGTCTCGGGTGTGGTCACGCTCTGGCAGGTGTACCTGCTGTGCCTGCTGCTCGGCTGCTTCTCCGCGCTGGACGTGCCGGTGCGTCAGGCCTTCGTCTCGGAACTGGTCGGGCCCGGACAGGTCGGCAATGCGGTGGCCCTGAACTCGCTGACGTTCAACCTGGCCCGGATCGTCGGGCCGTCGGTGGCCGGGCTGCTGATCGTGGCCGTCGGCACCGGCTGGGTCTTCCTGATCAACGCGGCGAGCTTCGTCGGGGTGGTCGCCGGCCTGCTGCTGATGAACCAGGCGGGCCTGTTCCGCAGCGAGCGCGTGCCGCGAGGGTCCGGGCAGCTCCGGGAGGGGCTGCGCTACGTGCGGGGCCGCCCGGATCTCGTCGCCGTGCTCACGCTGGTCTTCCTCGTCTCCACCTTCGGGATCAACTTCTACATGACGCTGGCGCTGCTGGCGCGCAACGTCTTCGGCCGCGGAGCCGAGGCGTACGGGTTGCTCACCACGCTGCTGGCGGTCGGCTCCGTCATCGGTGCGACGCTCGCGGCACGCCGCGCCGGACGGCCCCGGCTGCGGCTGGTGGTGGGGTCCGGGCTCGTCTTCGGGGTGCTGGTGACCGCGGCCGGCCTGATGCCGACCTACCTCGCCGCGGGAATCGCCCTCGTACCGGTGGGGGTCGCGGCGCTGACGTTCACCACCGCGGCGAACGCGACCGTGCAGCTGTCCGTCGATCCGACGATGCGCGGGCGGGTGATGGGCCTGTACATCCTGCTGTTCCTGGGCAGCACGCCGCTGGGCGCGCCGCTGCTGGGCGTGCTGGCGGAGCGGCTGGGCGGTCGGGCGCCGCTGGTGGTGGGCGGAGCGGTCACGGTCGTGTCGGTGCTCGTCGTCGGGGCGCTCCTGCTGCGTCGCTGCGGGGCGGGCGGATGGAACCCGATCGGATGGGTGCGGGCCTTGCGAACAGAGCAAGGTTAGGCTAACTTAATGACGTCGCTTCGTGGTGGGAGCGGCGCGTCAGTTCGGGAACGGAGCGGGCCCCGGCCACACGGCCGGGGCCCGCTCCGTGTGCGCACCTGTCAGGCGGGCCCGGGGTCTCGGCGACGGGTCGGCGCGACATCAGCCCGGCCACGGCCGCGGGCGGCGCCGCGCCCGGATCGGTGAGCAGGCCGGGAGTGAAGGGCAGGCAGGCGACGGCGCCGATCGCGCAGGCCGGGAACGTCACCTGCAGCGCGGGCAGTCGTCGCAGTACGGGCTTCCGGGCGAGCACGCCGACCGCGTAGGTCCCGCCGCGACGACGCACAGCGCAACGCCCAGCACGTCCGCGGTCTGGGCCCGGGCGGTCGCCGCCCCGGATCAGGACGGCGCCGCCGAAGGCGACCGTGGCGCGATCACCAGCCGGCGCGGGAAGCCCCCGCCCAGTAGAAGCCCGGCGAACAGCGCGAAGGGCACCGGACCGATGTTGACGAGCATCGCCGTCGTCCCGGCGTCGACGCGCTGCTCGGCGGCGTTCAGCGCGACGTTGTAGACCGCGAACCGCGCCAGCCCGCAGACCAACAGCACGAGGCCGGGATCGTGGACGGTCGGGTCACGCCGGAACGCCGGAGTTTCCTCTGGTGCTTGATCGAAAGTTAGGCTAACCTCAGTCGTGTCGCTTCGTGGTGGGAGTGGCGCGTCAGTTCGGGAACGGATCGGGCCCCGACCTCCGGGTCGGGGCCCGATCCGTGTCCAGGCGGGCGGGGCGTTCGCCGGCTCACCCGCCCGGCCGAGGGCCGGCGTCCGGATCCTGTGCGCTCGTACCGCCCGTTCCGTCCCAGGGGTACTGCCGCACCCAGTCGACCTCCATCCGGGACTCCGCCGGGGTTCCGCCGCGGGGGAACCAGTCCAACTGGATGCACAGGTGCATCGGGCCGGGCGGGAGGACGCTCGTGTCGGTCGTGCGATACCACTCCTCGCCGTCGACGTAGGCGGTGATCGACTCGGGCGTCCACTCCACCGCCCAGTTGTGCCATCGCGTCGCGTCGATCTCGACCTCGCCGTGGACCTGCGAGTTGTCCTCGCCGTAGTGGACGACGACGCCGGTCTTCTGCCGCGCGGGATCCACCACCTCCATGAAGTCGATCTCGCCCCCGACCGGGAAGTCCTGCGCGTCGGGCCACAGCAGGAGCAGCGCGTTGTACGACGGGTCGCCGGCCGGGACACGGACCCGGCCCTCCCACCGTCCGTACTTCTGACCCCGGCCCCAGGCCAGCCCCCCGGTGGTGCCCGCGGAGTCACCGGTGATGGTGAGGACACCGTTCTCGACGGATACGGCGCCGGGGGAACGGGTCCCCCGGCCCGCGTACCCCGGGCCGTCGTAGCTGCTCCACTGCTCGGTGCCGCCGTCGAACTCGTCGGCGCGGTTCGGGGTGCCCCAGCCGTACCGCTCGGCGGCGGTGGTTCCGGCGGTGCCTCCCGCGGCGCCGCCTGCCCGGGCGCCGGTCGTGGCGCCCGCGACCGGGGCGCCCGCGCCGGCGCTCTCGTTGCCGATGCTCCGGTCCATGTCACCGCTACCGGCGCTTGGTCCGTCCATCATGGCCTCGCCGGCGCGAGTGCTCGGGCCGGAACCGCCCTCACCAAGCGATCCGGGGACGCTGTCGGCAGGACCGTCTTCGCTCTCCACCTCCGGCGCGGCTTCCTCGGGGTCACGGGTGGGCCCGGAACCGTCGTCCACCGAACCGGCCCCGGGCTCGGGCTCGGACCCGGGCTCGGGCTCGGGCTCGTCGAGATCCCGGCCGGCGGCCCCGACGTCGGAGTCGAGCGAGGAGCCGTCCCGGGTCGCGTCGGATCGGGAGGAGCCGGGATCGGACGAGGAGACGCCGGAGCGGCTGCCCCCGCCCGCGGTGCCGGACTCGCCATCGGAGGCGGTAGCCCCGCGGTGGCCGGCGTCCGCCGGCGCCGCCCGCGGTCCGCTCGCCGTCGCGGGGCCGGCTCCGGCCTCCCCCGAACCCCCTCCGACCGGTGCCGGCTCCACCCGCACGACCGTCGTCCCCCCGGGGCGCCCGCCCGGATCGGGTGCCTGGGTGCCCGGCCCGATGGCGATCACCACCACGGCGACCCCGGTGGAGAAGTAGCGGCGGATCAGCTGCTCGAGCTCGTCGATGGTCATGCCGGTGCTCCTCGTCCTTGCCTGTCCTTGCCCGTCGTTCCTGGTCGCTCAGCCCTCCCCGACGGGGAGGTCGGGAGCCGGCGGGGTCGTGGGGGTCTCCGTCCTGACCAGCCAGCGGCCGTCGGGCTGCCGCGCCAGCACGAGGTAACCGGCGATCTCACCGCGTTCGAGGGCGGTGTCCGGGGCGCCCGGGGGCCCGGTCGCGGTCGCGACGGTGGCCCGGTAACCGCGGCGGGAGCCCCGCCGGTCGGCCGCCACCAGCTCGAGCGACGTCACGGTCGCCGTCCGCACCGCACCGGGTGGGGGCGCGTCGATCACCACGACCCCGACCTGCGCCGGCACGCTCCCGGGTGCGGCGTAGCCGGCGGCGCGCCGGTGGGTCCGCCCCGCGTCCTCGCCGACCGCGCCGTGGGCCGCGACGAGATAGGCCCGGGCGACGGCGTCCGGATCAGTGGGCCGCACACCGGGATCGACGACGGGGTCGCCGGATCCGCGCCCGATCGCGGGCGCCGCCAGTTCGCTCCGGTCGGCGGCGCCCAGGACCGCGCCGAGCGGCCGTGTGTCGGGCCGGGTCTCCTCGATGGACGGCCGGCCGAGTAGCAGGACGGTGACGAGCATGACGATCGCGGCCAGGGCGGCGGCGAGTGGACCGAGTTCCCCGTGGACGCGCCGGTTCACGACGTCACTCCGCGAAGCTCACGTGCAGGTGGTCGTAGTGTCCGCCGGTCGCGTCGCGGACGTCGTAGACCCCGCCGCCGGTGTAGCGCCGGCCCCAGCCGCCCTGATCCGAGACGCTCGGATCCCAGTACCGGCCCTGCCAGATCAGATACTTGACGCGCAGCGGCCCGGCGTTGCCGCGGAACCACTCGGTCAGCCGCCAGCCGTTCGCGAGCTCCTCGCCCTCCGGGAACACGCCCGGCTCGGTGGGGAACAGGTCGCACGCCCTGCCCCGCGGATGGTCGCTGCGGGGGTTCCAGGCGTGCTCGTCCCAGCAGCCCGCGGAGCGGATCACCGGGCCGTCCCGCCAGCCGCCGAACACGGCTGCGGCCGTCTCGAACCCGTAACGGGCGGCGCCGGTGAGGCAGCCGTCGCCGGTCGGGTCCGGCGCGGTGCAGCCGGTCGAGCCACCGGGGTAGGGATCCACGGGGGCCCCCGGGTCCGGCGCCGGTTCGGCCGGACCCACCGGCGCCGCGAAGCGCTCCAGGTAGCCGTGCACCCCGTCCAGGTAGCGCCGCACCAGGTCGGCACACCGGGCGCCACAACCCGCCTCGCCTTCCCGCGGGACGCCCGTCGCGCTCTCGATCACCCGCCGGCAGCCGGCGATGTGGCACACGAGCATCGCGTCCAGCGGGTCCGTCGTCTTGCCGGTCGCCGCGAGGTGCCCGGTCACCGCGCGCAGATTCGCGCAGATCCAGGGGATGGCCACCCGCAGATGGGCCGCGGCGTCGGTCACCTGGGCGTCCGGTCCCGGCGGGCTCGACGGCCACCGGGCACCGCCCGCGGCCAGCCAGTTCCGTTCGCTGAGCTGGTAGAGCCCGGCCGCGGCACCGTCCCCGTCGCCGCTGGTCGCGGTCGGGTCCCAGCCGGACTCGGCCTGCACCTGGGCGAGCACCCACAGCGGTGGCAGCTCGGGGCAGTTCGTCGCCGTCAGCTCGGAGATCAGCGGCAGCGCCTCCCGGGCCGGTGACGGCAGCCGAGCCTGGTCGATCCCCGATACGGACCCGGCCGGATCCTCGCTCGCGGCCCCGAGCAGCAGCAGGCCCAGCAGCGCGGCCAGCGCGGCGGCCAGCGGCCCGCGCAGCACGGTCGTCGCGCGCACGGCTCACCCGGGACCCTGAGCAGGGCGCAGTGCCCGGTCGGTGTCGTACAGACCGGTCTCCGTGGGGGTCAGGGTCAGTCCGACCGGCAGTCCGACCCGCTCGCCGGACTTGATCAGGTACCGCCCTCGGCCCGGATGCACCGCCCCCGTCGTCCACGAGGGCGGCCCCGCCCACGAGGTCACGAGAGCCGACTCACCGGCGCTGACCGGGACCAGCCCGCGCAGCGCCTCCAGCTCCCGCTTCGCCATGCCGCCGAGCACGAGCATCCCGCTGCGCGCCACCAGCCCGCGCGCCTTGGCCCGGTCGGCCTCGGTGGGCAGCGCCACGAGATCGTCGAGGGAGTGGGTCACCTGGAACGAGACGATCCCGCGGTGCCGGTTCAGGCGGGTGATCCGATCGGCTTGCTCGACCAGGCCGGGGGCGACCCGCAGCGCCCGCCACAGCTCGTCCTGCACGACGGCGACCGGCTCGGCGCCCTCGGGTCGTCCCGCGCGGCTGCCGTCCACCACGGCCGCCGACCAGGCCCAGGTGCAGAGCATGGCCGCGGCGAGCACGTCGTCGGCGTCCCCGTCGAGCGCGGAGACGTCGACCGCGACGGCCGGGGCGAGCGGGTCGGCCCGGAACGTCGATGGTCGATCCACGATGCCCCGCAGCGGGCCGTCGCACAGCAGCGCGAGCGTGTTGACCAGCTCCCGGATCGCCCGCCGGTAAGCCTCAGGGCCACGGGTGGCGACGATGCCGGGCAGCGGGTCGGCGCCGTGCAGCAGCGCGGCCAGCACATCGGGGATCACCGGGTCGTCGACCCTGGCGTCGGTCGCGGTGTCCAGGGCGGCTGCCAGCAACCGTCGTTCGGTGACCGGCAGCGGTTCCCCGCGTGCCACGACGAGCAGCGCCTCCAGCAGTGCGATGCGGCGGGCGCGCAGCGTGTCGGCCAGCGCGGCCCGGTCGCCGCCGACGGCGGCGCGCAGCGCGGCCCGCACCGGCGAACCGTCCAGCGGGTTGAGCGCGTGCTGCCCGCGGCCGATACGCCATACCGTGCCCCCGAGCGCCTCGACCAGCGGCCCGTACTCGCCCTTGACGTCGCCGGGCACGACCGCGGTGCCCCCGAACGCGACCAGGCCGGTGATCATCCGCTTCACGAAGGCGGATTTGCCGATCCCGGGCTGGCCCTGGACCCACACCCCGGTGCTCGACACCAGGCCGCGGCGCAGCCACTCCGCGGGATCGAGACCGACCGGCTCCGCGGTCAGCAGATGCCGGCCGATCGGGACCCCGTGCACCGGGGCGCCCGCTCCGATCGCGAACGGGAACAGCCCGCAGACCTGGCTGGTCGGGCCGACGTGCAGCGCCCCGCCCTCGACGTGCCCGGCGCGTCCGCCGCCGGGCGCCGGCCGGCCCCACGCTCGGGGTGCGTCGGCCGCCCGCAGCCCCACCGCCCGGGCGTTCATCGGGCCCGTCCCGCCAGGCCGCCCGGATCCACCCCGAGGCCCAGCGTCGCGGCGAACCCGACGGCCTGCGCGCCCCACAGGCGTCGCAACCGCAGCCGAGCCGCCCCACCGCGCTGTTCGACATCGGCCACCGCGGCGGGCAGCAGCGCCGGATCCTCCACGGTGGTCGTCACGTACAGGGTGAACCGGCCGAGCCCGGCGCCCTCCGCCTCCTCCCGGGCGGCCTGCTCGGCACGATCGCGGTCGTCGCGGTCGCGGTGGGTCTCGTCGCGGCGGGTGCGCTGTGCCCAGCCGAGCCGCACGTGCCCCGCGGTGACCTCGCGTTCGGCCTGCGCGGCGGCGGCGTCGGCCGGGTAGGGCAGGTAGACCCAGGTGACCCGCCGCGGGAACGGTCCCGGCGCCATCAACGGGACCAGCACCCGAGCGGTGACCGCCTGCCGCGGCGCCTCCTGCAGCGCCCAGCTGACCGACAGGCCGGAGTCGTGGCGGTACTCGCCCCACTCCTCGCGGGCCCCGACCGGGGCGGCCTCGGCCCAGTCGAGCAACCGCTCGGCGTCGTCGGCGTCGAGGATCTCGCCGCGGGCTGCGGGGTCGAACGCCGCCCGCACCCGCGCCGTCAGGTCGGCCACGGGTTCCCGGTCGAGCACGGCAACCCCGCAGCCCGCGAGCCCCGCCTCCAGCCCCGGTAGCCGGCGGGTGACCTCCGCGACGCCGTCGAGCAGATCGTCCGGGCGCGGGACGGCGCGGGACGGGTCCAGGGTGACGGTCACGTGCGTCGCGGTCTCCGCCGCCGCGGGGGCCTGTCGGAGCAGTTCGCTCATGGTGCGCCGCGCGGCCTCGGGGGCGTCGGGCCGGACGCGGCGCGCGAGGTAGCCGGCGGTGGTCGGGAGGCCGGAGGTGGTGCTGACCGTCACGGCGACCTGCCGGACGATCGGGCGGTGCCCGAGGTCTGCCAGCCAAGCGCCCCATCCGGCCACCCACTCGTCGGCGCACCCCGTGTCGGCGAGATCGAGACCCACCGGCGCGCAACGCAGCACCGCGGAGAGCGTCCCCGCCCGCCGGTCCCAGATCAGGGCCTGTCGGCCGCCCCGGCCGTCATCGGTGTCCAGCGGTACCAGCGGGGCCAGCACCCCGGGCAGTTCGTGGCCCGGGGGATGGTCGCTGAGCACGCCGGCGGAGAACTCGGTCCAGCCGCGAGCCCGGGCGACGCCGAAGCGCGCCCGGCGGAGCAGCACGTCCGCCGCGGTGTGCCCGCTGATCCGGAGGACCAGCCCGACGATCAGCACCGCCGCCGCTCCGGCCAGCGGCAGGGCCAGCCGCGGGACGATCGACGCCGCGAGCACCGGGACGAGAACGGCCCCGAACACTCCCAGGGTCTGGCCCGTGCTCAGCGCGCCGAGACCCCAGCCGCGCTCGGGACGCCAGTGCCCGTAGAGCCGGGGCTGCTCGGGCTGCGCGGTCACCGGGCCACCTCGAGCGCGGGGCGCCCCAGGTGCGGAGCTCCCGGGTCCCGGTGGCCGGACCGCGCGACTCGCGGGGACGGATCCGGCGACCCGCCCGCGTAGGCCGTACGACGCCCGGGGTCGGGGGCGGGCAGCGGGTCGGGCGCCCACGGGACGAACGCAGGTGGTGCGGGTCGCGCGCCGGTGGCGCCCGGGCCCGTGTGCTCGATGAACCCGGCCAGCGCCACCGCGCCCGCGCCCTGGCCGTGCCTGGTGAACCGGACCGCCCCGACGGCTCCGGCCGGGGCGGCCCGCCCCGGCGCCGGCCACCCACCGGCCATCCGGATCGAGGACCACGACAGCAGCCGCAGCGCCGCCGGCAGCACCGCGACCGCGAGGCCCAGCACCACGATGCCGGCGAGGACGCCGCCCACCCCTGTCGGGGCCTCGGGGGAGCCCAGGCAACCGGCCCCCACCGTGAACACCAGGGCGGCCGCCGGCTTGTGGACGACGAGCGCACCGGCCCACGGCGCGAGCCGGACCAGCCATCCGCGGGTCCCGGCGGTGAGCGACCCGGCGGCGGCCAGCGGCAGCACCGCGGCGATCGTGAGCAACGCGATCTGACGTACGAGAAGCGTCATCCACAGCGCGGCGGCGAGCAGCAGCACGCACACCGACGCGAGCAGCAGCAGGAAGGGCTCGGCCAGCCCGTCGCGGCCGGCGACCCGCTCGGCCGTCAGGGCGCCGACCGCACCCGCCGCGCCGGGGCCCGGCCCCAGCAGCGCCGCCGCGATCGCGTCCCCCGTGACCAGCGCGGCCTGCAGCACGGCCGTCCCCAGGGCGGTGGCCAGGACGAACCGCGCGAGCCCGGTCGCCACCGCGACGAGCGGCTCGCCGCGACGGAGCACCACGATGCGGATCGACTGCACCAGCACCGCGGTGGTGAGCACCCCGAGCAGCAACGGCCGCAGCACGGACTGCGAGCCTGCGACGGCAGGCTGGTCGAGCCCTGCACTGGGCACGGCGAAGGCGGCCGCCGCCTCAGCGGCCATCGAGGACGCGGCCCGGGCTGCCGACTCGACGATCGCGATGAACGCCGACCCCGGTTCGGCGGTGGGGTTCGGCCCGGTCATCCGGCGACCGTCCCGGCCACCACTCCGACGAGGGCCGCGGCCCCCGCGGCGAGCGCGAGACCGCCGAGTACCCACGTCGCGCCGACCAGGCCGTCCTGGGCCAGGGTGCTGCGCCGGCGCCGGCCCACCACGACCAGGCCGGCGCACACCAGCAGGGCCAGGGCGCCCGCGGCCGGTACGCCCCGTTCCAGCCATCCGGTGACGAGATCGGTGGCGCCGGCCAGCCCGATTGCGATGCTCATGGTCGTGCTCCGTTCAGTGCGGCGATCGGGGACGGGCCGTCGGGGCGGCGGGGTTCGGCGAGCCGGGCGGATCGCCGCGGCACATCGGCGTCGACGCGCTCGGTGGGCGGCACGATGCGGACGCCGCGCCCCGGCCGGACGCGTCCGCGGGCCGGCACCGGTGGCGGCTCGTGCTGGTGGATCGGCGCGTCGGAGCGCCGAGGCCGCGGGTCGTCCTGGCGGAGCCGGCCGGTTGCGGCGACAGCGCTCGCCAGCCGGCGCAGTGCCATGACGTAGGCGCGGAGCGAGCGGGGCAGCTCCTCGACCGGCTGGGCGAACAGCCCCGCAGCCTCGGTGAGCGGGTCGGTGAGTTCGCGCCAGCGGCCCACGCGCGGCAGTACGACGAGCGCGGCGAACTGGGGTTCGATCATCCGCAGCCGCGCGTGCAACGGCCCTCGGGTGGGCACGGCGCCGTCCGCGGTCACCGCCAGCACCGGGCGCGGGCCGGGCCCGAACCGGTCGGCGAGCGCGGCCGCGCAGCGCAGCGAATCCCCGGTGCAGCGGCAGACCACCACGTCGGTGCGGGTGTCGACGCCGCGGCCGGCGTCGTGCCCGCGCAGCGCGACGGCCACCGTCGTCGTCCCGACGCCGCCCGCGACGCCGGCGACCACCGGGGGATGCAGGCCGGTCACCACGCGCCGCCGGTGCGCCCGGCGACGGATGCGTCGTCGTCCAGGGTGGGGTCGGTCAAGTCGGCTCGGTCGGCGGGCGGCGGCTCGTCCTCGCCCAGGGTCTCCTCCCACGCGTCGACGACCAGGCGGCCGGCGTCGAGGGCGATCGGCACGCTGATGCGGATCCAGTGGGAGGCCAGGCTGCGCCAGCCGCGGCCGCTCGGCGCCGGCGCGACGGCCGGGATCCCGACGATCTCCGGCTCCGGCTCGACGGGGGGATCGCCGCGCCCGCCCACCCGGCGGTAGGGGGTGACCCGGACGCGGACGTCCACCAGCACCCGCCCGTCGCCGTCGGGCCGGACCAGCCCGGGCAGGGCGAACTCGGCGCGCTGCCGCCCGCGTCCGGACCAGCCCAGCCGCGCCGGGTCGCCACCGGGTACGGGCAGGTAGTCGGCGAGGACGAGGCCGCGGCGGGCCGGGTCGTCCTCGTCCCAGGACAGGTAGTCGACGGCGAACGCACCGGCCAGCGCCGCCGCCTCGGCGGGATGTGGCGGGGACGGCGGGTCCCCGAATCCCGGAGGCGACGGGTCGGCGTCACCGATCGGGGGGAAACCGTGCGGGTCCGTCGGTAGGTCGTCGATCGGGTCGGGCGCGAGCACGTCCTCCGTCCGGATCGGGCGCCGGGCGGGCCGGGCGGCCCGGGTGGCGGGGCCACCGCGGTCGTTCGCGGGACCGGCGACGTCCGGCGGGGCGGTCCACGGGCCGTGCGTCACGGGTGGGCCGGCGCTCCACCCCGGCCCCGGTGGGCCGTAACGGGGTGAGCCGTAGCCGGGTGAGGTGCCCTCGGGGATCCAGGGCGCCGAGCCGGGCGAGACCGGGGCGGGACGTCCGAAGAGCCGGAAGCGGGCCACCGCTCCTCACCCGTCCCGGCCGGGACGGGAGACGCAGGTGGTGCCGGTGGATGGCTCGGACATGGTTCCCCCGTCTGCGGGCGTGCGCCATCGGCACCCGGCGGGTGGGCCGGGTGCGCCACGGCTGGCTGGCCCCGGTCGGGCCGGGGCGGGCGATGGCGGTGGCGGAGTGCTGGGCGGCCCAGAGCTGATCGCCATCACCAGGACGGATCGAATGTAGGAGCGGCCGCCCGGCGTGGGAGGCCGAACGCGACCGGCATTCGCGATGGTGAATCCGGGAGGTGTGAGGCCGGTGACCGGCGATCAGTGGCGACGGTCGGGGCGGTCCGGCCCCTGTCGCGGCCGGGCGTGCCCCGGAGCGCGGCCTGCGCGCCCGGCCGGCGCAGATCTACCGCGACTCGCGCGCAGATCTACCGCGACTCGCGGAGAAGGTCTGCGACTCGCGCGCGGATCTACCGCCACTCGCGCGCGGATTTGCCGCGACTCGCGCGCGGGCTACCGCGACTCACAGTCAGGAGGGGAGGGGCCAGGTGTGCACCGGCTCGTTGGCCGCGGAGGCCTCCATGTATCGCGCGAGCATGCCGTGCAGCGCGGTCCTCCGGTCGGCGCCCCGGGCCTCGAGGGCGGCCACCGCGTCGAGCTGCCAGGCGCTCCCGGTCCGCCGGGTGACGCAGCGTCGCTCGATCACCGACAGGTAGCGGTCGGTGACCTCGCTGCTGACACCCCACCGGGCCAGACCCTCGTGCGCCTGCGGGAGCAGCTTGCGCAGCACCAGCTCGTCGGGCCGGATCCAGCCGGAGCCGGGCCAGTACAGCGGGCCCTCCATGCCGTGCCGGGCGGCGGTCGTGAAGTTCTCCTCGGCGGCCTCGAACGACATCGAGCTCCACAGCGGCCGGTCGGCCTCGACGAGCACGCGCAGCAGCCCGTAGAAGAACAGCGCGTTGGCGACCATGTCGACGGCGGTGGGACCGGCCGGCAGCACCCGGTTCTCCACCCGGACGTGCGGGGAGCCGTCGGCGATGTCGTAGACCGGGCGGTTCCAGCGCCAGATCGTGCCGTTGTGCAGTCGCAGCTCGTCGAGCCCCGGGACCCGGCCGGCCTCCAGGTCGGCCAGCGGGTCGGTGTCCTCCGTGACCGGCATCAGGCCGGGGAAGTAGCGGGCGTTCTCGGAGAACAGGTCGAGGATCGAGTTGATCCAGCGCTCGCCGAACCACACCCGCGGCCGGACCCCCTGGTTCCTCAACTCGACCGAGCGCACGTCGCAGGACTGGCCGAACAACGGGATCCGGGTCTCGGCCCACAGGCGCGAACCGAGCAGGAACGGGGAGTTCGCCCCGACGGCGAGCTGAACCCCGGCCAGGCACTGCGCCGCGTTCCAGTAGGCGGCGAACTCGCCGGGCGCCACCTGCAGGTGCAGCTGCATCGACGTGCAGGCCGCTTCCGGGGCGATCGTGTCGAAGTCGGCGACCAGCCGTTCGGGCTCCACGCTGTGCCGGCCGGACGGGTCGTCCCCCGCGATGTCGATGCGGATCGGTTCACCCCGAGCGGTCAGCATCTGCTCGTTGAGCACCGCGTAGCGCTCGTCGTCGGAGATGGCCTCCGCGACGAGGTGGTCGCGCTCCAGCGTGGGCAAGATCCCGATCATGACCAGGCGCGACGTGCAGTCCTGCGCCTTGGCGCGGGCCACGGCCAGCTCGTCGAGCAGGTGGTGCTCGAGGTGGCGCCACTCGTCACCGGGCAGTGGCCGCGGGGGCAGGTTGAGCTCGATGTTCCACCGGCCGAGCTCGGTCTGGAACTCCGAGGACCCGATCGCGTCGAGCACCGCGGCCCCGGTCAGCGCAGGCCGCAGCTCGCGGTCGACCAGGTTGAGCTCCACCTCGATCCCGGTCATGGGCTCGTCCTGGGCGAACGGGTGCTCTCGCAGCATCACGGCCAGCGCGTCGAGGCAACGATGCACCTTGGCTCGATACCGCTGGCGGTCCCGCCGACTGAACGTGGTCCGGTCGACGTCCTGGCCCATGCGTGAATTGCCTCCCTGCTCCCCCGTGCCCGGACGAGCCGGAGCCTGCGCACCGACGCCGGTCGGGCGACTATCCACCGTGACACACCGTCGATGTGTGCGGTACCGGCTGACCGGATGACGGAATCCGGGGTGCCCTAGCCGGCCTGCAACGATGCACCCCCGTGGCCACTATCACCCCGATCCAGGACCCGGACGACCCCCGCATCGACGACTACCGGGACCTGACGAACGCCGACCGCAGGCCGGACCGCCCCGGGGGCCGCGGCCTGGTGATCGCCGAGGGGGTCGTGGTCGTCCGTCGGCTGATCGACTCGCCCTACCCGGTGCGCTCGCTGCTCGGGGTGCCGCGGCGGCTCGCGGAGCTCGCGGACGACCTCGCCGGCCTCGACGTGCCCGCCTACGAGGCCGACGCGGACACCATGGCCACCGCCGTCGGCTTCCATCTCAACCGCGGGGTGCTCGCGGTGGCCGACCGCGCTCCGGCCCCCGATCCCGGCGAGCTCGCCGGGTGCGCCCGGGTCATCGCTGTGCTCGAGGGGGTCAACGACCACGAGAACCTCGGCGCGCTGTTCCGCAACGCCGCCGCACTCGGCGTGGACGGCGTCCTGCTCGGCCCGCGATGTGCCGATCCGCTGTACCGGCGCAGCGTCCGGGTCTCGATGGGACACGTGCTGCGGGTGCCGTTCGCGACCCTGCCCGGTGACTGGCCGGGGTCGCTGGACCTGCTGCGCGACGCCGGGCTGCGGGTGGCCGCCCTGACTCCGGCCGCCGACGCCGAGAGCATCTCCGCGGCCGGGCTGAGCGGCTGCAGGGTGGCCCTGCTCCTCGGCGCGGAGGGGCCGGGCCTGACACCCGAGGCGCTGGCCGCGGCCGACCGACGGGTCCGCATCCCGATGGCCACGGGTGTCGACTCTCTCAATGTCGCAACGGCCGCGGCGGTCGCGTTCCACGCGGTGTCCCCGGCCGTAATCTGATGCGGTGCGCCTCGCTGCGGGGGGTCAGGTGTCGCCCGGGAATCGACGGCCGGGCGATCCGGCGGTGCCCGAGGAACTCGAGACGGCGCTGACCGAGTGGGCGACCGTCGCGTCGACGGTCGGGACGAACGGCGGGCCGGCCGAGCAGAGCCTGGTGCGCCGCCGGGGCCGGCAGCTCGCCGGCCGGCTCGCCGAGGTGCTGGGCCGGCCGGTGGAGTTCACCGATCCGGTGACCGGGCGGACCGAGCAGGTGTGGGGCCGGGCCACCGGCCCGCTGCCACGGCTCGCGCCGGAGCCGGCGACGCCCTGGGCCACCGGACTGACGGTCTCGGCGTTCTTCGCGGTGCTCATCGCGATCGCCGACATCATGCTCAGCCGGGCGTTCGCGGACGCGTTCGGGTTGCTCTGGATACCGGCGAACGTGCTGGTGGCGTTCGGGCTGGCGCCGTCGCTGTGGCTGGTGCGACGCACCCCGTTCTGGCGCTGGCCCGCGTTCGGGGCCGCGGCCGGGCTGGTGGTCGCCTGGGTGTGCCTGCTGGCGGGCCTGCTGGGCTAGCGCTGCCCGCGCACGCCCAGCAGCACCTCGTCCCAGGAGGGCATGACGGGCTTGCCCTTCTTGGTGCGCCGGTTGCCCTGGGCCTGGGCCGCGGGGGGCTCGGCGGGTGTCTCCGCGGCCGGGGGCGCCGGTCCGCTCGGTGACCACCCGCAGGC
>NZ_JAAXKZ010000063.1 GCF_012911875.1 Pseudonocardia bannensis | reverse complement strand
ACCCCTGACACCCAGACCCCGACCCGACCCGGACCACGACCGACGGTTCGGGACATGACCGGCGCCTTGTCGCTCATGTCCCGGACATAGTCATGGTCGGGCGGGGCCCGGCATCACCGGTCAGAGCCGAACGGCCGCCCGGCGGGGCGGTCCCAGACGCGACACGATCACTGGTCCGGCAGCACGACCGAGGCTCAGCGCCGCAGGCACTGCCGAAACAGTGATCACGCCCCAGCAGGGCGACGCCAGGTGGCCCGGCGCTGCCCACCGCAGAGGTGTGCGGAACGGGGTTCGGCGGAGCCCGGGCAGCCGGGCCGGATCCCCGACGATCGGAGTCCGGCCCGGCCACATCGGGATCCCGGACGCCTTACTCCACCGTGACGCTCTTGGCGAGGTTGCGCGGGCGGTCGACGTCGCGCTCCAGTGCCACCGCGGCGTGGTAGGCGAGCAGCTGAAGCGGCACCGACAGCAGGATCGAGTCGAGCTCCGGCTCGTTGCGCGGGATCACGATCGTCCGGTCGGCCAGGTCGGTGGGCAGCTCGCGGTGGGCCACCGCGACCACCGGGCCGCGCCGGGCCCGGATCTCGGCCAGCGTGGACGTGTTCTTGTCCAGCAGGTCGTCGTCGGGCACGACGGCGACGGTCGGCAGCTCGGGGTTGACCAGCGCGAGCGGGCCGTGCTTGAGCTCGGCCGAGGCGTAGGCCTCGGCGTGCACGTACGAGACCTCCTTGAACTTCTGTGCGCCCTCGCGCGCCACCGGGCAACCGCGCCGGCGCCCGATGAAGAGCACGCTGTGCCGCTGCGCCAGCTCGGCGGCGGTCTCGGCGATCCACCCGGTGCGCTTCTCCTGCTCGACGATCTCCGCGATCTGACCCGGCAGCGCGGCGAGGCCCGCGATGATGCGGCGGCCCTCGGTCGGGGACAGGTCGCGGATACGACCCAGGTGCAGCGCGAGCAGCGCGAACGCCACGACCGTCGAGGTGAACGACTTGGTCGCCGCCACGGACATCTCGGGGCCCGCGTGGATGTAGATGCCGCCGTCGCACTGCCGCGCGATGGTCGAGCCGACGACGTTGACCACGCCGATCACCCGGCCGCCCTTGCGCTGCAGTTCCTGCACCGCCGCGAGGGTGTCGACGGTCTCGCCGGACTGGCTGACCGCCACGTACAGGGTGTCGGGCTCCACGACCGGGTTGCGGTAGCGGAACTCCGACGCCGACTCCGCGGTCGCGGGCATCCGGGCCAGGTCCTCGATGAGCTGGGCCCCGAGCTCGCCGGCGTACGCGGCCGACCCACAGCCGAGGATCTTGACCCGGCGGAACTCCCGGGCCTCCCGGATCGACAGGTTGAGCCCGCCCAGGTGCGCGGTCTGGAACCGCTCGTCGAGTCGCCCGCGCAGGGTCCGCTCGACGGTGCGCGGCTGCTCCTCGATCTCCTTCACCAGGTAGTGGGCGTGGTCGCCGATCTCCGCCCCGACGACGTCCCAGTCGATCGTGGACGGGCTCTTGGCGGTCGAGCGGTCGTCGATGGTGAAGGTCCGGTAGCCGCCTGCGGTCAGCGTCGCGAGCTCGCCGTCGTCGAGGTAGACGACCTGCCGGGTGTACCCGACCAGCGCGGCGACGTCGGAGGCCACGAACATCTCCTTCTCGCCGACGCCCAGCAACACGGGGCTGCCGTTGCGGGCGACGACGATCCGGTCGGGGTTCTCGGCGTCGAGCACCGCGAGCCCGTAGGCACCCACGACCTGGCGCAGTGCCTGCCGCACCGCCTGCTCGAGGTCCTGCGCGCCGGCCGCGAAGGCCGCGGCGATCAGGTGCGCGACGGTCTCGGTGTCGGTCTGCGAGGTGAACTCGACACCGTCGGCACCCAGTTTGGCCCGCAGCTCATCGGCGTTCTCGATGATCCCGTTGTGAACGACGGCGATCCGGCCGGAGGTGTCGGTGTGCGGGTGCGCGTTCTCGACGCTGGGCTCACCGTGGGTGGCCCACCGGGTGTGCCCGATGCCGGGCGCGCCCTTGAACCGGGCCGGCAGGTCGGCGGCCAGATCGGCGACCCGGCCACTGACCTTGCGGATCTTCAGCCCACCGCGCCCGGCGACGGCCAGCCCGGCCGAGTCGTACCCGCGGTACTCCAGCCGGCCGAGACCTTCCAGCAGGATCGGAGCGGCGTCCTGCGCCCCGACGTATCCGACGATCCCGCACATGCTCGATTCCTCCGTGTCGATTCGTTCGGCACCGCCCGGATCACCCGTAGACGATGCGCCGGAGCTGGCGGGCGGACAGCACCGGCGGCGCGACCCGTCGCGTCGCCAGCTCCGCACCCAGCCGCTCGAAGATCCGGTCGTTGGTCAGACCGCGGCCCTGTAGCTCGCCGTGCCGGCGCCGCACGAACTGCTCGACCGGCTCGGCGAAATACCCGAGTACCTCGGCCACCACGCGGGCCGCCTCACCCGCACTGAGCGGGGTGCTGCGGACCAGATGAGCGATCAGTTCGTCGTGGGAGCCGGGGGGCACGGGATGACTTTGCCCGACGGACGCCTCCAAAGACAAAATCTCTGCCCGAAATCGGGCAAGATCAGCCCAAAGACCGAGGTCAGGCAGACCGAGCGCGGGTGCAGGAACCATCACCGTCGGTGCCGGCGGCCGGTTCGAGCTCCCCGGCCCGCCACAGCGCCGCGTACCGCCCGTCCGCCGCCAACAGTTCCGCGTGCGGCCCCTGCTCGACGATCCGTCCCGCCTCGAGCACCACCACGCGGTCGGCCCGCGCCGCCGTGGCCAGCCGGTGCGCCACGACGAAAGCCGTGCGCCTGCCCGGGCGCTCCGCCCCGCCGCCGGGCCCCCGGCCGGTCAGCCGGTCCCCCGCCGCCAGCACGGCCGCCTCGGTGGCGGGGTCGAGCGCGGCGGTGGCCTCGTCGAAGATCAGCAGGTCGGGGCGGACGAGCTCGGCGCGGGCCAGCGCGACCAGCTGACGCTGGCCGGCCGAGAGCCCCTGGCCGCGCTCGCCGACCGGGTGCCGGAACCCGCCCGGCAGGCCGCGCACCAGGTCCAGCGCGCCTACCGCCCGCGCGGCCCGTTCGACCTCCGCCGGCGTCGCGTCCGGGCGGCCGTAGGCGATGTTCGCGGCGACGTCGCCGGTGAACAGGTGCGGCTCCTGCGGGACCACACCGAGCCGCTGCCGGTAGTCGGCCAGCGGAAACCGGCGCAGATCCATCCCGTCGACCAGGACCGCCCCGTCGTCGACGTCGTAGAACCGGGCCAGCAGCTTGACCAGCGTCGACTTCCCGGCACCGGTCGGCCCGACCAGCGCCACGGTCTCCCCCGGTGCGACCCGCAGCGACACCCCGTCCAGCGCGGGCGCGTCGGCACCGGCGTAGCGGAACGTGACGTCGCGCAGCTCGACCTCGCCCCGGAGCCGTTCGGGAACCGCGACCGCGTCGCGGTCCGGGACGGCCGGCACCGACGTCGGGGTGCGGAGCAGATCGGAGATCCGGGTCAGGCCGATCCGGGCCTGCTGGTAGCCGTCGAAGACCTGGGACAGCTGTTGCACCGGAGCGAAGAACAGGCCCAGGTAGAGCAGGAACGCGGTGAGCACGCCGGGCGTCAGGTCGCCCTGGGCGACGCGCGCGGCCCCGACCCCGAGTACCGCGGCCTGGGCCACGTCGGACAGCAGCGCGACGAACGGGAAGTAGGTGGCGATGTAGCGCTGGGCTCGCAGCCGGGAGTTCCGGTACTCGGCGCTGCGCTGGCCGAACCGGTCGGCGCTGCGCTGCTCCCGGACGAACGACTGCGCGACCCGGACCCCCGAGACGTTCTCCTGCAGGTCGGCGTTGACGGCGCTGACCCGCTCGCGCGCCTCCGCGTAGGCCGCTGAGGACAGCCTGCGGAAGATCACCGTCGCCACGAGCAGGATCGGCAGCACCGCCAGCGCGACCAGTGCCAGCTGCGCATCGGTGATCAGCAACGCGACGGCCACGCCGAACACGGTCAGCAGGCTGACCACCGCCTGGGCGAGCCCGGTCTGGAGGAAGCTCGACAACGCGTCGACGTCCGTCGTCATCCGCGTCATGATGCGGCCGGACAGCTCGCGCTCGTAGTAGTCGAGCCCGAGCCGCTGCAGGTGCGCGTAGCTGCGGATGCGCAGCAGGTACAGCAGGCTCTCCCCGGCCCGGGACGTCACGACCGTCTGCGCCGCGACCACCAGCCAGCCGGCCGCGACCAGGCCGAGCCCGAGCAGCGTCGCGGTGAGCATCACCGAGCCGGAACCGGCCACGATCCCGTCGTCCACCGCATAGCGCGCCACGGTCGGGAAGGCCAGCGTGGTGAGTGCGTCCGCCGTGACCAGCGCGATGGTGAGCACCAGCAGCCCGCGCACCGGACGCAGCAGCCGGCGCAACCGGAATCCCGGGTCCGGCGCCGTGGGGTCGAGCCCGCCGAGCCGGGGCCGCTCGGTGGCCGGGGGCAGGGCGTCGACGGCGGCGAGCAGCTCGCTGGTGGCCGGGATGCCGCCGACCATCGCCGAGGCGCCGCCTCCGCCGCCGCGACCGGGACCGCCCCCGCCCATGGCGCCCGCCGACGCGGCGGCGGCCCGCAGCGCCCGGTCCGCGGGGGCGGCCGCGGCGACGGTGTCCGGGTCGGGCCAGAGCTGCGGAGTGACGCCCGGCTCGGGGGCCCGGCCGTTCGTCGTGTGGCGGGGGGCGCCGCCGGGGTCGACCTCGACCGGCGGCGGGTTCGCGACCTGGTGGGCCGGCGCGTCGATCGCCCCGCCCGCCATGTCCCCGCGCCCGTCGGTCACGGCGGCCGCGTCGACCGGCGCCGCGGCGAGCAACTCGCGGAACAGCGGGCAGCGGGCCGCCAGCTCGGCCTGGGTGCCGACGTCGACGACCCGGCCGCCGTCGAGCACGGCGACCCGGTCGGCCAGCGCCAGCGTCGAGCGCCGGTGCGCGACGAGCAGCGTGGTCCGCCCGGCCATCAGGGAGCGCAGCGTGCCGTGGATCGCGGCCTCGGTGGCCGTGTCCACCGCCGATGTCGCATCGTCGAGCACCAGCACCCGCGGGTCGGTGAGCATCGCCCGGGCCAGCGCGATCCGCTGCCGTTGCCCACCGGACAGGGTCAGCCCGCGCTCACCGACCTCGGTGTCGTAACCGTCGGGCAGCGACTCCACGAACGCGGCGATCTGGGCGGCCTGCGCGGCCGCGTGCACCTCGGCGTCGGTCGCGTCCGGGCGGCCGTAGGCGATGTTGGCCCGGATGGTGTCGGAGAACAGGAACGCCTCCTCGAACACCACCCCGAGCTCGGCACGCAGGTCGGCCAGGCGCAGCCGGGGCAACTCGACGCCGCCGAGACGCAGCACCCCGGACTGCGGGTCGTAGAACCGCGGGAGCAGCAGCGCGACCGTCGACTTCCCCGATCCGGCGGTGCCGATCAGGGCCATGGTCTCGCCGGGCTCGACGCGCAGCGACAGGCCGTCGAGCACCGGCTCGCGGCTGGTGTAGCCGAAACGGACGCCGTCGAGCTCGACCGACAGCGGGCCCTCCGGCAACGACTCGGGGTGCTCCGGGTCGGTCACGTCGGACTGCGAGTCGACCAGGTCGTAGACGCGCTCGACGCCGGCCCGGGCCAGCTGCGCGCTGACGATCAGCGAGCCCACCAGCCGGGCCGGGCCGACGAGCTGCGCGACGTAGGTGGTGAACGCGAGGAACGTGCCGAGGGTGATCGAGCCGTTCAGCGCGAGCACCCCGCCGACGCCGATCACCCCGACCTGCCCCAGCGTGGGCAGCGCGAGCAGCGTCGGGTTGAGCTTCGCGGTCATCCGGGCGGCCCGCATCCGCTCGGCGAACAACCGCCGGGCCAGCCGCTCCAGCGTGGAGACCTCGCGCGCCTCCTGCCCGAACCCCTTGACCACCCGGACCCCGGTGACGGTCTCCTCGACCTGCTGCGCGACGTCGGCCGCGCGCTGCTGCGCCGACCAGGTCGCCGGGAACAGCGACGCCCGGGACCGGTTGGTGAACCACCCCGCGGCGGGAAGCATGATCAGCGCGATCAGGGTGAGCAGCGGCGACAACCACAGCATCGCCGCCACCGAGGCGATCACCAGCACGACGGTGCCGCTGGCCAGCGGCACCATCGACAGCAGCGACTGCACCAACTGCAGGTCGGTGATCGCGCGGGAGACCACCTGGCCCGTGCGCATCGCGTCCTGGCGCTCGCCGTCGAGCCGCTGCACGGCGGCGAAGACCTGGCGGCGCAGGTCGTGCTGCACGTCCAGCGCCATCCGCCCGGCCAGGTAGCGGCGCAGGAACGACGCCCCGAACCGGATCAGCGCCAGCCCGATGATCGCCGCGACCACGGCACCCAGCACGCCGGTCGACCCGGCCACGGCGTCGTCGACCGCCACCTTGGTGAGCAGCGGGCCGACCGCCTCGAGGCTGACACCGAACACCGACGCCAGCAGCGCGCCCAAGGTGACGGCGCGGTGCCGCATGCAGGCGCCGACGAGGCGGCGGATCCAGCCCCGCCGCTCGGCGCCGTCGACGCCACCGGCAGAGCTGGAGTTCACCACCCGGTCAGGTTAGGCGCCACCCTCGACGCCCGCCGCCCCCTGAGACCCCGGCAACACCCCTGGGATGATCGACGGCGCGGGGCCGGTTGGACCGGAGGTCTTCACCGGCGCCTGATCCCACCTGGCGCGCGATCCGCGTCAGGTGACGTCCCGGCGGCCGCCGACCACCCAGCCGGTGGCGGCGGCCGCCGCGGCCCAGACCGCGAGCACCAGCAGCGCCACCCAGCCCGGCGGCGGCTCTGCGACCCCGACCAGCTGTTCCACGACGAGCGGGCCGTACCGCTCGCCCGCGAGCTCACGTGCGGGCAGGTCGTAGAGCGCGACGTCGCCCGCGTTCACCGGCAGGTACGCGGCCAGCCGGGCGAACGCCGACGGCTCCACCAGGCGGTCCCCGCCCGAGGTCAGCGCGACCGACAGCACGTTCTCCCCGGCCAGGATGTAGACGAGCCCGAGGACCAGCACCGCTACCTGGTTGGTCAGCACCGTGCCGAGGGCGACCCCGATCACCGACCACAACCAGCACACCAGCAGACCGGTACCGGCCACGGTGGCCAGCGCCCCGAGCGCCGGGGGCCAGGCGTCGCCCTGCCCGATCAGCCCGGCGACCAGGCCGAGCAACACGGCCGTCGCCGCGTAGCCCACCCCCACCACGCCGGCGGCCAGCATCTTGGCGACCAGGACGCGCCCCCGCCCGCCCGAGGCGAGGTAGGTCGTGGTGATCGTGCGGTGCCGGAACTCCCCGGCCGCCGACACGATGCCGTGTACCGCGGCGAAGACGCCGGTCAGCCCCAGGGCGTACGCCAGCGAGGCGAGCAGCACCGGCGACGGGTCGCCGCCCAGGTCGCCGAGCCCCATGCCGACGAAGCTGCCGAACAGGTTGATCGACACGGTCAGCAGGCTCACCGGGATCAGCAGTGCCCACCACAGCCGGGTCGAGGCGATCTTGCGGGCCTCCGCCCGCAGCAGCCCCGGCATCAGCGCGCCGCCGGATGCACGCCGGGGTCCTGCGCCGCGGCCGAACCGGCGCCGGTGAGCTGGAAGAACAGCTGCTCCAGGTCGGCCCGTTCCTCGACCAGCCCGTAGACGGCGACGCCGGCGGCCAACGCGGCGTCCCCCACCTTGACCGGATCGGCGCCCCCCACCGCGAGCCGGCCGTCGGGCAGGGTGTCCAGCTCCAGCAGTCCGCCGCGGGCCAGTTCCTCGGCCAGCCGCGCCGGGGACGCGCAGCGCACCAGCACCCGCGAGCGGCTGGATGCCCGCAGCTGGTCGAGCCCGCCCTGGTACACGCTGCGGCCGTGGCTGATCACGACGAGGTGGTCGGCGGTCTGCTCGACCTCGGCCAGCAGATGGCTGGAGAACAACACGGTGCGCCCGCTGCCGGCGAACCCGCGCAGGAACGACCGCAGCCAGGCCACCCCGGCCGGGTCGAGCCCGTTTCCCGGCTCGTCGAGCACCAGCGTCTGCGGGTCGGCGAGCAGCGCGGTCGCGAGGCTGAGCCGCTGCCTCATCCCCAGCGAGAAACCGCCGACCGGACGGCGCGCCGCGTCGGTGAGCCCGACGAGCTCGAGCACCTCGTCGGCCCGGCCGTCCGGCAGCCCGATCGCCGCCGCGTGCGCGCGCAGGTGTGCCCGCGCGGCCCGCCCCGGGTGGAAGCCCTGGGCGTCGAGGACCGCGCCGACCGCCCGTGCAGGCTGCTCCAGGTCGCAGAAGCGCGCGCCCCCGATCCTGGCCTCCCCGGCGGTGGGCGCGACCAGGCCCAGGACCATTCGCAGGGTCGTCGTCTTGCCCGAACCGTTCGGGCCGAGGAACCCGGTCACCACCCCCGGCGAGGCGGTGAAACTCAGGTCGGAGACCGCCTCGACGGAGCCGAACCGCTTGGTCAGCGCGTGCGCGGTGATCCGCCCGCCGCGCTCGTCGGTTGCCTGCACGTGCACGTACCCCCGGTCGTCGGCGCGCCACCCATCCTGCCGGAGCGGGACGGACGGCGCGCCGGGACCGGTGGCGTCAGGTCCCGAAGGCCGCCCGCAGGTGCGTCCCGGCCTGGTCGTAGACCCCGCGGGTGTGCTCCAGCGCGCCCAGCATCCAGAAGAAGCCGTGGATCATGGACGGGTTCTCGATGTGCTCGACGGCCACGCCCGCGTCCGCGAGTGCCTTGGCGTAGGCGTCGCCCTCGTCACGCAGCGGGTCGTAGCCGGCGGTGATGACGGTCGCGGGCGGCAGCCCGGCGAGCTCGCCGCGGATCGGCGAGACGTAGGGCTCCTCGGCCACGTCCGGGCTCTCCAGGTAGTGCCCGTAGAACCAGTCCATGGCCCCCTTGGTCAGCAGGTAGCCCTCACCGTTCTCGACCCGTGACGGGTACTCGCCGGCGCCGTCGGTGGCCGGGTAGATGAGCAGCTGGTAGGCCAGGGCCGGGCCGCCGCGGTCCTTCGCCATGAGCGCGACCACGGCGGCGAGGTTGCCGCCCGCGCTGTCGCCGGCCACCGCGATCCGCGAGGCGTCGATGCCCAGCTCGGCCGCGTTCTCGGCCACCCACTTGGTCGCCGCGTAGCAGTCCTCGGGCGCGGCCGGGTACCGGTCCTCGGGGGCCTTGCGGTAGCCCACGGAGACGACCGCGGCACCCGCGACGTTGGACAGCGTCCGGCACGGCTTGTCCGCGACCTCGATGTCGCCGATCACCCAGCCGCCGCCGTGGAAGTAGACGATCACCGGATGCGGGCCGTCGCCGTCCGGCCGGTAGACCCGGACAGGGATGTCGCCGGCCGGGCCGGGGACGGTCCGGTCGTAGACCTCATGGACGTCCTCGGGCTCGCCCTGCAGGCCGATGAACGCCAGGCCGGCGTCCCGCGCCTCGGGCACCGTCATCTCGTCGAAGCCCTTCATCCCCTGTGCGGCCATCGCGTCCAGGAGGCCCCGCGCCTGTGCATCGAGCGTCATTGCTCAACTCCAGTCCGTTTGTTGGTTGCGGAACAGCAACGACCACAAGCCGACCACCAGGGGCGCTCCTCGTCAATGCCCCATATTTCGCCCCATATTTCGCCCCGGGGGTATCCGCGGAGATCCCTTTCGTCGGGTCCGTCACGCACGCCCGGCCGCTACGATCCGTCGCAACCGCCGTGTGCCCCCCGCCACACTCCAGGGAGCTCGCATGACTCTTCAGTCGACCGACGTCTCAGCGCTGCTCGCCCGCTGGGAGACCGAGCGGCCCGCCGACGAGGCGATCCGCTTCGAAGGTGTCACGCGGACCTGGGCCGAGCTGGCCGACCGGGTCCGCCGGGTGGCCGGCGCGCTGCGGGCCGCCGGGCTCGTCCCCGGCGACCGCGTCGCGGTGCTGGACCTCAACCATCCGTCCTGCCTCGAGCTCACCCTCGCCTGCGCGCAGATCGGTACGGCCAACGCCGTCGTCAACTTCCGGCTGGCCCCGCCGGAGATCGTCTACGTCATCAACGACGCGAAGGCACGCATCCTGTTCGTCGGCCCGGAGTTCGCCGGGGCCGTCGCCGGGGTCCGCGACAAGCTGCCCGGGGTGGAGCGGGTGATCCACGTCGGCGGCGAGCAGGACGAGTACGAGGCGTGGCTGGCCGCGCAGGAGCCCGACCCGCAGGTGCACCCCTCCCGGCCGGACGACTGCTTCGTCCAGCTCTACACCTCGGGGACCACCGGCTTCCCCAAGGGCGCGATGCTGACCCACCGCGGCATGCTCGCCCACTCCGCGAACGTGGCCGAGGACTTCGAACTGTCACCCTCCGACGTCGTGCAGGTCGCGATGCCGCTGTTCCACGTGGGCGGCACGAGCTACGCGCTGCTCGCGCTCTACGGCGGGGCCCGGATGGTGATGGCGCGGACGCCCGATCCCGCCGCGGTGCTCGACATGCTGGAGCGCGAGAGGATCACCCACACGTTCCTGGTGCCGGCGCTGATGGCCGCGATGACCCAGGTACCGGGAGCCGCCGAGCGGGACTTCTCGTCGTTGCGCGCCCTGTCCTACGGCGCCTCACCGATGCCGCTGCCCGTGATGCGGGCCTGTCTGGAGCTGTTCCCGGACAGGATGCACCAGGTCTACGGCATGACCGAGGCGTGCGGCGTGGTCAGCTCGCTGGGCCCGCAGGACCATTCCGACCCGGCCGTGGCCCACCGGCTCATCTCGGCGGGCACCCCGATCCACGGCGTGCAGATCGAGATCCGCGACCCCGGCACCGGCGAGGCCCTGCCGACGGGCGAGCCCGGCGAGATCTGGGTGCGGACCGAGCAGCTCATGGCCGGGTACTTCGGCAAGTCGGACGCGACGGCGGCCGCGATCACCCTCGACGGCTGGCTGCGCTCCGGCGACGGCGGGCACATGGACGCCGACGGCTACATCTACGTCACCGACCGGATCAAGGACATGATCATCAGTGGCGGGGAGAACATCTACCCGGCCGAGATCGAACGGGTGCTCGCCGAGCACCCGTCCGTCGCCGACGTGGCCGTCATCGGGGTACCGGACGAGCGCTGGGGCGAGGTGCCCAAGGCGGTCGTGGTCGCCGCGCCGGGGCAGACCGTCGACGAGGCGGCACTGCTCGCGTACTGCCGGGAGAACCTGGCGTCGTTCAAGTGCCCCAAGTCGGTCGACGTGCTCGACGAGCTGCCCCGCAACCCCACGGGGAAGATCCTGAAGAAGGACCTCCGCAAGCCCTACTGGGAGGGCCGCGACCGCACGGTCGTCTAGCCCGATCACGGGTTTCCGTGGACTGAGCTGCGATAACGCCGTCTGCTCGGAGCTCGGCGCAGTACGACGGGCGCCCAGCCACACCCGGGTGTAGACCGACGACGGGACGCCCCTCCCCGACCGCCGCGCCGGGAACAGCCGGCCATCCGGCGCGGCCCCGAACTCCTCAAGTGCGCCGCCCACGGCGGCGCGGGCCGGCTACGCCGGCCCACGCTTCACCGGTACATCGCCCGCGATCGAATCAGGTCCTCAGCAGCGTTTCCGCGCTCTGCACGAGGGTACGGTTCTCGGCTGCCGCATCGATCTGGAAGCCGACCATGCCTGACCCACCCGATCAGCCTGTCCCGGAGCCGCTCACCATCGACCTCGAACACCCGAGCACGAGCACGATCGTCTGCACCGTCCGAGGCGACATCGACCTGGCCACCGAGACGACCTTCCGGGCCGGCCTCGAACGAACCGTTGGTACCGCTCCCACGATCGTGGTCGATCTCGGCGAGGTCACCTTCATCGGCTCGATCGCCATAGCGATCATCATCGACGTCCTCCAGAGGCTGAGCGACTTCCAGACGCTCAAGGTCGTCACCGGACGGAGCAGCGCAACGGTGTTCGACATGATCGGGCTCAACGAAACAGCCGACTGCTTCCCGGACCGCTCGACGATCTGAGCGAGGCCCGGAGGGACGCCGTGCTCCCCGGCCAGTACCCGGAAGCAGGGCGAGGAACGGCTCACCGACCGGCCTTCGGAGGCGGGTGTCGCCCCCGACGCCGTCACCGGTCGAGGAACTCCTCGGGTGGGATGTAGTAAGGGTTGTTGAACGGCACACCGTCGAGCAGCACCTTCGGGTGCGTCCGCACAAGATCCATGACCAGGGCACCGTCAAGGGTGCTGACGTCGTACAGGCACAAGATCGCTGCCGGGTAGCGGCGGGAGAACCCGTTGAGCCTCATCTCATACCGCAGGAGCTGGGCGATGCCCGACAACTGCGGCATCCACCAGTTGGCCTCCGCAGCGAGGCGGGCGAACGCGTATCCCTCCGCCCCGAGGGCGGACGACAGCACAGCCCGCCAGAAATCGATCATGTTCTCGATCGACAGCTCGTCGGGTGAGCCGATCATGTCAGCCGCTCCACGCACCTCCAACTGGCGAGAGGCCAGCCATCGCTCCACCTCGGCCCGGCTCCCCAGACCTCCGACCAGGCCGCTGGGGTCCGGATCGCTCAGCGCGACCAGACACTTGTGCCCCTCGACCAGGCCATCGCGCAGGAACGACAGCAGTACCTCGTCGCGCCACCGGGTCGAGGTGTGCAGTGCGCAGACGTGATCACCGCCCGGTTTCATCGGCTCCCACCCAGGAACAAGCCATGACATGTCTCGTCGGCGCCCCAGCGGCCCGACGCTCCGTCGTCGCCGACGCCCGCGGCGACCGGCACCCACGGCGCTCCGCGAAGGACCCCTCATTCCGGAGGTGCCCGGGCGCCGTTGGCTGCACCGGAGACGGACCGGCCCTGCTGCTGAGATGTCCGACGAGCCTCCGGCCCCGACAACGGTCCTCGGATTACCGACCGCGCACAACCCCGGCAGACCGCCGCGGTGAGAGACACCGCCGAGGCAGCTCAGAGGCATCGCCGCGGGGCTGCTCAAGATCCTTGTGAAGGACCTCCGCAAGCCCTACGGGGAGGGCCGCGATCGTAGCGTCGTCGGCGCCGGCCGGGCCACCGTCCTCGGACTCCGACCGGCGCGCCGGCTCATCCCGGTTCGGGACCGGATCAGGTGCCGAAGGGAGATCGAGCGCGAAAATGCTCAGGGCCCAGGTAGTACGGGTTCTCCATCGAGGTACCGGGGAGGAGCAGTCGCGGGTGCGTCCGGATGAGGTCGATGATCAGGCTGCCGTCGTCGGTGCCGATCTCGTACAGGCACAGGATCGAGACGGGCTGGCGAGCCGAGAACGCGTTGAGCGCGGCCTCGTAGCGGATCAGCTCGGCGACGTCCGGGAGCCGAGGCATCCACCCGCCGACCTCGATGGCGAGCCGGACGAAGGGAAATCCGCCCACAGCGAGAGCGGAGGAGACGACACGCTCCCACAACCCGAGCACGTTCTCGACCGAGAACGCCTGGGACGAGATGAGCATGTCGGCGGATCCGTGCACCTCCAGCTGCTGTGCGGCCAGCCAGCCGCCGAGCGTGGTCGCGTTCCCGAGACGCCCGATCACGACCACGGGGTCGGGATCGGTCAGGGCGACCACGCACTTGTCGCCGCGGCTCAAGCCCTCGTCGAGAAACGGCAGGAGTACCGCATCGCGCTCATGGACCGAGTCGGTGAGCGCGCAGGCGTGATCGCCGGCCTCGACGGCTCCGGTCCAGCCCATGGTCAGCCTCGATCAGCCCCTTCACCGGCCCGCCCGGTCGCCTACGGGTCGTCGATGAGTACTCGGACAGCCATCATGTCGCGGGCATGTGACACCCCGACGCGGTGGGCGGCGCCGTATGCCCTCCACGCAGTCGTGCCGGCTGCCGGTTCACTGCTCGCGTCAGGCGGATGGCCCGGGCCGGCGGCCGGATGCGCGTCGCCGAGGCTGACGTGGCAGACGAGCCGGCCAGGGTCCTGCCAAAGGTCCCAGTTCCCGCCCCCACGATCGATCGCCTCCTCGGCGATCTCGCCGGCGGCGCGGCTGAACTCATGGGCCGCAAGCTCGGGCACCCATTCCCGGGCGACCGTGTAGGTCAACCACCGGAGATCCTTCAGCGCCACCGCATCGAGGCGGCCCCGCGCCCACAGGGGCGGGAGATCTTCCCTGACGTCGCTCTGGAGGTCGCGCTGCCCGGTCATCGCCGTGAGGCCTTGTCCGTGCAGGACCTTCCTCGGCCCGACCCCGCTACGCTCCGCATGGTCATACCGCTGTACCTCGCCAGCGATCTACCGTTCCTCCGACATCCACCCCGCAGATCCGTGCCATGGGGGCAGGTCCGCGACAGGTGCCCACGACACCACGACCCGGCGACCCCATGTTATTCCATTCACGTCCCCGGCGGGAGACCGCGACGAGGATCCTGCGGGCGCCTGCTCCCGTGGCGCCACCGGGTCACGTCATCTCGGAGTGGTGCCGGTGACGACGAAGTCCAGGCGCCGGGTCACGGCGACGGCCTGGTCGGCGAAGCGCTCGAAGAACCGGGACAGCAAGGCCACGTCGACACCGGTCTGCACCGGGTAGGGAGAGTCCTTCCGGCTGACCGCGGTCAGCAGGCCACGGTGCAGTTCGTCGGTCCGGTCGTCGGCTCGTTCGCGCTCCACCAGCTGGCTCTGGAGGGGGTTGGCGATCGTGTGCTCGATCGCGCGGGCGGCATGGACGGCGAGACGTCCCATCTCCGCGAACGTGCCGCACAGCTCCGGCGGGACCGCCGGCTGCGGGTGGCGGCGTCGCACGATCTCGGCGACGTGGCGGGCGAGATCGCCCATGCGTTCGATCTTCTCGGCAGCCTGGATCCCGCTGACGAGCAGCCGCAGGTCACGGGCCACCGAGGTCTGCGAGGCCAGCAGGGAGAAGGCCCGATCCTCACATCGCGCGCGCAGCACGTCGAGCTCGCTGTCACCGGCTATGACCCGCTCGGCAAGGGCGAGATCGGCGCCCACCAACGCCCGGGTCGCCTGCTCCATCGCGTCCCCGGCCAACCTGCACATCGCGGCGAGATCGACCCCGAGCTGCTCCAGCTCGCCGCCAAACGCCACCCGCACACCGCGACCCTACGCCCCGGGCTGCCGGTCACGGATGATCCGGCGCCGCGCGCCCTCGGGCATGTGTCAGGGGAAACGGGCGCTGTCGGCACTACTGCCACTACTCCTGCGCGAGCCAGCGGAGCAGTTCGGACACATCGGGATGGATGCTGAAGGATGCCGCCGGTCCGGTCAGCTCGAGCAGCCGCTGCCTGCTCCACCAGGCAGGCCCGCAGCTACGGCGCGGTGAGGATGTCCGGTTCACCGGCCATCTCGACGAGCACGACGTCGTGACGGAGATGACGACACCCCAGACGCAGGTCCGGATCCGGATCGATACCGTTGATGTGGTCGCCCATCGGGCCGTCGCAGCTCGGGTTCAGGATCCCGACGCCGCACTCCGGCCCGCCGGAGCCGAGTGCTCCAGGTGCGCGACGATGTCACGCTCGACGTCCCGGATGTGCCGCACCGCCGCGGTCCGGGCATCGCGGACCCGTCGTCCGACGACCGCCTCGACGATCGCGCAGTGCCCGGAGTGGGCACCGTCGCGGCGCCCGGGCAGCCCGACGACCTGGTGGGAGTAGTCGACGAACAGTGGCTCGATGGTGGAGTACAACTTGATCAGCAGCCGGTTCTTCGTCACCCGTGCGATCGCGCGGTGCAGGTCGGCGTCGAGCCCGACGAACGCCGCGTCGCTCAGACCGGGGTCCGCCATGGCCGCGATGATGCCCTGGAGTTCGGCCGCCTCGTCCGGGGTGATGCGCTGGGCCGCCAATCCGGCCGCGTCGCGTTCGAGCGTGATCCGGACCTCGAACAGCTCCGGGACCGTGAACTCGTCGAGCACCAGCAGCTCGGACAGGTCGGGCGCCCGGCGGGTGTTGCTGACGACGAACACGCCGACCCCGTGGTCGGTACGGAGCAGCCCGTTCGCCTCCACCACGCGGATCGCCTCGCGCATCGAGCTGCGCCCGACGGCGAACTGCTCGGCGAGCACCCGCTCGGGCGGGAGCTTGTCACCCGGCGCGTAGTCCCCCCGCGTGATCATCAACTCGAGTTGCTCGGCGACGGAGTCCGCAACCTTCAGCCGGCGGACGGGCTCGATGCCCCCGCGAGTCGTTCCGGTCATCTCGCACCCTCCTCTCGTGTCGGCCGCTGTCCCGTTCCTGCGCACAACCGCTCAACGAGGGTGACCAGTGGTCCGGTGGTCTGAAAAGTAATGGTAGGCATCTCGCTGTCAAGCGGGCGCGGGGCCGACGCACCCGGGATCGCCAGGACGTGGTCATGGAGAGCCCAGCAGCAGCTCGCGGCGCGGCAGCACCTCGTCGGGGACGATCGCGCCCGGGCGGCCGACCACGATGGCAGCCAGCCGGTGCCCCGCCGAGGCCGCCTGCCACGGCGGCTCGCCCCGCAGCCGCGCGGCCAGGTACCCCGCGTTGAAGGAGTCACCGGCCGCGGTCGTGTCGACGACGGCGACCCCGGATTGCGCCGGGACCGTCACCGCCGCCTCGCCGCCGGCGACCACCAGGCACCCGTCCGACCCGTTCTTGATCACGACTTCGGTGATGCCGAGAGCGGCCAGGCGGATCGCGCACGCCTGGGCGTCCCGGTCACCGAACAGCGCCTGCTCATCCTCGAAGGTGGGCAGGTACACGTCGGTCAGCTGCAGGGTGCGCTGCACCGCCGCCCGGGCGGCGGCCACGGTGGGCCAGCCGCGCGGGCGGTAGTTGCTGTCGAACACGACGCGCCCGCCGCGGGCCCGGCCCGCCGCCAGCGCCGCCCACAGCCGCTCACGGGCCGGCTCGGAGAGGATCTGCAGCGTGATCGCCGACAGGTAGACGACGTCGCTCTCGACGACCGCCTGGTCGATCCGCTCCGGCGAATCGGCGTCGAACAGGCGCCGGGCGGGCGATTCGGACCGGTGGTAGGTGAAGCTGCGCTCCCCCGCGCCGTCGGTCCGGACGAGGTACAGGCCGGGCGAGTGCCCGGGGACACGCTGCACCAGTCCGGTGCCGATGCCCTCCGCGGCGACGGCTGCCAGCAGCCGCTCGCTGTACCAGTCGTCGCCCACCGCGGTGACGTAGTCGATGCTCACGTCCTGCGCCGGCGTGCTGCGTGCCAGGTAGACCGCGGTGTTGAAGGTGTCCCCGGCGAAGCCGAGGGCGAGTGTGTCCTCGCCCCGGTGGGTCAGCTCGACCATGCACTCACCGATGGCGGCCACCCGGGTCATGACCGCCCCGCTCCGATGAGGTCGCGCAGCTCTGCCACCTTCGCCTCCGGGTCGTCGGCGGCGTACACGTCACTGCCCACGCCCACCGCGAAGGCGCCGGCGTCGAGCCATGCGGCGACGTCGCGGACGGCGATGCCCCCGGTGGGGATGATCCGGGCCCCGGGCAGGATCGACAGCACCGACTTGAGGTACTGCGGTCCGCCGAGGTGGGCGGGGAACATCTTCGCGATACCGCGATCGGCGGCGGCCCCGATCTCGGCCGGGGTGATCCCGCCTTCGACGAAGGGCACGTCCGCCGCGGCGGTGATCGCCCGCGCCGCCGGAACCGGATGCGGGCTCACCAGGAAGTCCGCGCCGTGCGCCAGCGCGGCCTCCGCATCGGCCGCGGTGCGCACCGTGCCCAGCCCGACCACGGCGTCCGGCGCCTCGGCCTTCACCGCCGTGACGAGGTCCGGCCAGCCGGGGATCGTCGCGGTGAGTTCGAGGACGTCCAGGCCCGCCGCGATCAGCCGCAGCGCGATGACCCGGCCGGCGTCGGCGTCGGGCGCCCGGAGGACCGGGACGATCCGTGCGGTGCGGATGCGATCGGCGATCCGCTCCTGAGCCGCGGACAGGGTCATGGCTGGTTCCTCCTCAGAACGCCCGGATGCCGGGAACCCGGGTCCGGAACCGGTAGAGCGTCGTGCTGGCACAGACGTAGAGCGAGCACATGTCGTCGTCGCCCCAGGTGAAGTTGGCGGTGGTCTCCGGGACCCCGATGACGCCGAGCGGCTGCCCCGCGGGGTCGAACACGTGGATCCCGCCCGGCCCGCAGCCGAACAGGTTTCCGGCGCTGTCGATCTTGAGGCCGTCGGGCTCACCGGGGCCGGCGCCCGTGGTCCGCGCCCAGACCTCGCCGCCGGTCACGCCGCCGGCGGTGAGCTCGAACCGGCGGATGTGCATCCGCTCGGTGTCGGCGACGAACAGGTAACGCTCGTCGAGCGACAGGCACAACCCGTTGGGCCCCTCGACGTCGTCGGTCAGCAGCTCCAGGCCGCGGCCGCCGAGCCGGTAGACCCCGCAGAAGGGCAGCTCCCGCTCACGCGGCACCCCGTAGGGCACGGCGCGACCGTAGCCGGGATCGGTGAAGAAGATCGTCCCGTCGCGGGCCACGACCACGTCGTTGGGGCTGTTCAGCTCCCTGCCCTGGTAGCGGTCCGCGAGGGTGACCAGCGAGCCGTCCGCCTCCCGCCGGACCAGCCTGCTGGTCGCGTGCTCGCACGTGAGCAGCCGGCCCTGCCGGTCGTAGGCGTTCCCGTTCGCCATATGGCTGGGGTCGCGGAAGACCCTGACCTCGCCGTCGGCCGACAACACCGACATCCGGGCGGCGGGGATGTCGCTGAACACCAGCGACCGCTCGCCCGGGTGCCACACCGGGCCCTCGAGGAACCGGAACCCCGTGACCACACGGCGCAGCGGCTCGTCGGCCACGACGTCGTGCAGCCGGGGGTCCCGGACCTCGAGGGCGGACCTGGTGCCGGTCACCGCGCCGAATCTCTCCGGGCGCCCGGGGGGAGCGCACCACCGGTGGGTCGTGCGGCGTCCGCGGACACGGCGAACCGCTCGTCGGCGCCCGCGGCGAGCTCGACGCCCAGCCCGGGCGCGTCCAGCGCCGCCAGGTACCCGTCGGAGACCACGAGCGGGTTGACCAGCATCCCGTCCCAGCCCGGACCGCCGTAGGCGTCGACCTCGATCAGCGGGGTGTTCTCGCAGGCCAGGATCATGTGCAGGCCGGCGGCCAGCGCGATGCCGGTCCCCGAGGAGCACGCGATGTGCGGCACGCAGCTGAGGTTCCACGTGCTGGCCAGGTCGGCCACCCGCTTCGCCTCGGAGATCCCGCCGACGCTCGTGGCGTCGGGCTGGAGGATGTCGAACGTCCGCCGGGTCACCAGGTCGATGAACTCGAACCGGGTCAGCAGGGACTCCCCGCCGGAGAGCTTGATCGACACCCGGTCGGCCAGCCACGTGTGGTCGTCGACGTACTGGGTCAGGCTGCGGGAGAGGATCGGCTCCTCCAGCCAGGCCACCCCGAAGGCCTCGAGCTCGCGGGCGAGCTGCAGCGCGCCGCGCCGGTCGTAGGACATGTTGGCGTCGACCGCGATGTCGATCCCGGTGCCGACGGCGTCGCGCACCGAGCCGACCAGCTCCACCGCGCCGTCGATGTCAGCGGTGACGCGCAGCTTCATCGCGGTGAAGCCGTCGCCGACGGCCAGCTTGGCCTCGTCGACGATCTGGTCCACGGGCTTGAGCGACGGCGCGAAGTAGGCCCGCACCTTCGGCTTGGAGGCGCCCAGCAGCCGGTAGACGGGCTGGCCGCTGATCTTTCCGAGCAGGTCCCACAGCGCGATGTCGACGCCGCTGATCGCATACGTCTCGATGCCGCGGCGGCCCCACATGTGGGTCGACTCCAGCATCTGCTGCCAGATCGCGCCGATGTCGCGGGGGTCGCGCCCGATGAGCATCGGAGCGAGCTGGTGGTTGATGATCGGCCCGACGGTCGAGAAGTACTCCGAGGAGAACCCCGCCTCGCCGATCCCGACGAGCCCCTCGTCGGTGGTGACGCGGACGACGATGCCGCCCTTCGTCCCGACCACCATCGCGCCCCACCGCAGCGGTTCGTCGAGCGGAGAGCCGAGGGGTGTCGCCTCGACGGCGGTGATCTTCATCAGCCGGCCTTGCCGAGGTGCGGGACGAGCTCGTTCCAGTCGTACTCCTCGACGAAGTACTCGGTCGTGCTGTACGTGCCGTCCATGGTGTCCTTGAGCGACTTCGGCCCGGGGAAACCGATGATCTTCCAGCCGATCTGGTCCTTGTTCCCGCCGTAGACCGGGTCGCAGTAGAAGCCCTGGCGGGTGTGCAGGCACAGCGCCTCGAAGAACGGCAGGCCCTGGTCGAACGTGCCCTGCAGGAACGTCCCGACCGCGAGGCTCGAGCCGAGGGTGACCGGACCGGGCTTCGGCGCGCCGGAGAAGGCCTCCAGCACGAGGTCCTGCTCCGACTCCCCGAGGTCCTTGAAGGCCTTCGAGAACTGGTCCCGGGCGACGGCGTCGAGCGCCTTGATGCCGTCGCGGTAGGTCTGCTGCATGTCGAACATGCGCGCCCGCCAGGCGTCGGCGAACTTGCCGGTCAGCTTGAGGAAGCCGCTGCCGTCGGCGGCGGCGAAGATGTAGTCGATGCCCGACAGGTAGCGGTCGATGAACACGACGACGCGTGCCTCGCGGGCGCCCGGGTCGTGGTCGGTGGGGATGATGCGGGCGGCGGCCGCCTCGATCGTGTCCCACTCGTGGTCGGTGAAGAACAACCGCTCGTCGGAGTCGGGGTCGATCGGGGAACCGACGATCTCCCAGTCAGCCTTCAGGGTCACGACGTCCTCCTTTCCTAGGGGTTGACGGGGCTGTCGGGTCAGCCGGCCAGCGTGATGTGCTCTTCGCGGCCCTTGGACCAGACGTCCGCGATGTACTCCGACACGCGCCAGGCGTTGGCCATCATGGTCAGCGTCGGGTTGACGCCGGTCGAGGTCGGGAAGCAGGACCCGTCGACGACGAAGAGGTTGTCCACGTCGTGGGACTGGCACCACTCGTTGAGCACCGTCTTCGACGGGTCGGTGCCCATGCGCGCGGTTCCGTGCTGGTGGCAGGTGTTGCCGGTCATCCGGTCGAGATAGACCGGGACGGTCTTGCGCGCGCCGGCCACCTGCAGGATCTCGGCGTTCTTGTCGACCTGCCACTTGCTCATGGCGACGTCGTTGGCGTGCGGCTTGTGCGTGATCCGGGCGACCGGGAGGCCCCAGGCGTCCTTGACCGTGGGGTCGAGGTCGACGCGGTTCGACTCGACCGGCATGTCGTGCAGGATCGCGCCGATCTTCATCGCGAAGTTGAAGTAGCTGCGATCGGCATCCTTGAGCGACTGCCCCCACTGGGGCCGGCCCGGGAACACCCAGTTGATCGGGTGGCAGGTCTGCGAGGCCGAGATCAGGCAGCCACCGATGTGTCCGCGGTTCTCGTCGGTCTCGTAGAACTCGAAGGTGCCACCGCTGATGTAGTTGCCGGCCCAGCCGTGCAGCGGGTCGTCGATCTCCTGGTCGAACAGGCCGACCGCGAAGACGTACTCGTGGAAGGTCGCGTTCTTACCGACCATGCCGCTGGAGTTGCCCAGGCCGTCGGGGAACTGCGGGGACTTCGACATCAGCATCAGGCGGGCGGACTCGATCGCCCCGAGGCCGAGGACGACGACCTTCGCCTCCTGGACGACCTCGTTGCCGTCCGGGTCGATGTAGACGACGCCGGTCGCCCGGCCGTCCTTGCCGACGGTGATCTCGCGGACGAAGGACTCGGACCGCAGCTCGAAGTTGCCGGTCGCGACCGCCTCGGGGATGAAGGTGGTCAGCGTGTTCGACCGCGCGGTGCTCGGGTCGCCGTACTGGTTCCAGAAGCTGGTGGTGTTGAACGGGTCGCGGCCCTTGTGGTTGTTCGTCACCATCGCGTGCGGAATGGGGAAGCCGTTGATCCCCATCTTGTTGCAGGCCTCGTAGAAGCGCTTGCCGAACTTCGTCGGGCGCAGCGGCTCGCTCGGGTAGGCCTTGCTGCGGAACGGCTCGTACTTGTCGGCGCCGGCGATGCCGGAGATGCCGAATTCCCACTCGACCTTGGTCAGGTAGGGCTCGAGGTGCTCGTAGCGGATCGGCCAGTCGGCCAGGCTCGCGCCCTCGATGTCACCGTGCAGGCTGCGGACCATGAAGTCCGACTCGCGCGGGCGGGGTACCCAGCCGGCCCAGTGGTTCGTGCCGCCACCGACCAGCTGCGGGGTGGGCGAGAACGGGAAGCGCTCGGCGGCCGAGGTCTCGTCGTGCCGCAGGGTCCGGGGGAACAGGTTCGGGTCCGGCCACAGGTAGTTGCGGTTGACGAACTTGAGCTCGTCGCCGGAGTAGTGGTCCTTCGCCGACAGCCACGGGCCGCGGTCGAACCCGACGACCTTCAGGCCGGCCTCGCTGAGCACCTTGGCCGCGGTGGCCCCGGTGGCACCGAGGCCGACGACGATCGCGTCGACCTGATCGGGCTTCTTGGCGTGACGCACAATGCTCTCCTCTCCGCATCGGCAGCGGTGCCGAGGCGCGATGACGTGCCCGAAGTCCGAGGGAGAGCGCCCTCGGACGGGCGGAAGGGGAAAGGGAGGGAAGCCGAGTCCGCTACAGACCGGGGGCGTCGGCGTTGCTCGGGGTCGTCGTCTGCGACGCGATGTCGCGGTGGCGACGCTTGATGTACTCCGCGGCGCGGACCGCGACGGCCTGCAGCGTGCTGGTCGGGTTGACCGCGGCGCCCGTGGTGAGCGCGCTCGCGTCGGCGATGAACAGATTGGGCACGTCCCAGGTCTGGTTCCACTTGTTGGTGACCGAGTCCTCGGGGGTGTTGCCCATCCGGCAGGTGCCCATGATGTGCCAGCCGGGCGGCGGCCCGTCGATGCCGCCGATGCCGGTGGTGGCGGTGTCGATGACGCCGCCGGCAGCCGCCGCGGCCTCCTGGGCGCGCTCGAGTCCCCACGCGACGAGCCGGCGGTCGTTCTCGTGCAGGTCGTAGTGCACGTGCGGCGCGGGCAGGCCGCTCGAGTCCTTCACCTCGGGGTCGAGCGTGACCCGGTTGGTGCGGACCGGCAGGTCCTCGCCCTGCACGTAGATCAGTGCGTGCCGGCCGAAGTGCTCGTTGAAGAACCTGCGGTGCCCCGCGCCCCAGGGCGCGATGTTGCCGGTGTTGGTCCCGAGCGCGCTGGTGGCGGCGCCCAGGGCGGTGCCGACCTGCAGCGAGAACCCGTTGACGAAGCCCCGGGACGGGTCGGTGTCGTAGAACTCCTGGCTGTAGAGCACGGCGGGCTCCGGGCCCTTGAAGCCCTCCAGCGGCTCGTCGAACCAGAAGTCCACGAAGGACCAGCTGTGGAACATCAGGTGCGTGCCGACGAGGCCGCCTGAGTTGGCCAGCCCGTCCGGGTGTCCCTTCTGGGCGGACATCAGCAGCAGCCGGGGCGTGCCGATGGAGTTCGCGGCCAGCACGACGATCCCCGCGCGCACCTCGTGGCGCTGCCCGGTGACCCGGTCGATGTAGGTGGCCCCGGTCGCGCGGCCGTTCTTCGTGTTGATCTGCTCGACCCGGGCGTTCACGCGCAGGTCGACGCCGTTGCGCAGGGCCTTGGGCCAGTACGACACGTCGGTCGACGCGATGGAGTGCCGCGGGCAGCCGGCCAGGCAGAAACCACAGTCGTTGCAGGCCAGCCGGGCGTCCTTGGCCCGGGTGAGGATCGCGTTGTCGGCGGGCCACCAGTGCCAGCCGAGCTTGTCGAAGCCCGACCCCATCTTGTGCCCGACCTTGCCCCCGCGGCTCGCCGGCCCCCAGCCCTCGGGGCGCGCCGGGTTGCCCGGGTCACCGGTCCGCCGCGCGACGCCGATCTCGGCGTCGTTGATCGCGTAGAAAGGCTCGAGCTCCTCGTAGCTGATGGGCCAGTCGATCGTGCCCTCGACGCCGTGCTCGGTGCCCTTGCGGAAGTCGACCGGCTTGAACCGCGGCCAGGCCCCGGCGTAGTGCAGGGTGGAGCCGCCCACTCCGGTGTAGATGTAGGGCGTGGTGTTCCCGGTGGTCGGGTAGTCCTCGGGGAGCTGGCGGACGTTCGGCTCGAACGACCAGCTCCGCCGGCGCTCGATCTCCCAGCCGTCGTAGGTGTGCGGGTGGTCCATCGCGTGGATCCAGTCGCCCTGCTCGAGGCAGACGACCTTGAGCCCCCCGTCGCTGAGCCGCTTGCTCATCGCGCCGCCGCTCGCACCCGCCCCGATCACCAGGACGTCGGTCTCGGTGTACGCCGCCATCAGCTCTCGGTCTCCTGCATCTCAGATGTGGTACGCATCCGGCTCACCCGCCCGACGGGGCGGGCAGCGGCTCGGTGGTCTCGAGCGAGACCTGCGCCTGGCGGGGTGCGGTGGTCAGGGGGAGGTCGGCGGGGATCTCGACCCGCCGGACGTCCTCGGTCCGGATGTACGTGCCGCGCACCCGGCTCAGCAGCTCGTCGTCCCAGTCGTCCATGACGTCGGAGTAGCCGTAGGGCTGCGGCGAGTTGCGGTAGTCCTTGGCCGCGGTCAGGTTGCGGTTCATGGCCCGGATGACCTCGGGCCGCGAGTAGTACGCGTGGTAGACGACGTCCCGCAGGCGCGTGAAGAACTCGGCCTCGTCGCGCTCCAGCCCTTCCAGAACCGCCACGCGCTGCGCCGAGGTCGAGTCGACGAAGCCCTGTCCCAGCGCGTCCAGCCGGACGCGGAGCTCGTCCTCCCCGAAGAAGGGGAACCACTTCGGCTTCACCCCCGACGGCGCCACGTACCGGGCGATGAACGAGATCACGTCGACCTCGCTGGGCGCCGGGAAGCCCTCCCCACCCGGGATGAGCTCGTCCGCCGCGGCGTTCAGGACCGCAGCCTGCGCCTCGGTCAGCCGGACACCCGGGAGCCAGCCACCCAGTGGGGGCCTCGCATCATGGGAGGTCAGGCTCAGATCAGTCACGTTCCCTCTCCTTTGCGGGACGTCGTCGACCGGCGTCGGTCAGACGCGCTCGAGGTAGCTGACGATGGCCCGGCCGAAGTCGGGCAGGTCGACCGGCGTGCGGGAGGTGATGACGTTGCCGTCCTCGACGACCGGCTCGTCGACCCAGGTGCCGCCGGCGTTCTCCACGTCGACCTTGATCGGCAGGTAGCCGGTGATCTTGCGGCCCTTGGTGGCGCCCGCGGAGGCGAGCATCCAGCCGCCGTGGCAGATCGCGGCGACCAGCTTGCCGGACTCGTAGGCGTCCTTGACCAGGTCGACCATCTCCTGGTGCAGGCGCATGTTGTCCGGCGCGAACCCGCCGGGGATGACCACGGCGTCGAAGTCGGCCGCCGACACGTCCGCGGCGGCGGCGTCCGCCGCCATCGGGTAGTGCTCCTTGCTGTCGTAGCTGTCCTTGGTGCCGCTGCCGATCACACGGACATCGGCGCCGGCCTCCTGCAGGCGCAGGTAGGGGTACCAGCCCTCGAGGATCTGGTACTCGTCCTCGATCAGCAGGGCAACACGCTTACCGGAAAGCGACATCTCACGTCCTTTGTCGTCGGTCGTCAGGGGTGATGGAGCGGGTGGAAGTCCGGGGCCCCACCCCGCGCGGGGCCCCGGAGGCGCTCAGGCGCCGATGAGCTCGAGGAACTCGATGCTGGTGCGCACGTCGCCGTGGTTGGCCTGGATGTTGCGCAGGGCCTCCCAGTGCTGGCCGTAGCCCAGCGGGTCGTCCTTGCCCGACGGGATGGCCGCGGTGGTGTCGGCGAGAACGACGATCTTGAAGTCCTGGTTGCAGCCGTCGATCGCGGTGGCGATCTGGCAGTTGCCGGTGGACAGGCCCGCGACGACGAGGGTGTCGCAGCCCGCCTTGCGCATGTACTCGGTCAGCGCGGTGCCGTAGAACGAGCTGAAGCGGTGCTTGCGCATGACCGGCTCGTCGGGCAGCGGCTCGAGCTCGTCGACCAGCTCGTCACCACCGTTGCCCCAGCTGCCGGGGAAGCTCGCCAGCTGGCCCTCGAGGCCCCACTTCTTCTCGGCGTGCCCGGCGTCCTTGCCGTCACCGCGCAGGCCCCACAGCGACCACACGACCGGGATGCCCTTCGCCCGGCAGGCCTCCAGCACGTTGACGACGGGCTGGATGACGTCCTTGCCCTCGGGGGCGCCGCCGACGCTCGGGATGTACATCGCGCCACCGGGCTCCGCGCACGCCTTCTGCATGTCCAGGACCAGCAGCATCGTCTTCTCGGGGTCGATCGTCGGCGCGACCCAGTTCGAGCGGTCGATGTGGTCGTCGATGTGCTGGTAGGTGTAGTCGAGCGAAGACATCGCTGCTCCCTTGCGTGATGTGGTCGTTGCTCCGTGCCGTGTGCTGACGGGCGGTTCAGGCGGAGCGGCCGGCACCGCGGCACGCTCGTTCGAACTACGTCCTCCCGACCCCAGACCGGTGATCCGTTCTCCAGAGGAGGGGATTTCAGGTGATCTGGTGGTCTGAACACTAGCCGCGACTGCGCGGGTGGTGTCAATACTCCATCCGGGATCCGTTCTCCGGCGGCTCGCGTGCCCGCGGGACCGGGCCTCGTGCGGCGGGTCCGAGGCCCTCGGCGCCCCGTGGCCGCGCACCCCCGCGCGTTACTTGACTGGCGAGTAACTCCTGCGTTAGGACCACACCCATGAAGCTGTCCACGCAACTCCAGTACGGCGACGACCCCATCCGCAACGCCGAGGCGGTGGTCGCCCTGGAGCAGGCCGGCCTGGACGTCGTCTGGGTTGCCGAGGCGTACAGCTACGACGCCGTGTCACTGATGGGCTACCTCGCGGCCAGGACCGAGCGCATCGAGATCGGCTCCGGCATCCTGCCGATCTACAGCCGCACCCCGACGCTGACCGCGATGACCGCGGCCGGTCTGGACGCCCTCTCGGACGGGCGCATGATCCTCGGCCTCGGGGCCTCCGGCCCGCAGGTCATCGAGGGCTTCCACGGCGTCGTCTACGACAAGCCCATCGCCCGCACCCGGGAGATCATCGACATCTGCCGCAAGGTCTGGCGTCGCGAGCGGCTGACCCACGACGGGCTCTACCCGATCCCGCTGCCCGAGGGCCAGGGCACCGGGCTGGGCAAGCCGCTCAAGCTGATCAACCACCCGAAGCGCGCCGACATCCCGATCTGGGTCGCCTCGCTGGGCGACAAGAACGTCGAGATGACCGCCGAGCTCGCGAACGGCTGGCTGCCGCACGTGCTGATGCCGGAGAAGGTCCGCGAGGTGTTCGGCCCCGCACTCGACGCCGGGTTCGCCAAGCGCGCCCCCGAACTGGGCCCGCTGCAGATGACCGGCGGCGGGATCCTGGCGATCGAGGAGGAGATGTTCGCGCCGGCCCGCCAGCTCGCGCGCGGCATGTACGCGCTCTACATCGGCGGCATGGGTGCCCGCGGTCGCAACTTCTACAACACCGTCTTCCGACGCCAGGGGTACGCCGACGAGGCCAAGCTGATCCAGGAGCTCTACCTCGACGGCAGGAAGGAGGAGGCGGCGGCCGCGCTGCCCGACGACTTCATCGACCGGGTCACGCTGATCGGCCCGCCGTCGTTCGTCAAGGAACGGATCGCCGCGCTGCGCGAGGCCGGCGTGACCCACCTGCACGTCAACCCCATCAGCGCGGACGCCCCGAAGGTGCTCTCCCAGGTCAAGGAGTGGATCTCCTAGCCCGTCCCGTACTCACCGCAGCGGCTGCACGGCCCCGCGCTCGGACTCCGGGCGCGGGCCGTGGATCCGCCGCTCCGACTCCTCGATGCGCACGTCGTTGATGCTCGCCTCGCGGCGGCGCATGTACCCCTCGTCGTCGAACTCCCACAGCTCGTTGCCGTAGCTGCGCCACCACTGCCCCTCGACGTCGCGGGACTCGTACTGGAAGCGCACGGCGATGCGGTTGCTCTCGAACGCCCACAGGTCCTTGCGCAGGGCGTAGTCGAGCTCCCGCGCCCACTTGCGACGCAGCAGGTCGGCGATCTCGGCACGCCCGGTGACGAACTCGTCGCGATTACGCCACACGGAGTCCTCCGAGTACGCCTGCGCCACCTTCTCGGGGTCCCGGGTGTTCCAGGCGTCCTCCGCGGCCTGGACCTTCTGCGCTGCGGTGTCGGCGTCGAACGGTGGCAGGGGCGGACGGGCCATGGATCGCTGACCTCTCTCGGCGCGGCATCCCGGGAGACCCGGGAATGATCTCACCGCGAAGTGTGACCCGGAACGCGCCCGAGGGCCAGTGCCACCGGCCACGCCGCCGATCCCGACGTCACGAACGTGCGCTCCACCACGCCGACCCCCGCGTGCGGTACCCGGCCGCGCGGCTCGGGGACTAACCTGAGCGCCGGTCATCGGCGAACACGATTGAGTTATGCGATCCAAGGCGGTTGAGAGCGTGTCCAGCAGCAGTACCTCCAGCCAGGCGAGCCAGTTCGGCCCCAACGAGTGGCTCGTCGAGGAGATGTACCAGCGCTTCCTCGACGATCCTTCCGGGATCGACCCCGCGTGGCACGAGTTCTTCGCCGACTACCGCCCCGGCGAGACCGACGCCGACGGGCCCACCAGGACCCCCGACAGCAGCGACACCACCCGCGAGGCCGCGGTGTCCGCCCCGACCACCCCGGCAGCAGAGCCCGCCGAGCCGACCGAGAAGCGCCGGGTTGCCGACCGTCGCGCGATGGACACCCCTCCGGCCAACGGCAAGGTCGCGCAGGCCGACGGCGCCACCAAGGCCCCGGCCACCGGCGGGGGCAAGCCCGCCGCCGGCAGCACCTCGCAGGCCGCCAAGCCCGCCCCCACCGGCAGCGACGGCGCGGTGACCCCGCTGCGCGGCGCCGCGAACGCCGTGGTCAAGAACATGAACGCCTCGCTCGCCGTGCCGACGGCCACCAGCGTGCGCGCGGTTCCGGCGAAGCTGCTCGCCGACAACCGGGTCGTGATCAACAACCAGCTCAAGCGGACCCGCGGCGGCAAGATCTCCTTCACGCACCTGATCGGCTACGCCGTCGTGAAGGCGCTGTCCGACGTCCCGGTGATGAACCGGCACTTCGTGGAGACCGACGGCAAGCCCACGGTCGTCCAGCCCGAGCACGTGAACCTCGGTCTCGCGATCGACCTGCCGGGCAAGAACGGGCAGCGCTCCCTCGTCGTCGTGTCCATCAAGGGCTGCGAGACGATGACCTTCGCCCAGTTCTGGTCGGCCTACGAGGACATGGTGCGCAAGGCGCGCAACGGCAGTCTGACCGCGGAGGACTTCGCGGGCACCACGATCAGCCTCACCAACCCGGGAACGCTCGGCACCAACCATTCGGTGCCGCGGCTGATGCAGGGCCAGGGCGCGATCATCGGCGTCGGGGCGATGGAGTACCCCGCCGAGTTCCAGGGCGCGAGCGACGAGCGGCTCGCCGACCTCGGCATCAGCAAGATCATCACGCTGACGTCGACATACGACCACCGGATCATTCAGGGCGCCGAGTCCGGCGACTTCCTGCGCCGGGTGCACCAGCTGCTGCTCGGTGAGGACGGCTTCTACGACGAGATCTTCACGTCGTTGCGGGTGCCCTACGAGCCCGTGCGCTGGGTGCAGGACATCCCCGAGGGCGAGGTCGACAAGACCGCCCGGGTGCTGGAGCTCATCGAGTCCTACCGCACCCGCGGGCACCTGATGGCCGACACCGACCCGCTGAACTACCGCCAGCGCCGCCACCCCGACCTGGACGTGCTCAGCCACGGCCTCACGCTCTGGGACCTCGATCGGGAGTTCGCGGTCGGCGGCTTCGGCGGGCAGGCGCACATGAAGCTGCGCGATGTGCTCGGCCTGCTGCGCGACTCCTACTGCCGCACCATCGGCACCGAGTACATGCACATCGCCGCCCCCGAGCAGCGCACCTGGCTGCAGGAACGCATCGAGGTCCCGCACCAGAAGCCGTCGCCCGCCGAGCAGAAGTACGTCCTGTCGAAGCTCAACGCGGCCGAGGCGTTCGAGACCTTCCTGCAGACCAAGTACGTCGGGCAGAAGCGGTTCTCCCTGGAGGGCGGCGAGACCGTCATCCCACTGCTCGACGCGGTCCTGGACAAGGCGGCCGAGGACGAGCTCGACGAGGTCGTCATCGGCATGCCGCATCGCGGTCGGCTCAACGTGCTGGCCAACATCGTCGGCAAGCCGATCAGCCAGATCTTCCGCGAGTTCGAGGGCAACCTGGACCCGGGCCAGGCGCACGGCTCCGGCGACGTGAAGTACCACCTGGGCGCCGAGGGCAAGTACTTCCGGATGTTCGGCGACGGCGAGACCGTGGTCTCGCTGGCGTCCAACCCCTCGCACCTGGAAGCCGTCGACCCGGTGCTCGAGGGCATCGTGCGGGCCAAGCAGGACCTGCTCGACAAGGGCGAGGGCGGCTTCACCGTGCTGCCGCTGCTGCTGCACGGCGACGCGGCGTTCGCCGGCCAGGGAGTGGTGGCCGAGACGCTGAACCTGGCGCTGCTGCGCGGCTACCGCACCGGCGGCACGGTGCACGTCGTGATCAACAACCAGGTCGGCTTCACCACCGCCCCCGAGCACTCGCGCTCGTCGCAGTACTGCACCGACGTGGCCAAGATGATCGGCGCTCCGGTCTTCCACGTGAACGGCGACGACCCCGAGGCCTGCGTCTGGGTGGCCAAGCTGGCGGTGGAGTACCGGCAGCGCTGGAACAACGACGTCGTGATCGACATGCTCTGCTACCGGCGCCGCGGCCACAACGAGGGCGACGACCCGTCGATGACCCAGCCGGCGATGTACGACGTGATCGACGCCAAGCGCAGCGTCCGCAAGATCTACACCGAGTCGCTGATCGGCCGTGGCGACATCTCCATGGAGGAGGCCGAGCACGCGCTGCGCGACTTCTCCAACCAGCTCGAGCACGTGTTCAACGAGGTTCGCGAGCTGGAGAAGACCCCGGCGGTCGTGAGCCCGTCGGTCGAGCAGGAGCAGTCGGTCCCGACCGACCTGGACACCTCGATCCCGCTGGAGGTCGTCCACCGCATCGGTGACGCGCACGCCAACCTGCCCGAGGGCTTCACGGTGCACCCGCGGGTCAAGCCCGTGCTGCAGCGGCGCTACACCATGTCGCGCGAGGGCAACGTGGACTGGGCCTTCGCCGAACTGATCGGGCTCGGTTCGCTCGCCATGGACGGCAAGCTGGTCCGGCTGTCCGGCCAGGACTCCCGGCGCGGCACGTTCGTGCAGCGGCACTCCGTGGTGATCGACCGCAAGACCGGCGAGGAGTACTACCCGCTGCGCAACCTGTCGGAGGACCAGGAGCGCTTCCTGCCCTACGACTCGGCACTGTCGGAGTTCGCCGCGGTCGGCTTCGAGTACGGCTACTCGGTGGCCAACCCGGACGCACTGGTGCTCTGGGAGGCGCAGTTCGGCGACTTCGTCAACGGCGCGCAGTCGATCATCGACGAGTTCATCTCGTCCGGTGAGGCGAAGTGGGGCCAGATGTCCGACGTCGTGCTGCTGCTGCCGCACGGTCTCGAGGGCCAGGGCCCGGACCACTCCTCGGGCCGTATCGAGCGGTTCCTGCAGCTGTGCGCCGAGGGCTCGATGACGGTCGCGGTGCCCAGCGAGCCGGCGAACTACTTCCACCTGCTGCGCCGGCAGGCCCTCGACGGGGTGCGCCGCCCGCTGGTGGTGTTCACGCCGAAGTGGATGCTGCGCGCCAAGCAGGTCGTCAGCCCGCTGTCCGACTTCACCGGCGGCCGGTTCCGCACGGTCATCGACGACCCGCGCTACCGCACGAACGACGGCCCGGCCAGCGACGTGCAGAAGCTCCTGCTGTGCAGCGGCAAGCTCTACTGGGAGCTGTCCGCGGCCCGGGACAAGCGGGAGATCACCGACACCGCGCTGGTCCGCATCGAGCAGCTCTACCCGCTGCCCGACCGTCAGCTCGCCGCGGTGCTGGAGCGCTACCCGAACGCCCGCGACATCCGCTGGGTTCAGGAGGAGCCGGCCAACCAGGGCGCCTGGCCGTACTTCGGCCTGGAGCTGCCGGACAAGCTGCCCGAGCGCCTGTCGGGGCTCAAGCGGGTCTCGCGGCGGCGGATGGCGGCCCCGGCGGCCGGCTCGTCGAAGGTGCACGAGGTCGAGCAGGCCGAGTTGATCGACAAGGCGTTCAGCTGACCGATGTACTTCACTGATCGCGGCATCGAGGAGCTCGCCGAGCGGCGCGGCGAGGAGCAGGTCACGCTGGAGTGGGTGGCCGACCGGCTCCGCGCGTTCGTGGACCTGAACCCCCGGTTCGAGGACGCCGTCGAACGGCTGGCGAGCTTCCTCGCCCGCGACGACGCCGACATCGACGACGCCCTCGGCTACGAAGAGCCCGGCTGACCCACCCCCACACCC
>NZ_JAAXKZ010000062.1 GCF_012911875.1 Pseudonocardia bannensis | reverse complement strand
CCCCCGGCCCGCGCGCAACCGTCCGTCCTCCCGCCCGACCTGCCCTTCAAGGCAGCCCACGCTCCCGGCGCTCGGTGATGTCGACGGCGATCCCGAACATGAGTTGTGCGTCACCGCCCGCCTCGTCGACCAGCCGCGCGATTGCGCGGATCCACCGGATACGACCGTTCTCGTGCACGATGCGGAAATCGTCCGAGAATTCCTCACCCGATTGCAGGCTCCGCTGGATCCCCGCATCCACGATGTGCCGCTCCTCGGGATGGATGTGGCCCAGGAAATCCTGGTAGTCGATGGGTAGCTGATCGGGTAGGTCGAACATCCGATACAGTTCATCCGACCATGTGAGTACATTGTCGGAAATGTCCCATTCCCAGGTGCCGACGAGCACCGGCGGCCCCGGGTCGGGGCTGTCCGCGTCACTCAGTGTGGTCCCGCTCCAGTAGCGGAGCTCGGCGTCGGGAAACGAGCGGAAATTCCAGCGTCCCCACCTGTAGCTGCCGTTCCGGCAGAGCATCCGCACCACGTGCCCGGTGCTCACACCGGCATCGTCGAACCGGGTCTGTTCGATGATCTCGACCGCGCGGTGCTGATCGTCGGGATGCAGGAAAGCCCAGGACGGAAGGCTCGTCAGCTCGCCCGCGCTCCAACCGAGCGCGTCGCAGAAGGCTGGATTGACCATCGTGAAGTACCCGTCGTAGTTCCCGACGGCCAGCATGGCCGGGGCGCGCTGCCAGAAGAGGAGCAGGTCCTCGGCGCTCGGGGGCCGGTCGGGTGGCCGGCGGGCTGCGGGTGTCTCCGGCGGGTCTGTGGAATCTTTCATGACGGTGCCTCGACGCGTGTGGAATGTCCGGCACGACGCCGGACAACTGGACGCTCATCCGGTCCGGATCCCCTGGGCGTGCCTGCCGGACGGTGGGAGGCAAGAAAGATTACGCCCGCCGCGAGAATCGACCCGACCTACAATCGGGGCATGGAGAACGGGCCCGAAATCGGGCCGGGAGTCCGTTCAGAGACCACCACCGATCCCCGCCCGAGCGGGCCGGCTGATCGTGCCACGGCCCGCGAGCACCTGTCGGCGCTGCGCGCCCTCCTCGCGCTGTCGGTGGTGATGGCCGATCGTGACGAGGAGGAGATCCTCCGCATCGCGCTCGACAGCGTCGGCTCGGTGAGCCCCTGCGAGGCCTGCGCCGGCTACCTGGCGGACGAGGGGCAGCTGGTCGCGCGATCTCCGACCGGCACGATGCCCGGCTCCGTGCTCGACGCGCAGGTCGCCGCCCTGGCCGGAGAGGACGGACCGGCCACGGTCGCCGATCACGACTGGGCCCGGGCCTACGCACTGTCGAGCACGAGCGGCCTGCGCGGCTACCTGGTCATCGGATCGGCGCAGCAGCCGTCGGCCGACGAGCAGTTCCTGCTCAGGGTGCTCGCGCAGCAGGCGGGGGCGGGCCTCGCCGCCGCCGCCCTGCGTCGTCGGGAGCATGAGCACGTGCGGCAGCATCGGTCGGTCGCCGAGCAGCTCGCCCGGTCGGTCGCCGAGCTGCAGGAGCACGCGAGGATCCACGACGAGCTCGCCCGCGGAGCGGCGGCCGCGGACAGCGAGAAGGGCATCGCGGCGGCGGTGCACCGGCTCACCGGGTTGCCGGCGATCGTGGAGGACCGGTTCGGGAACCTGCGGGCCTGGGCCGGGCCGGGCGAGCCCAAGCCCTACCCCAAGCCTTCCAGCCGATCTCGCACCGACACGGTGCGCCGGGCTCAGCGGGCGGGCGGGCCGGTCCGTGACCGGGACCGCCTCCTCGCGCTCGCCCAGCCGGGCAGCGAGGTCCTCGGCACGATCGCCCTGCTCGACCCCGAGGGCGCGGCCACGCCCACGCAGGTGCTGACCCTGAAACAGGCGGCCACGGTACTCGGCACCGAACTGGCCCACCAGCGTGGTCTGGACGAGGTGGAACTGCGCCTGCGCCGCGACCTGATCGACGATCTCCTGAACGGTACGAGGTCGGACACCGACGAGGCCGGTGCCGTCGCCCGCGCGCGGGCGCTGGGGCACGACCTGCACGCACCGCACCGCGTCGTGGTCATCAGGGCGCAGGACCGGGACCCCGATCAGGTGACGACGGCTGCCGAGCGGGCCGCTGCCACGCTCGACATGAAATCCCTGATCACGACGCGCTCGGACATGGTGGTGCTGCTCGCGCAGCGGCCATCGGCCTGGGGGGACCGCCTCCCGTGGCCGCAGCTGCATGCGGCCGTGAGCCGGCACATACGCTCGGCGACCGCGGTGACCATCGGCGTCGGCGGCGTCTACGAGCATCCCGGCGACGCGGCGCGCTCCTGGCAGGAGGCCCTCCACGCCCTGGACGTCCGGCTGAAGTCCCGCCGCCCGGACGGCGTGACGGTCTGGGACGACCTGGGCATCTACCGCATCCTCACCGCCGCGAAGGACGACGATCAGGTCGACGGTTTCATCCGCGAGTGGCTCGGCCCGCTGCTGGACTACGACGCCACCCACGACACGGAGCTGGTGAAGACGCTCGCGGCGTACCTGGAGAGCGGAGGCAACTACGACGAGGCGGCCGAGGAGCTGGTCGTCCACCGCAGCACGTTGCGCTACCGGCTCAAGCGCATCCGGCAGATCACCGGCCTGCGCCTGACCGAGGCGGACAACCGGCTCAACCTGCATCTGGCGACCCGGGCCTGGGCGCTGCTCGAGCGACCTCCCTGAGCGGCGGGCCCCCTGCCGCAGACGCCGAACGGGTAGGTCACGCGGGAGGACGGCGGCCTCGAGGCCGGCGCGAGACCCTGGCCCTCGGTGTCGAGGGCAAGCTCGCGTTGTGGCCGGCGTTGATCGATGTGGTGCCGGCCTACACCGGTCCGAGTCCCCTCACGAATCGCGGGTGGATCGGTGCGACGACCGCGCCGCCCCGGGGGCCGGCTCGCCTTCGCGCCGGTCGGCGAGGGTTGCGGCGGCCTGCGCCATCACGTGCTCGCCGCCGTCGACGGTGATGCGTGCCGGCACCCGCACGTACGCCCGGGTGCCACCCCCGTGGCGGGGCTCGACGGTGAACACACCGCCGAGGGCGTCCACCCGGTCGGTGAGCAGCCGGAGCCCCAGGTGGCCCTCGGCGCGCCGGTCCAGCCCCTCGGCGGTGACGCCGATGCCGTCGTCGTCGACGGTGAGCACGATGTCGCCGGGATGGACGGGTTCAGGGCCCAGCCGGACGGTCACGGTGTCGGCGCAGGCGTGCTTCCCGACGTTGGCGATGACCTCCCGCGCCACCCGGTAGAGCGCGGCGGCGACCGCATCGTCGAGCTCGGGCAGCGGTTCGATCCGCACGGTGGGCGTCACCCCGTGGTCGCGCAGGCGCTCGGCGAGGTCACGGACGGCGCCGGCCAGACCGGCGCGGCTGAGGTCGGGCGGGTAGATGTCGATCATGAGACGCTGGAGTTGTTCGAGCGAGACGCGCACCGCGGAGCCGACGGCGTCCAGGACGGGGCGGCGGTGTTCGGGGACCTCACGGAGCAGTGCGTCGATGGCGTAGCCGGCTCCGGCGAGGTCCTGGACGACCCCGTCGTTCAGGTCGGCGGCGATCTGGCGGCGCTCGCGATCCGACGCGGACAGCGTGGTCTCCAGCAGGTACGACCGGTGGGCCTCGTGCCGGCGTACCCGGCGGGCGAGCGACACCGTGATCGGGATCTGCACCACCTGAAGCAGCACCAGCGCACCGACGGCGAGGGGCACCAGCCTGGCCGCGAGCACGGCGGTGTGCCGGTCGAGCCGCTCGGCGCCGTAGTAGGCCTCGAACGCGAGCGGGGGTTGTCCGGGCAGCCGTAACGGCACGTAGACCTCGACCGAGCGGCCCGTCCCGGTCCCGCCGGGAGCGGTCATCGAGTGCCGGTCGATGCTGGAGCTGACCTGCCCGCGCTCGATCGCCGCGGTCGCCTCGGCCGGGACGGGCTCGACCCGGCCGATCAGCGCGGGGTCGCTGGCGTAGAGGACGGTCCCGTCGCCGCGCCAGACGATGAGCTCGGAGAACAGCCCGTCGCGCAACCGGTTCGCGACGGCCTCGTCGAGCTTCGCGCGCTGGGTCCGGTCTCCGGCCAGTACATCGGGCAGCAGCGGGGCCACCACCCCTTCGCCGATCCGCCGGGTGGTGTGCTCGGCGTCCTGGAAGGCCTCCGCCTGCGCAGCCTGCCGGGCGTAGAAGACCGCACCCACGGAGACCGCGGCCAGCGTGACGACGGCGACCAGGACGAACACCAGGACATCCCGGCGCACGCGGGCACCGGCGCCGGAAGGCCGCCGGCGACGGGTCAGGCTCATCTCAGTGCTCGTCGGCCGCGTCGGCGGGCCGTTCCATGCGTACCCCTGTCTCTGGTGTTCAGAGCCTGGGGTCGGCCGGCAGGTGCAGAGCGTTACCCGCGCCGCCCCGGCGGAGGCGACGGCGCACCAGGGTGCGGTGGGCGGTGCCTCGCGCCGCTGCCGCCGCGTCAGACCGGGTGCAGGGTGATCAGCCGGATGCCCAGCACTCCACCGGAAACTCGTAGCGGCTCCGCAGAGCCCGCCGGACCCATCCGTCGAGCCGGGTGACCCCGACCCGTACCCCTGCCTCCGCCGCCGGTTCGACGCAGAGGACGAACACGCCCACCGCGGCCCAGTAGGCGATGTCGGCGACAACGGCCTCCACCTCGCTGCGAGACAACCGAGTCACGACACGCCCTCTCCTCGGGGGCTCCGTGTGTGCCCCGTGGCCGGTCGACGCCGCGGTGCCGGGCGTCCGGGACGGACCATAGAAGAGGCGGGACGAGCTCTCCTGCCTCAGCGAGGTGGTGCTAGTACCCCCAACCTGGGTCGATGCGCGAGAGCGCGGCATCACCTGCGTGCGGCGCGCACGAGCCGCCGCGCCTCCTGGATCTCCGGGGGTGCCGGCACGTCCGGCAACACGTCCGTCGCCGCGCGCAGGGCGCGCAGCGCGAGCGACACCCCGAGGTCCGTGGTCGGCAGGCCGGGGAGCCCGTAGCAGCGGCGGGCCCAGCGGGGCAGCGTCGCGACGGCCAGGGCCGAGATCGCCGAGATCAGCAGCTTCGCCTGGACCGGCGCCTGCCCCCGCGGGGCGAGCAGGTTGCCGACCGCGCGGCGGGCCTCGTCACACACGTACAGCTCGGGACGTACGCCGATGAAGTACTCGTGCAGTTCGGCCCTCGACGAGGGCACCCGGGCCGGGTCGAGGCCGATCACCTCCGCCGACCGGACGCTCTCGGCGACGTAGGTGTCCGCCTCCGCGTCGTCGACGATCCCGGCGCGCCGGGCCACGTCCACATACGAGTCGATCTCGCCGCAGTGCACCCAGAGCAGACCGGTCGGCTCGTCGATCCGGAACTCGCACCCGGTGTCCGGGTCGTAGCCGCGCAGCCGGCTGTGCAGCGCACGGACCCGCGCTGCGGCGGCCTCGACATCCGCGGTGGCACCGAAGGTCCGCGTGCCCACGAACTCGACCGTCCGCTGGAACCGCGGCCATGCCTTCTTCGGGTCGAACAGCGCCGAGTTCTGGTAGGTCCCGCGCATCACCCGCGGGTGCAGCGACTGCAGCAGCAGCGCCCGCATCCCGGCTACCCACATGACCGGTTCGAGGTGGACCCGCCACGTGACCGACCGGGGCCCGAACAGTCCGTGATCCACCTGACGATCCACCTGACGATCCACCTGACGATCCACCTGACGATCCACCTGGCCCATGCATCCAGGACACCACCGGCCGGTCACTCCCGCGAGTCGACCGGTCCAGGAGCAGCCGCGCCGGCCGTGCTCACCGTCGGCGGCCCGGGGGCGCTGACCGCGCACGCCACACCACCGGGTGAGGGCCGGGTGCCGCCGGGTGATTCCGCACTGTTCCGCGCCGTGGCTGACCAGGCCCTTCGTGCGGAGCGCACGAAACCCTGCGGCCGATTCGTGGCCTTACCACGTGGAGGGGATCCGCGCCCCGTGACTACCGTCTCGGAGCACGAATTAGATGCGATGCCGATTTCGCCGTCCCGATGCCCGCCCGCGTCTCCCCGCTGACGGGCGACCGCCTGTGGGTCGATTTCTTCTCTTGTTCTGTACGTCCGGCAGTCGGGCGTGCCCGAAACCGATCGGAGAACCAACGTGGGTTTTCTGTCCGCAGATCTACCCGAGGTCGACCTGGCGACCTGGAAGGATCGGCCGCATCTCGAGCGGATGAAAGTACTGTCCCGGCACTGGGTCGAATACGGCTTCGGCACCCCTTGGGCCATCCACGTCATCTATGTGGTGAAGATCGGGCTCTATGTTCTCGGCGGCCTGTTCTTCGCCGCCACCACGCCCGGCATCGGGTCGATCTGGGACGTGGCGTCGTGGTGGTCCGAACCGATCCTGTTCCAGAAGGCGCTCGTGTGGACCCTGCTGTTCGAGGTGCTGGGCCTGGGCGCGTCCTCCGGGCCGCTGGCCTTCCGGTTCACCCCGCCGCTGGGTGGGTTCCTCTACTGGCTGCGGCCCGGCACCATCCGGCTTCCGCCGTGGCCGGGACGTAACCCGTTGGCGGGCGGGTCGACACGCACCGTCTTCGACGTGCTGCTGTACGCCGGAATCATCGCGTCCGCGCTGACCCTGCTGCTGTCGGCCGGGGTGCCGAAGGCGGGGGCCCCGGAGGGCACCGTCGGTCTGCTCGACCCGACGCTGCTGTTCGTCCTGATCGGGATCATCGCCGTCGCCGGTCTGCGCGACCGTATGCTGTTCCTCGCCAGCCGCGGTGAGCAGTACTGGGTCCTGTGCATCATGTTCGCGGTGCTGCCCTTCGTCGACATGATCGTCGGCGCGAAGTTGCTCATGTGCGTGGTGTGGTGGGCCGCCGCCACCTCCAAGCTCGGCCGGCACTTCACCTTCGTGGTGTGCGCGATGACCACCAACGCGCCGCTCGTCCGCTCGAAGCGGTTCCGCCGCGCGCTCTACCGCAACTACCCCGAGGACCTGCGTCCCTCGAAGAGGGCCGCGGTGCTCGCGCACTCGGGCACGGTCATCGAGTACGGCGTCCCGCTGGTCCTGCTGTTCTCGGTAAACCAGTACGTCACCCTGGGCGCGGTCGCGATCATGGCGATCTTCCACTTCTACATCACGCTGAACTTCCCGCTGGCCGTGCCGCTGGAGTGGAACATCTTCTACATCTTCGCGACGGCCTGGTTGTTCCTCGGCCATCCCGCCGCGGACTTCGGCATCTGGTCGATGAGCTCGCCGTGGCTCGCCGCCGGCCTGCTGGTGGCGCTGGCGTTCTTCCCGGTGCTGGGCAACCTGCGCCCGGACCTGGTCTCGTTCCTGCCGTCGATGCGGTACTACGCGGGTAACTGGGCGACGACGATGTGGGCGTTCCGGCGGGGGACCGGCGACGAGAACGGCGCCGAGCACCGGCTCAACACCCACGTCGTCAAATCCGCGCCGAACCAGGTCGACCAGCTCACCGCGATGTACGGCAACGAGGTCGCCGAGCTGATGCTGCAGAAGGCCGTCGCGTGGCGGTCGATGCACAGCCACGGCCGGACGCTGAACACCCTGATGTGGAACCACCTCGACTCGCTGGAGAACTACGACATCCGCGAGGGCGAGTTCGTCGCGGGTACCCTGCTCGGGTGGCAGTTCGGCGACGGCCACCTGCACGACGAGCAGTTCATCGCTGCCGTTCAGCAGCGGTGCGGCTACGGTCCGGGCGAGGTGGTCGTCGTGATCCTCGAGTCCCAGCCGATCCACCGCATGCGTCAGCAGTACCGTGTCGTCGATCTTGCGTTGGGTGAGATCGAACGCGGCAGCGTGGAGGTCCGAGACATGATCGCCCACCAGCCGTGGCTGGAGAACGGCCCGATCCCGGTGCAGGTCGAGAGCTCGGCCGCCATCGGCCGCCGGTCGCTGCGGGAGCCCGACCCGGCATGACGGCTCAGGCGATCGTGGTGGGGTCCGGCCCGAACGGGCTGGCCGCCGCCGTCACACTGGCGCGGCGCGGGCTGGACGTCACGGTGCTGGAGGCCGCCGACTCGATCGGCGGCGGGACCCGGACGTCCGAGCTGACACTGCCCGGACTCCTGCACGACGACTGTTCCGCGTTCCACCCCACAGGGGTCGCGTCGCCGTTCCTGCGGTCGCTGCACCTGGAGGAGCACGGCCTGCGCTGGCTGTGGCCCGAGATCGACCTCGCGCACCCGCTGGACGGCGGAGGCGCCGGCGTCATGGTCCGGTCCCTCGACCGCACGGTCGAGGGGCTGGGCCCCGACGGGCCGGCCTGGCGGCGGTTGTTCGGACCGCTCACCGAGGGGTTCGACGACCTGATCGGCGAGGTGTTCCGGCCGATCGTGCACGTTCCCCGGCACCCGCTGCGGCTCGCGCGGTTCGGACTGCCGGCACTGGCTCCGGCCACCGTGCTGGCGCGGATCTGGCGCACCGACGAGGCCCGCGCGCTGTTCGGCGGGGTCGCGGCACACATGTTCCACCCGCTTGACCGGCCGCTCACCTCGTCGGTCGGGTTGATGCTCATCGCGGCCGGCCACGCGTACGGCTGGCCGGTCGCGGAGGGCGGTTCCCGGGCGATCGCCGACGCCATGGCCGCGCTGCTCCACGCGCTCGGGGGCAAGATCGAGACCGGGGTCCTGGTGGACTCCGCGGCACAGCTGGCGGGGGCGGACGTCGTGATGTTCGACCTCGCCCCCTCCGCGATCGCCCGGATCGTGGGCGACCGGCTGCCCCGGCGGGTGGAGCGCGCCTACCGGCGCTTCCGCCACGGCCCGGGCGCGTTCAAGGTCGACCTCGCGGTGCGCGAGGGACTGCCGTGGACCAACCCGGACTGCCGCCGCGCCGGAACCGTGCACCTCGGCGGCACCCTGGAGGAGACGGCGGCCGCGGAGCGGGCCATCAGCGCCGGGCTGATGCCGGCGCGCCCCTTCGTCCTGGTCGGGCAGCAGTACCTCGCCGACCCGAGCCGTTCGGTCGACGACGTGCATCCCATCTGGGCGTACGGCCACGTGCCCCACGGCTTCACCGGCGACGCCACCGAGGTGATCATCGACCAGATCGAGCGCTTCGCACCGGGAACCAGGGAGCGCATCGTGGCCCGCTCGGTCCGCCCGACCACCGAGCTCGCGCGGTACAACCTCAACTACGTCGGCGGCGACATCAGCACGGGTGCGAACGACCCGATCCAGGTCGCGATGCGGCCACGGTTCGCCCTGGACCCGTACGCCACCGGGATCCCCGGCATGTACCTGTGCTCGGCCGCCACCCCACCGGGCGCCGGCGTGCACGGCATGAGTGGTCACAACGCCGCCACCTCCGCCCTGCGGGAGCTCGAGAGGTCCGGCGGCGCATGAGCGAGCCCGTCGACCCGGACGCGTTGCGCCGGATCGCGGAGACCCTGCTCCCGCGGCGCGACCGGTTCATCGACGAACTGGTCGAGGCGACGAAGCAGGAGATCCCCGCGCTCAACCACGACGACCGGCTGCACGGGCTCCTGCACGCCAGCATCGCCGAGAACACGACCCTTCTCGTGGAGATGCTCCGCGACGGCGCCGACCCGCAGGCCACCCGGGCCCCGGCGGGCGCGCTGGGGTACGCGCGCCGGCTCGCGCAGTCCGACGTGTCGCTCTCGGCGCTGCTGCGGGCCTACCGCATCGGTCAGGCCCGCTTCACCACACTGTGTCTGCAGGTCGCGGCCCGGCCCGAGCTCGCGGGCGGGATGCCGTCGCTGACCGTCCTGGTCGACGGGGTGGCGACCTTCATCGACCGGGTCTGCGAGGACGTCGCGAAGGCGTATGAACAGGAGCGCGAGCGCTGGGTCAGCACCCGCAGCGGGTTGCGTCAGCACTGGGTGAGCCGGTTGCTCGCCGGGAGCGTGCAGGAGGTGCAACGGGCCGAGGCCGTACTGGAGTACCGGCTGGACGCCACCCACCTCGCGGTCGAGGTGTGGATCGACGATCCGCTGGCACCGGACGAGGCGCTCAACGTGTTCGTCCGGACCGAGCACGTCCTGCGCGGCGCCGTGAGCTCTCGCTCCGACGGCCTGGTGGTCCCCACCGGTGACCGCGAGGTACGGATGTGGTTCGCCGTGGACCCGGACCGGAACGTGGACGCCGCGGTGATCGCCGAGGCGCTGCGGCGGGCCCGGTTGCCGGGCCGGGTCGCCCTCGGAGCCCCGGCCACCGGGGTCGACGGCTTCCGCCGCACGCACCGGCTGGCGGCGCGCACCAAACTCCTCGCTCTCTCGGCCGGCCGCCCGGACTCGAAGGTCCTGCTGTTCGAGCAGGTCGCACCCGTCGCACTGCTGGCTGCCGGCGACGAGGTCGAGATCCGCGCCTTCGTCGCGGCCACCCTGGGAACCCTGGGTGTCGACGACACCCGCCGGGCGGGACTTCGCGAGACCTTGCAGGTCTTCCTGGAGAGCAATCGCAGCTACGCCCGCACCGCGCAGGTGATGATGCTGCACCGCAACACCGTGCACTACCGGGTGCAGCAGGCGGCCAAGGAGTGCCGCCGCTCGTTCGACGACAGCCCGCTCGACGTGCTGCTCGCCCTCGCGGCGTGTCGCTGGCTCGGCGAAGCGGTCCTCGCCCCGGCCGACTCCGCACCGGTGTCCCCACGGACGGCGCCGCTCGTACGCCACCGGTCCGGCCGCTGACCGATCGAGGATGGGCGGCAACCAGGAGCCGTTGACCATCCGCCGCCGAATGGGGGCCGGTCACCGGGTCACTGAATCGTTCTCGTATCGGAGACTTCCGGGGACGCCCACAGGACCCACGAGGGAGCACCGTGACCCGCCGCGACGTTCCCGAGCTCGATGAGACGCTGGCAGCCCTGGTCGAAGCCATCGACACGATGACTCCGCCGAGGAGCGAAGGCCCCGGTGTCATCCTGACGCTGAGCGGGCTCGTCGTGAGCGGCAGGGTGATCCCGCGCTGGCAGTGGTTCGACGAGGTCGAGCACGCCTCGCGCGCCGCCTTCACGGTGCACACCGGCGGTTCCATCGACGACGAGCACGGTGGTTGGGCGAGCCTGTTCAAGGACGTCAGCGCATCCTTGATGCAGGACCACGACGACTACGCGGCCGCGAAGGACGCGTTCCGGTCCCTCCCCGAGCGGTACCAGCGGCGGCTGGCCCCCATCGAGCCGACGAGCTTCATCCATCTCCGGCACGCCCGGGTCTTCTCCGCCCGAGGCCGCGGGATACCCGGTAACGGGATGCACTGGCGCGGCCGGCTCTCCGAGGTCGCGGGGTGGTCCTTCGGGCTGCTGGAAGCGGATCCGCCGGCCGATGTGATCGAGGATCCAGGCCACCACATGTAGGAATCCCCGGGGCCGCTCGTCGTCTGCGATGACGGTTACGGCGCATTCCTCTCCCGGACGGCGTGCTTGCGTCGGGCCCGCACCTGGTGATGACCATCGATCCCGGGCAGCCTGGGCTGCACCGGACGACACGCCCGCTGGGATGGGGGTGAGCGATGGCGCGTCGATCCCGTTCCGTGGGCGAACCATCGGGACGACCGGACGGGCAGGGGCACGGGCAGTTCCCGCCCGCTCCGCGGGCGCCGGGATCCCAGCCGGCACGGGCCGCCGGCTGGAGGGTCTACGCCGACTGGCAGGCGGTCTACCGGGACAACGTGGATCGGGTGTATCGGCTGATGTACGCGAAGGTCGGTAACAGGCCCGATGCCGAGGACCTCACGGCCGACGTGTTCGTCGCCGCGCTGCGTCCGCTGCGGGTTTCCGCGAGCGTCCCCGAGGTGCGGGCGTACCTGTCCGCCGCGGCGAGGACCGCCCTGGCCAGGCACTGGCGGCGGGCCCTGAACTGCCCCGTCGTCACCCTCGACGAGGAGCAACCGGCGCTGACGCCCATCCCGCCCGAACCAGGGGCCTCCGCCGCGCGCGCCCGGGTCCAGGCCATCCTCGGCGCGCTGACCGAACGGCACCGGCGCGTTCTCGAACTGCGCTTTCTCGGTTCCTGCTCGCTGAAGGAGACCGCTGCCGAACTGGGCGTCAGCGTCGCGAATGCGAAGGTGCTGCAGCACCGGGCCCTGCGCCGGGCCTGCGAGGTGGCGGAGGGGATGGACGCGTAACCCGGCCGCCTATCCCTGGGTGAGGTTCCGTCTCCGGGATCTGCCGTCCCACAGGGGAGGTCGTTGTGGAACCCTTCGCACGGATGCGTCCGTACCTGGGCGCGCTGTCGGCCGTGGTCGCGCTGACCGCGCTCACCGGCTGTGGCGCGCCGTCCACCGGCCCGGCCGCCGCACCACACGCAGAACACCAGGTGTCGATGCCGATGGCCGGTGCGGAGGTGGCCGTCAGGCCGGTCGCGACCGCCACCGTGTCGATCGCGAACTTCGCGTTCGCCCCGGCGGCCATCACGGTCAAGGCAGGCACCACGGTCACCTGGACGAACAACGACTCCGCCCCGCACGATGTCCGCGGCGGGCCACTGCAGTCACCGACCCTGAACAAGGGCGGCACCTTCAGCCACACCTTCGCGACACCGGGGACCTTCCGCTACATCTGCTCGATCCACCCCTCGATGACCGGCACGGTGACGGTCACGGCATGACATCCGGCACGACCGCTGTGGAAGAGGGCCCCTGAGTTACGTCTCCGCAGCTCAGGGGTCTTGATCGTGATCGGTGCCAGTTCGGTCGCGCACCCTCGTCGCTGAACGCTGCGCCGAACGGGGCCGGTCTGGTCGCTGTCGAGGTGAGCATCATCTGCCCTCGGCCGGTCCGCGAGCCGCATTCGCCCGACGTACCGCGTCCCCCCGTTCCTGCCGGTTGACAACGCCCCGACGATCCGAATCGAGGGCCGTGGGCGCCGTCGATGAGGGGAGCCGGGCCGCGATCCGGCAGCCACGGTGTGCCGATGTCCGGTGTGGACGGCACTGCCGCGCCGCCGGCGCTGCCGGCGTAGGCGCCCGAGGGCCCCCGGGGTGCTCATCCTGCGCAGTCCCGTCGACGGCCCGGTCGTGCGGCGGGCCCGGGTGGTCGGGCCGTGGGCCCACCTGCCGAAGTCCGGCGAGCGTCCCCCCGTTTTGGGGGGTACCGAGGCCCCTCCTCTGAAGCTCGACGCGTGGTCGTCCCGGCGCGAGGCTGCCCCCACCAGCGAACCGACGGCGCGAAGGGGAGCCGATGGGGTCTTCGTCCAGCCGGCGGCCCGGGACGTCGGTGTCTTCGCCGCCCGGTCTCCGGGAGCCGGTTGCCGCTGAGCTCGTTCTCCGGCCGGCCCGGCCGCTGGAGCTCCGCGCGCCACCGCCCCTCCCGACGCCCCGCTCTGCTGTGGAGGAGCCATGGGCCGGGCTCGACGCGGGGCTGGGCCGGGATCCTCGGCTCGAGATTCTCCGGGAGGTGCCGAAGCGGATCTGGTGGGTTGCCGGTAACGGCGACATCGTCTGCCGGGGTTCTGCACCGATCAGCGTGTTCGGCGCGCTCGATCGGCGCCGGTACACCGTCGATCTCGCCGCAGGCCAGGGCCGATCGCCCGCCTGCTACCGGCACCCGCCGGCCATCGAGGCACTGTCGCCGTCGTCGTCGGCCTGGGGCTGGCCGCCGCGACCGGCGGGTCGCCGCACACGTCGACGACGGCGGGCGGTGCTGCGCAAGGGGAGCACGCGGGCGCTGCAGCGGCGCGGGACCCGACGCTCGACTTCGTGTACCCGCCGGCCGATCCGGGTCGGCTGCTGCCGGGCCCGCTCGGTGAGCCGGTGGAGGAGCCGGTGTCGGGGGAGTCCGCCGCGGTGGAGCCGCCGCCGGGGGAGCCTGTCGCGGGGGAGCCGGCAGCCGAACCGGTGCCGGGGGAGCCTGTCGCGGGGGAGCCCGTGCTGAAGGAGCCCGGCCCCACGGACCCGAATCCCGCTCCGGTGGGTGTCCCGGCGACGCCGCCCCCGGCGTCCACCCCACCTGCCTCTGTCCCGACGACGCCGCCCGAGGCCTCGGGCCCGCCCTCCGCCGCGGAGGTGCTGGGCCTGGGGAGGGAGGCGCTCGTGCCGGTGGGCAAGCCGGACGGCGATCTGCCGGAGGCGTTCGTGGGAACGGGACTCGGGTTGTGGACCGGTGGCACCGGTACGCCCGTGGTCCTCGTGCTCGGGACCGAGCACAAGGCCGGCGCCGTCCTGGCGGTCCGGGGGCGGGAGGCGTCCCGGCCGCTCGTCCTGTTCTACGGGGACAACCGGTATCACGACCATGTCCTCGGCGACCCACACGTACTCACCCGCGCCGAGGCAGTGGACCTGCTCGCGGCCACCCGAGCGCCGGTCGTCCTTCTGCTGGGGTTGACCGCGGACACCGTGACGGTGGTGGAGGCGGCGGTGGTGGGGACTCGGTGATCGACCACTCGGCATCGCCGGGTGAAGGCGGCGATACGGGAGGAGGCCGACGGGACCTCGCGGTGATCGATCGATGCCGGCACCGCATCGACAGCTGCTGGTGGTCACAGCACGACGACGAGAGATGCGCCGGCCGCGTAAGCGCTGAGCTGCACGACTCGGCTCGAGGAGCCGAGTTGGTAGACGATGCTGGCGCGCGGCGTTCCCGACCGGTCGTCGAACTCCACGAAGAGCGGGACCGGCACGAGCCCGAAGCCCCGCGCTCGCCCTGCCGACCAGCTTCTCGCGTCGGTGTGGCAGACCCGAGTGATCAGCGCGTGCTGGGCACGGTCGAGGTCGTTGTGGATCGCGCCGGGGGCCTTCGTACAGCTGAGCGGAGTGCGGCATACGGCCGTCGCGGAGCTGGTGGGGCCCGGCCCGCCGGGCGCGCCGAGGCTGATCGAGATCGCCACGACGGCCAGGATGATCCGGAAGACGCCGGCCACGATGGGCCGGTACATCCGCTTGTGCCGGGGCCCTCAGAGGGGTCCAGGCGGGCGCTGTCGCCGGCCGCGAGGCGTTCGGCCAGCAGTACCTTTGGTAGCCGGGCCGTCACGTTGCGTGCGCTCCCCCGCCCACAGGAGATCGGAAGCCACCGATTCTTGATTGATTCCAGAAAATAGGCCAGACTGCTCAGCGTGTCGATCACTTCGGACTTCGAGCGCATGTTGCGCGGGGCCGCTCTGCGTGTGACGCGCCCTCGGGTAGCGGTGCTGTCCGCGGTGCACGACCATCCGCACGCCGACACGGACTCGATCATCGGTGTCGTGCGTGAGGATCTCGGTGAGGTGTCCCACCAGGCCGTCTACGACGTGTTGCGCGCGCTGACTGCCGCGGGTCTGCTGCGGCGCATCCAGCCGCCGGGCTCCGTCGCGCGCTACGAGTCGCGGGTCGGGGACAACCACCACCACGTCGTATGCCGGTCGTGCGGTGCCATCGCCGACGTCGACTGCGCCGTCGGTACCGCTCCCTGCCTGACCGCGTCCGACGCCCACGGCTTCGAGATCGACGAGGCCGAGGTCGTCTACCGGGGCCTGTGCCCCAGCTGCTCCACCGCAATCAGTTCCTGAGCACACGCTCCGATCCCCGGAAGGAATCCCCGTGACCGACGAGCACGTCACAGTCGAGAAGAAGATGGACGAGGAGGAAGCAGGTGGGTGCCCGGTCTCGGCCGGTCGTCTCAACCACCCGACCGAGGGCGGCAGCAACCAGAGCTGGTGGCCGAACCAGCTCAACCTGAAGATCCTCCGCAAGCACTCCGCCGTCGCGAACCCGATGGACGCGGACTTCGACTATGCCGCGGAGTTCAAGACCCTCGACCTGGACGAGCTGGCCAGGGACGTCGACGCTCTGCTGACGGACTCGCAGGACTGGTGGCCGGCCGACTTCGGCCACTACGGGCCGTTCATGGTCCGGATGGCGTGGCACAGCGCCGGCACGTACCGCGTCGACGACGGCCGCGGCGGTGCGGGTGCCGGCATGCAGCGCTTCGCCCCGCTGAACAGCTGGCCGGACAACGGCAACCTCGACAAGGCGCGCCGGCTGCTGTGGCCGGTGAAGAAGAAGTACGGCCGCAAGATCTCGTGGGCCGACCTGATGATCTTCGCGGGCAACCGCGCCCTGGAAACCATGGGCTTCAAGACCTTCGGGTTCGCCGGCGGCCGCGCCGACGTCTGGGAGCCGGACGAGGACGTCTACTGGGGCCCGGAGCGCACCTGGCTCGGCGACGAGCGCTACACCGGTGACCGCGAGCTCGAGAAGCCGCTCGGCGCGGTCCAGATGGGCCTCATCTACGTCAACCCGGAGGGCCCGAACGGCACCCCGGACCCGCTCGCCTCGGCCCGCGACATCCGCGAGACGTTCGGCCGGATGGCGATGAACGACGAGGAGACCGTCGCGCTGATCGCCGGCGGGCACACCTTCGGCAAGACGCACGGCGCGGCCGACCCGGACAAGTACGTCGGAGCCGAGCCCGAGGGCGCCCCCCTCGAGGAGCAGGGCCTGGGCTGGAAGCAGAGCTACGGCAGCGGCAAGGGCCGGGACGTCATCACCAGCGGACTCGAGGTCACCTGGACGTCCACGCCCACGAAGTGGAGCAACGGCTTCTTCGACAACCTGTTCGGCTACGAGTGGGAGCTGACGAAGAGCCCCGCCGGGGCCTACCAGTGGCAGCCGAAGGACGGGGCCGGCGCCAACACCGTGCCGGACCCCGAGGACGGCTCGCTGACCCGCCCCCCGACCATGCTCACGTCGGACATCGCGCTGCGGGTCGACCCGGTCTACGAGCAGATCTCGCGGCGCTTCCACGAGAACCCGGACCAGTTCGCCGACGCGTTCGCCCGGGCCTGGTACAAGCTGACGCACCGCGACATGGGCCCGATCCAGCGCTACCTCGGGCCGCTCGTCCCGCAGGAGGAGCTGCTCTGGCAGGACCCCGTCCCGGCCGTGGACCACGAGCTGGTGGACGCCGGCGACGTCGCCGCGCTCAAGCAGAAGATCCTCGACTCGGGTCTGACGGTCTCGCAGCTCGTCGCCACTGCGTGGGCGGCCGCCTCCTCGTTCCGCATCAGTGACAAGCGCGGCGGGGCGAACGGCGGGCGCATCCGCCTCGAGCCGCAGCGCAGCTGGGAGGTCAACGACCCCGACCAGCTGGCGCAGGTGCTGCGCACGCTGGAGGGCGTCCAGGCCGACTTCAACGGCTCGGCGACCGGCGGCAAGAAGATCTCGCTGGCCGACCTCGTCGTGCTCGGCGGCGTCGCCGCGGTCGAGAAGGCCGCGAAGGACGCCGGCCACGCGGTCGAGGTGCCGTTCACCCCGGGGCGGACCGACGCGTCGCAGGAGCAGACCGACGTGGACTCCTTCGCGCCCCTCGAGCCGACCGCCGACGGCTTCCGCAACTACCGCGGCAAGGGGCACCGCCTGCCCGGCGAGTACCTGCTCGTCGACCGGGCGAACCTGCTCGACCTGAGCGCGCCGGAGATGACCGTCCTGGTGGGCGGCCTGCGCGTGCTGGGTGCGAACACCGGGCAGTCCACGGTGGGCGTCCTCACCGACAAGCCCGGCACGTTGACCAACGACTTCTTCACCAACCTGCTCGACATGGGCACGGAGTGGAAGTCGGTGGCCGGCGACGACGACGCCTTCGAAGGCCGCGACCGCGCCACCGGTGAGGTCAAGTGGACCGGCAGCCGCGTCGACCTCGTCTTCGGCTCGAACTCCGAGCTGCGGGCCGTCGCGGAGGTCTACGCGAGCGACGACGCGCAGCAGAAGTTCGTGCGCGACTTCGTGGCCGCGTGGGACAAGGTCATGAACCTCGACCGGTACGACCTCGTCTGATCCCGATGTCCAGGCCGGCCGCTCGCCGGCCGGCCTGGACATCCTCGGTCGGGTGCTTCTGCCCCTTCCATCGAGCCACCGGACGAACCCCCTGCGGGTAGACACCGATGGCGATGGGCGCAAGGACCGTCGCGAGGTCAGGGCCGGCACGAACCCGGTTCGCCGAGACTGATTCGCATTCGCGTCCCGCACGCAGGAACCGGCCTGGCCGCTACGGCCGGGCCGGTTCCTGGCGGGCTCGACCGTCCCCCCGGAGACCATCGATCGGCTGTCGACGATCGCCTGGCTCCACTTCGGCGTCCCGTCCCTCGCCCGAACGACGGGCCGGTGCGTTCGCCGGGCATCGCACTCTGCTCGAAAATCGTCGCTGAGCAGGCCGGCCGGCTCCGACCACCGGACCAGCGCCGCACGCGGCGGGCTCCGGCGGCCCGAGGGATGCGACCGTGGCGACCGCCGGGCAGGGATCCAGCTGACGGCACGCACGGCCGCCTCGATGGTGGGGTAGATGTCGAACAGGCCGCGAGCACCTACGTTCGACGACGGGACCGACGATCACCCGGTCGCCGTTGCCGCACCACCTGCTGGAGGCGGTGCGGTAGCGCCCGCCGACCGGTCGAGATCGAGCAGCGCCTCGGCGGCCGAGCGGGCGCGCCGCGCCGCGCGGGCGTCACCCTCGACGTGCGCGGTGACGATCGCCCCCTCGACGAGCAGCATCAGCCGCTCGGCCAGCACCGGCGGGTCGCTGACACCGGCCTCGGCGGCCACCTCCGCAAGCAGCGCGCGCAGCGCCAGCTTGTGGTCGCGGGCGGCGGCCCGCGCGGCCGGGCTGGGGGCCAGCTCGCCGGCCACGTTGATGAACGCGCAGCCGTTGTAACCGGGCTCGGCGAACCACTCGCCCAGGGCATCGAACACGGCCGAGACGCGCGCCGGACCCGGCTCGACGGCGGCCACGGCGCCGCGCAGCCAGTCGAGCCAGCGCTGGTCCCGGCGCCGCAGGTAGGCCTCGACCAGGCCGTCCTTGGACCCGAAGTGCGTGTAGAGGGTCTTGGTGGCCACACCGGCCTCGGCCACCACGGCGTCGATCCCGACCGCCTGCACGCCGCGGGCGTAGAACAGCCGCTCCGCGGCGTCGAGCAGCCGTCGTGAGACGTCGGGGTCGAGAGTTCGCGTCGGGCTCATCGCCGCCCAGCATAGGCGGCGACGCGCTTGACGGAAAACGAGCGTTCTCCTATGGTCTGCGCAATCGGAGAACGCTCGTTTTCCGACCCACCGGCGAGGAGTCAAGTGATGGCCACCAGCGGGTTCAGACTCGGGATCTACGTGTTCAAGGACGTCGAGATCGTCGACTTCGCGGCGCCGCACGGGGTCTTCTCCGTCGCGCGACGATTCGATCCCGAACTCGAGGCGTTCCTCGTCGCCGACGCACTGCGCCCGGTGCAGGCCCAGGCCGGGTTCACGGTGCTACCCAACTACTCCTTCGCCGACCGGCCTGCGATGGACGCCTTCCTCATCCCCGGCGGCTTCGGCACCCGCCAGGAGATCCGCAACGGCCGGCTGCACGAGTTCGTCCGCAGCCAGCCCGCGGAGACGCTGCTGAGCAGCGTGTGCACCGGCTCGTGGGTCTACGCGAAGATGGGGCTGCTCGACGGCATCCCCGCGACCAGCCGCAAGGAACCGGACCGCGTCGAGGCCAACCCGCCGGGCAAGGTGCCGATCGACCGGCTCGCCGATCTCGCGCCGGAGTGCCGGATCAGCAGGGCCCGGGTCGTCGACGCCGGGCGGATCGTCACCGCGGGTGGCATCACGGCAGGCATGGATCTTGGCTTCCACCTGCTGCGCCGGGCCGGGTACGGCGATGACCTGATCGGCGAGGTCGCCAGGGTCATGGAGTACCAGGACGCCTACAAGCTCTACCGCGACGACGTCGAGATCGTCTCCTGAGTCCGAGGTCCGGCCGGAGCGACACGGGCCGGCTCCGAGCGGCGGGGGTGCGGGTCGCGCCGGCCCCTACCGCCCGAGCCAGCCCTGCCGGGCGCCGGTGCGGGCGGCGAGCTGGGCGAAGGACCGGATGGTGTGGCTGTCGGCGGTGGCCGACCACATCGAGGCGAGCCGGAACGGGGGCAGACCGGTGAGGGGGATGAGGGTCAGGTCCGGGTTCGGGATCGAGGACGCCGAGAAGTGGGTGATCGTGATGTGGGCGAGGCCCCGGCCGAGGACCACCTGGAAGGCCTCCTCGATGTAGGTGCTGGTCAGGGCCGGGATCCGGCGGAGGGGGCGCCCGGCCGGAGTGGCCGGCGGAGTCCAGGCGTCGGCGAACTGCTCGGTGATCGTCGGTGGGTGGAGGAGGTCGTGATCGGCGAGCTCCTCGATGTCGACGCGGTCCCGGTGGGCGAGCGGGTGGTCGCGGCCGACCAGGAGCGAGCGGGGGTCGTGGGCGATGGTCGGTCCGAACTCGGCCCGGGGCAGGCCCGGCGCGCGTGGTTCGGCGGGGAACCAGGAGACGTAGACGTCGTCGTGCTGCTGGTCGCACCACTGGCGCTGCTGCATCCCCGGGTAGGCATAGCGAACGATCGCGACGTCGGGGAGCTCGGTGGCACACGCAGCCACCAACGGGGAGATGATGTCCTCGAGCAGGGAGTTGGCGAAGGCGACCCGCAGCATCACCTGGGGCTGTTCCACGGCGGAGCGCTGGGCATTCGCCAGCACCTCACGCAGGCGCTGGAAGGCCGGGCGCAGCTCGACGAGCAGCTGCGAGCCGAGGGGGGTCAGGCGCACCCGGCGGCTGGACCGCTCGAACAGTGGGGCCGCGATCCGGCGTTCCAGCGCCCGTACCGTCTGGCTGATCCGGGTGGGCGACAGGTGCAGCCGCGCGGCGGCCCGCCCGAAGTGCAGCTCGTCGGCCACCGTCAGGAAGGCCTCGATCTCCCGGGGCTCGATCGTCACCACCGGCCACGCCCCCCGGCCGGCGTGTGCAGGTCCGTGCTCAGCTGTGACGTCGTCGCGACGGTGTCCGTCATGGCGTCAGATCGCGACATGGTCGCGCCCTCCTCCTCAACGATGGGGACGGGCAGCAGGCGGATGCCGAGGACGTCGGCGTGCTCCGGTCATGATCCACTACTCGGATCCGTGCCACGGGCAGGCGACACGCGGATCGTCCCCGTCGAAGATCAGTCGTGGCTGCGGCGCACCGACTCGACGACCGGGCCGGGGAGCCGGCCCGGGTTGCCACCGGCGCAGGCGCGGGGACATTCCGCAACGACCACACCCTGGATTGCCGGGGCACGACCATCAAGGACCGCTCGCTACGACATCATGTAGCCGAGGTTGACGATCCGAGTCCCGGGCGGCGCCATCGCCGCGATTCAGCCGACCGCCGCCACGCGTTGCGCCCTCCACGGGCGGGCCGGCGTCCGGCCGGCTCGACACGCGGCGGGCGGCTGATCCTCTTCTCCGACCGCTCGGGCCACCGTGGGTCCGGGCCCGGCGTGGCACGACACGAGCCAGAACGGCGGCAGGCCGGTGAGTGGCATCAGCACCAGTGGCGGCCACCTCCCCGCTGACAGCAGGGGGAACCCCTCGGTCTCGCCCAGGTGTTGTCGATTGGTCGTCACGGGCCGTCAGGCGCCCGCGTCCGAAATGCCCCATTGAGGGGTACCGGGAACCGGACTTAAGACGATACGTTCCGTTTTGTATCTGCTCAACTGTCGTCGTTCAGAAGACGGTGTGGTGCCGTGGCCTATCCGGTACTTCCGGAGGCATCGATGGCCGGCATCCGCCTCCACCGGTCCACTGCTTCCGGAGGTATGCCCGATGTCGAAATTCCATGGATTCGCCGTGGCGATCAGCTCCGTCGTCGGCGCCCTGGCCCTTGCGGGGACAGCTTCTGCTGGCACCGCTGCCAGCCTCGCCGTCGGCCCGGTCCCGATTCCCGACGTTCCCGTCCAGGTGTGCATCTCCCAAACCGATGTTCCGGGCGGAGCCGGATGCGTGGGCACACCCGCGGGCCGGTCCGTCTCCCTCGTCGTCAACGTCCAGTCGGCGACATCCGGGCCCGTCGTCGTACCGCCCAGTGTCGTGCGATCCGAATGCCCCACCGGTACTCAGGGTGTTGCCGCTCGCGTGTCAACGGGCTCGGTGAGCGGTGCAGCAATCAGCGGCGCTGCCACGGTGACGCTCAACAACGGCAGCCCGGTCATGGTTCCGGTCAACCGTGTCGTTGCGGGCAGTGGGCAAACCCTTACGATCTTCGCCTGTTCCGGTGTCTCGCCGTGATCGTCGTCCCTGCCGTGAGGCCTGCCGGCGGATCGGCTCCATCCATTCGCGCCCTCCATTTATGAAGGAGTTCATGCTGGAACTCATGGGATGGAGGCCGAGGTGCTGCTTTCGTGCCGGTGCACGCGAACCCATTACCCGATGTGCTCTCGTGCGACTCACATAGCGCTGCCGCCCCACCTCGGGACGGTGACTACGCGTAGGCGGATTGTTCAGGTGCGTTCACCAGTTCAGTGGTGCAGTGTCACATAGGGCAACCCAATACTGCTGACGGGCGGTGCCGTTGTTGCCCCGTTCGGCGCCGTGTGGTCAGGCAGGACCTACCGGCAGCCCGACCACCGACCGGCCCGGTCCGGAGCCCCTTGCTCTGTGACCGGGCCGCTCGACCCACCGGGCCGCAGGTGCCCGGCCACGGGGAGGGTTCCGTGTCGTTGCTCGCGTTCGCCGGCCCGGGGTGGCGAGCAGCCCTCCGACCAGGTCGGGTGGCCGGAACTCGGTCGGCGACCGGCGTGCCGGGCAGTGGGGTCAGCACATCGCGCAGGTACGTGTCGTCGTCCAGCCCGCCACCGCACACGTTCACCGAGACGGACGGGCGCGCGACCCTCACGCTCCTCACGCAGCTCGGGAGCAAGCAGCACCGCGAAGCGAATCGTCGACCCGGGCATGGAAACCGGCGTGCAAGCAGGGTGGAAGCTCCTCGAGCTCATCGCGATCTCGCTTCGCTGAGCAGGCCAGCGTGGATCACCGGGACGACGTCCTCGTTGGTCCGGCGCCGGCCGCCGCGGCCTGGCCGCCACCTATCGCGGCCGCGTGGCGAACGCCTCGCCGGCGGTGGTCGGTCGGGACGGCTGCCGGTCCAGACGACCGCCCGGGGTCCGGCAACAGGCCGGCACCCCGGGCGGCGGAAGGGCCGTCCCCTTCGCGTTCGCTGCACCGAGCTCGGTCAGGTCACCCCAGTCCGGATACCTCCAGCGCGGAGCCGACGGTGTCTCCGAGCACCTCGGTGTCGCCCGTGTCGGAGGCCGGTACGCCGCTGCTGTCGTCGGAAGCCGAGTCCGAGCCGCTGGTGTCCGGCACGATCTCCGTACCGCCCAGGTCCGGAAGTGGCTCGGTGACCGGGTCGAGCACCGGGTCGACCGGGTCGGCCGCAGGGTCGGGTGTGGTCGGGTCGGCCGGTTCGGCCGGGTCGGGTGTCGGGGTGGTGGGGTCGAGCACCGGGTCGAGGACCTGGTCGACCGGGTCCGGCACCGGGTCGGGTGCGGGGTCGGCGGGGTCGGGAGTGGTCGGGTCGGCCGGGTCCGGTGTCGAGCCGACCGGGTCCGGTACGGGGGCCGGAGTCGGCGCAGGGCCGAGGATGGGATCGAGCAGCGGACCGAGGATCGGCTTCAAGAGCGGCCGGAGGATCTGGGCGATCTGGGCGAGAAGGGACTTGATGTCCGGCATCGGCGGGGGTGCGGGGAGGAGCCCCGGCGAGGGAGCCGGCACGCCCAGCGCCGGATGCAGGTTCGCCAGCACCTGCTGCTGCTGGCCGCTGATTTCTCCTGCCGTGAGTCCGATCGGCGCCTGGGGAACGGTGCGACCCGGCAGTTCCGCCTGGGCGAGAGCTGCCGACGGGACTCCGAGGAGTAGTGAGGCGCTGATCGCGCCCACGGCGACGGTACGACGGACTTCCATGAACCAGTCACGCTCCCGTTTTCCTTTCACGGAGAGCGTGAGACAGGACGCTCCCCGTGAGACCTGATGGTAAAACGGGACGTTACGTTTCGTTTTTCGCCGACGGCAATCGCTCGATCGGGCTGTCGTCGCCGTGCAGAGCGTGACCGAGTGCCATGTTGATGGCGCCGGGCCGGCGATCTACTGCGCACGGCCGAGGACCAACCCGGTCTCGGCCGGCCACCCCGAAGCTGCTGTGCACCCCGATCGAGCTGGGCACCACGGAGGCACGCGCGAGTTCGTGCACCACGCAGATCTGGCGCGGTCGCTGTCGGACGCGAGTACCGGCCGGCGACGGAACTCCACGAGCTCACTGCTCGAGTGACGTGTAGCCGCCACCCGTAAAACTCCGAGAAGTGCACGACGTCGGCGCCAAGTTCCCGGGGGAGCTGATGCCGAAACACTTCTCGGAGTCTGACCACTTCACGGTGCACGGAAGGAGAACTGCTCCCATCCGCAACAAACGCTTCCCGTGCGTGGAGGAACACGAACACAAAGCGGGCGACCACGGGCAGCCGATCACACCGGCCGGCAGCGTTCGTCATCAACCCACTGCGGCCGGCTACCGCCCGGACACCACCGCGGGTTTCAGGCCGAGCGGCCCGCCCCTGCGTCGAGGCCGAGCATGGCGAGCAGCTCGGTGCAGTCGTCGAGGTCGATGGCCTGGCCGGCGACTACGCGCGCAGCCTGCCTGCTCTGGGTCTCGCAGCTGATCTGATAGGCAGCCTGGACGTCGGACCAGCTGTCCTGTCCGTCGTTGTCCTGGCCGTGTCGAGCCCAGCTCATACGATTCTCCTCCGGTCGGCCGCCGGGGTCGCGAGGCGTGATGCAGCCCGACCCGGAACCCTGCGACGCGAATGCCAAGCGGCAACCTGCACGGCGAAGGCCGTCCACTGGGGTAACGATGCCCGCCCAACCTGACCTGGCCAGGATACCGTGATCGGACTCCGCGGCGGGCGAGAAGCGGCGTTCTCCTTCGCGAAGGGGCTTGCGCTGATGCGTCAGGTGCGCAGCGCTGGGAACGAAAAAGGCCTCTGAGCCACGTCCGGCAGCTCAGAGGCCTTGATCGTGATCGATGTCAGTCCAGGTAGTCGCGCAGCACCTGCGACCGCGACGGGTGACGCAGCTTCGACATCGTCTTGGACTCGATCTGCCGGATCCGCTCCCGGGTGACCCCGTAGACCTGACCGATCTCGTCCAGCGTGCGCGGCTGGCCGTCGGTGAGACCGAAGCGGAGCCGGACGACGCCCGCCTCACGCTCGGACAGCGTCGCGAGCACCGACTGGAGCTGGTCCTGCAGCAGCGTGAAGCTGACCGCGTCGACCGCGACGACCGCCTCGGAGTCCTCGATGAAGTCACCGAGCTGCGAGTCGCCCTCGTCGCCGATGGTCTGGTCGAGCGAGATGGGCTCCCGGGCGTACTGCTGGATCTCCAGCACCTTCTCCGGGGTGATGTCCATCTCCTTGGCCAGCTCCTCCGGGGTGGGCTCACGGCCCAGGTCCTGGAGCAGCTCGCGCTGGATGCGGCCGAGCTTGTTGATGACCTCGACCATGTGCACCGGGATGCGGATGGTGCGCGCCTGGTCGGCCATCGCGCGGGTGATGGCCTGGCGGATCCACCACGTCGCGTACGTCGAGAACTTGTAGCCCTTGGTGTAGTCGAACTTCTCGACCGCACGGATGAGGCCCAGGTTGCCCTCCTGGATCAGGTCCAGGAACGCCATGCCGCGGCCGGTGTAACGCTTGGCCAGCGAGACCACCAGGCGGAGGTTGGCCTCCAGCAGGTGGTTCTTGGCGCGCTCGCCGTCGCGCACGATCCAGCGCAGGTCCCGTCGCAGCTGCGGAGAGACCTTCTCGCCGGCGTCGATCGCCCGGCGGAGCCGCTCGGCGGCATAGAGTCCGGCCTCGATGCGCTTGGCGAGCTCGACCTCCTCCTCCGCGTTGAGCAGTGCAACCTTGCCGATCTGCTTCAGGTAGGCGCGGACCGAGTCGGCCGAGGCGGTGAGCTCGGCGTCCTTGCGGGCCTGCCGCAGCGCCTCCGACTCCTCCTCGTCCCAGACGAAGTCGCCGGACTGCTTCTGCTGGGAGCTGCGGGTCGTGGGCGCACGACGGTTGGCGCCGGTGTTGGTCGGCTCCTCGTCGTCGTCCTCGTCGTCCTCGTCGTCGCTGTCGTCGGCCTCGGCGGTGTCGGATCCCTCGATGTCGTCGTCGATCTCGACGTCGACGTCCTCGAGGTCGCCCACCTCCGGCGAGCCGTCGAGCTCGGCGTCGTCGAGATCGGTCGGCTCATCGCCGGCCGCGGAGGACGTGGCGGCCTTCTTCGCGGGCGCCTTGGCCCCCGTGCGGGACCGGGGCGCCGTCTTGGTCGCGGTCTTCGTGGCCGTGCCCGCGGCTCTGCGGGTACGGCGTGCTGGCGCCGGACTCGCCGTCGGGTCGACGGACGTGTCGGTGCGGGTTGCGGAGTCTGCGGCTGCCACCTAGGCCCTCTCGCTGCTTGCGCTCTGCGGTTCACCGGGACGCGAATCGATCCGGCTGCCTTCGAGATGTGTCGGGTACCTCGCCGCCTCGGACACCGTCGTTCGACCTCGTCGGCGGCCGCTTCGGGGCGGGGTACCGAGCCATTGTAACTGCGTGTGCTCCGCCTGTTCGCACGTCGCGTCCAATGCCGTCCGGGCTGATGCGCCAGGCGGTCGCCGGGCCGCCGACCAGCGGCCGTTCGCCCCGGGTAGTTGCGCGTTCGACAATCGGATGAGCGGACATTACACGCGCTCGAACGCGCACCGCGCCGATTTCACCGCGAATCCGATGTGGTCCGATGGCTGTTATGCACCCCGCCGCGGACCTGGACCGGGACGACCCCGCCGCCCTCCGGTGGATCGCCGAGCAGGTCGCCGTCGAGGCCGCCGGCCACCTGCGCGGCCTGCCGCCGCCGCGGCAGGCGGGCGCCGGCGACTCCGTGCGGACGAAGAGCTCACCCACCGACGTCGTCACCGCCGCCGATACGGCCGTCGAGGCACTGCTGCGCGCTCGCCTGGGGGAGCTGTGCCCGGGTGAGACGGTCTTCGGCGAGGAGGGCGGGGGAGACCCCGCAGCGGCCCACTGGGTCCTCGACCCGATCGACGGCACGGTCAACTACCTCTACGGCCTGCCCTGGTACGCGGTCTCCGTGGCTGCGGTCCGCGGTGGGGTCACGGTGGCCGGGGCCGTGGTCGAACCGGTGTCGGGCCGGGTCTGGAGTGCGGCCGCCGGGGCCGGAGCGACCTGCGACGGACGCCCGTTGGGGGTGGGTGCCGTCACCGAGCTCGGGCAGTCGCTGATCGGGACCGGGTTCTCCTACCGCGCCGAGCGCCGGGCCCGGCAGGCGAGCCTGATGGCCGGGATGCTGCCGCGGGTGCGCGACATCCGGCGAGCCGGGTCCTCGGCCCTCGACATCTGCTCGGTGGCCGCGGGCCGACTGGACGGCTACCTGGAGCACGGGCTGCAGTGGTGGGACTGGGCGGCCGCAGGCCTGATCGCTCGCGAGGCCGGGGCGCTCGTGCGGGTGCCGGGGCCGACCGGCTCCGCCGCACCCGACGACGGCCTCGGCGCGGACGCGACGCTCGTCGCCGCCCCCGGCATCGCGGACGCGCTCGCGGAGCTGGCCCGTGAGTACGGAGCCGCCGAGGTCTGACCGGCGGCGCCAGGGCGCCTCAGCAGGACGCGTCGCGGGCGTTCTCCAGCACACCCGGGTCGACCACCGGGGCCGCGGGCGGGGTGTCGACGTCCTCACCGGTGTTGGCCGATCCGTCGCCGCCGCTGACCGCCGGGCTCGCCAGCTGATCCAGCGCGTCCCGCGCGGCACGGCCCGGGTTGACGTCGCCGAACGCCGTGCCGACCGCCACGTCCACGGTGCCGTCGCGCCGGTCGTCGCGGACCAGCTCGGTGCACGGCAGAACGAGGGCGAGCGTGCTGGCCGCGCCCTCCCCGGCGGGGCCGAACCGCAGCTGACCGCGGCAGCTCAGGTCGCCCTCCGGGTAGAGCGGGTCGTTGCTCGGGGGCGCGGCCTCGGCGAACCCGAGATCACCGAGCTGGGCAGCGACGAGGTTGGCCTGGCCGCGCTGACCGCCGGCGTTGAGCACCCGGACCCGGATCGCGCTCGCCGGTACCGGGGCGACCTCGTTGAGCGCGTCGCCGGCCAGTACCTCGCCGGGAACGGTGCCCTGCGCCGGCGGGGTGCACGCGGCGGCGCCCGAACGTCCGGAGGCCTGGATCAGGACGACGGACCACGTCACCGCGGAGATCGCGAAGAGCACGGAGACCACGACGATGATCGGCCGCGACCGGCGGCGCTGATAGGGCCGGCTCCCGGCCCCGCCCACCATCAGTCGAGCCCGTGCGAGAGCACGTGGTGTCCGAGCGTGACCAGCGGTGCGACCGCATCCTCGATGCCCCGGGCCATGTCGGCCGGTACCGCCCCTGCGCGCACCCGCGCCAGGATCCCGGCGAGCACCACGGCCAGCTTGAACGCGCCGAACGCGACGTACCAGGGCAGTGGCTCGAGATCGAGTCCCGACTGCCGGGCGTAGGCCGCGGCGACGTCGGAGCGCTGCGGGAACCCCGGCAGCCGGGTCGGGCTGGGCAGGTGCTGCGCGGCCCGCCAGACCTGGTTCTCCTCGGCCTGATACCAGTAGACGAGCAGCAGACCGAGATCGGCCATGGGGTCGCCGAGGGTCGACATCTCCCAGTCCAGGACGGCGAGGATGCGGCCCGGGTCCGTGCGGTCGAAGACGCAGTTGTCGATGCGGTAGTCCCCGTGTACGACGGTGTTGCGCTGTGTCACGGGGACCGAGTCACCGAGCAGTTCGGACAGCCGGGTGAGCTCGCGCACCGTCTCGGCGTCGGTGCCGGGGTTCCCGTCGGCGCGCGCGACGTCCCACTGCTTGCCCCAGCGCCGCACCTGGCGGGCCATGAAGCCGTCGGGGCGGCCGAAGTCGGCCAGGCCGACCTCGGCCGGGTCGACGCAGTGCAGTGCGACGAGTGCGTCGACGAGCGCCTGGCCCGCCCGGGCCCGCTCGGCCTCGGTCGCGGCCCAGCCCTCCGGGAGGTCACCCAGCGGGACGACGCCCTCGACGAGTTCCATGACGAAGCACGGCGCGTCCACCGGCGGGCCGCCGGCGGACGCGGCGAGCACCTTCGGCACCGGAACGGCGGTGGGGCCCAGTGCGGAGATCACCCGCTGTTCGCGGCCCATGTCGTGGGCCGTCGCGGCGACCTCGCCCACCGGGGGGCGGCGCAGCACGACGGCGCCGGCGGGGCTGTCGACCCGGTAGGTCAGATTGGAGCGGCCCGCCCCGATCGGACTCAGAGCGGCTTGTCGCCACGCGTCATCACCGAGTTCCTGCGCCAACCAGGCGCCGACCCGGGCCGGATCGGCCCCGGGATGGCGGTGGGACGTGACGGGTTCGGGGACGGAGCTCGCAGCCACGATCGGCACCTTAGTGGGCGAGCCGCCGACCGGGTGACACGGCGCATCCGGGCGCCTGCTCGAGTGCGGGATCACACCTGGTCGGACGAATGCGGTCGAGCAGGCCGGGCGACGCGGCGGAGCTGATCTCTCTGGGTTACCCTCTCCGCCCCGGGGGGCAGTCAAAGAACGTCACGGATGCGGCCGAGTGTCGGATTCCGGAATCGAGTCTGCGCTGAGACCGGCATCACTCGGATGCCGGGCACAAACCCCGGAGCTGTGACGTTGTCCAGCGGCACGACGACGACATGAGTGCATTTGAGTGCGAGGGTGGGAACGATGGCGACCGACTACGACGCGCCGCGGCGCAGCGAGACCGACGACATGGCTGAGGACTCGTTGGACGAGCTGAAGGCACGTCGAAACGAGGCGCAGTCGTCTGTGGTCGATGTCGACGAGTCGGACACCGCGGAGAGCTTCGAGCTCCCTGGTGCCGACCTGTCCGGGGAGGAGCTGACCGTCAAGGTCCTGCCGAAGCAGGCCGACGAGTTCACCTGCGCCAGCTGCTTCCTGGTGCATCACCGCAGCCGACTGGCCGAGACGAACGGCTCGCAGTACATCTGCCGCGACTGCGCGGCCTGAGGTACTACCGCGGCCAGGCTCGTGGCGCTCCATCGATGACGGTGGAGCGTCCCCTGGGCCTTCTGCCACGGCGCTGCGTGATCATCTGCGCAGTGCCGCGACCAGGCCGTCCGGGTCACGGGTACTGAAGATCCAGTACGGGGTCGGGTCCTCCGGGTCGAGAAGTTCGACGCGAACGAGCTGCCCCACCCAGGCCCGGTGCAGGAGAAACGCGGCCGGGTCGAGCTCGGGACCGAGCGCGACCTGTTTGTCCTGCTTGGCGACGATCTCCGTGCGGCCCACGTAGCGTAGTGGCAGCCGGGCGTTGCCCACCCGCAGCTCCCGGCCCTTGACCTGCACCCGGGTCCGTCCCAGCCATACGAGGGCCCCCAGGAGCAGCGGTACCGCGATCGCGTAGCCGATCCACGACCGCACACCCGGATAGCCCATGTGCACCTCCGCCCCGAGCAGGACGGCGATGCCGACTGCCGGCGGGTACCACCACCACGGAACGGACAACCGCTCGTCGAACTGAAGCCTGCCGGATGTCGCAGACTCCGGGACCGGCTGGTGCTTGCTCACGAATATCGAGGGTAGCGTTGGATGTCGTGCCCGGCCCCGTCGATGCTCCCCCGCACGAGCCGTTCGCCGAGCCGTCCGTCGATGGAACCGTCGACGTGCTGCTCACACGGCTCGACCCGGACGTTCCCGTCCCCACCTACGCGCGCCCCGGCGATGCCGGCGCGGACCTCGTCACCACGAGTGACGTCGTGCTCGAACCGGGTGGGCGGACGGTGGTCGGTACCGGGATCGCGATCGCGTTGCCGCTCGGCTTCGCCGGATTCGTGCACCCGCGCTCCGGGCTGGCCGCCCGCGCCGGGCTCTCCGTGGTGAACACCCCCGGCACCATCGACGCCGGCTACCGCGGCGAGATCCGGGTGTGCCTGATCAACCACGATCCACGCCACGAGCTGCGCCTGCGCCGCGGCGACCGGATCGCCCAGCTCGTCGTGCAGCGGGTCGAGCACGCCCGGTTCGTCGAGGTCGACGAGCTGCCCGGCTCCGAGCGCGGGGCCGGCGGCTACGGATCCACCGGAGGCCACGACGGGCTGTCGGTGCCGGAGTGGAGGGAGTCGCCGTAGTGGGCCGCCGTCATCGCACCGACGCCGACGACCTGGCCGACGACCTCGACGAGCGCGACGACATGGGCCCGGTTCGCGACGCGGAAGCCGGGTCCTCCCGCCCGTTCGGGCCGCACGACGTCGATGCTCTCGACCCCGAGATGACCGACGCCGTGGGCCGGCTCGACTTCGGTGCCGTTCAGCTTCCGGTGCCCCCGCAGGGCACCGTCACCGTCGAGCCCACGGCCAACGGCCGGTTGCAGGCCGTGCACGTGATGCTCCCGCAGGGGCGGTTGTCGGTCAGCGCGCTGGCCGCGCCGCGGTCGTCGGGATTGTGGACCGAGCTGGTCAAGGAGATCGAGACCTCCCTGCGCGAGGGCGGTGCACAGGTCCGGTCGTTCACCGGCGAGTGGGGCCGAGAACTGCACGCCCGGTCGAGTGGCGCCTCGTCCGTCTTCGTCGGGGTCGACGGCTCGCGATGGATGCTCTACGGCGTCGCGACAGGGCCCACGCAGGACGCGGCGGTTCTCGACGGCGAGCTGCGCCGCATGCTCAAGAGCACGGTCGTGGTGCGGGGACGCTCGCCCTATCCGCCGCGAACGGTGCTGCCGCTGTCGCTGCCCGAGCACCTCGCCGAACAGCAGCGGGCCGAGAAGGAAGCGGCCGAGCAGGCCGCTGCCCAGAAGGCCGCTGCCCAGGCCGCTGCCGAGGCGGCTGCGGCGAACTCGGCCGCGTCCGCTCCGCCGGCCGGTCCGGCGCCGGTGGATCGGGTGGACGAGACCACCGCCGACCGGCCCGTTCGCGGGGGCCGGACCGGCGAGACCCTGCCTGCCCCGCAGGTGCCACGCCGGCCCGGGCCGCCGCGTGCGGTCCCGTACCGGGCGATTCCGTACCAGCCCGACGCCTACCCGGCCGCCGCCCACGGTGCCCCTGCCCACGGTGCCCCGGCGAACGGTGTCCCCCTGAACGGTGCGCCGGTGAACGGTGCGCCGGTGAACGGCGGGCCGGTGAACGGCGGGCCGGTGAACGGCGGGCCGGTGAACGGTGCGCCGGCCAACGGGTCCCCGGTGGACGGGGCGCAGGTGGACGGGGCGCCGTGGAACGGTTTCCCGGCGAACGGCCCCTCGGCCGGCGGTCGGCCGGTCAACGGGACGCCCGTCAACGGCGCTCCGCCCAACGGCTCCCGTGTCAACGGCGTGCCGATGCCCGGCGGCCCGGTCAACGACACGTCGGCGAGCGGGTACCCGGTGTACGGGGCTCCCGAGACCCACGGCCGGGCCGACGGCGGGCCCGCGAACGAGGCACCGGTCAACGGCGGCCCCGTCCACTACGCCCCGGCCGACAGCGCTCCCGTGGACGGGACGGCGGTCAACGGCGGCCCGGCCGACGGTTCTCCGGTCGGCGACACCCCCGTCGACAGCCCGCCGGTCCACGGCGCGCCCCGCCCGGCGGGCGGGAGGGGCTCTCGGAGAACATCCGGGTCCGCTCGATCCTGGGGCGCTTCCTCGAGCACTCCCGGGTCTTCCACTTCGAGGGCGCCGACGAGTACTGGATCGGCAGCGCGGACATGATGCAC
>NZ_JAAXKZ010000061.1 GCF_012911875.1 Pseudonocardia bannensis | reverse complement strand
GGATGACCCCCGTGGTGCGCGCACCACGGGGGTCATCCCGCGGGCGCTCGTGGACCGCGAGGTCGCCGACTCCCTCGCCGACCGACTGCTGGTCACCGACACCATGCGCGAGCGCAAGGCGCTGATGGAGGCACACGCCGACGCCTTCCTCGCCCTGCCCGGCGGGATCGGCACCTGCGAGGAGCTGTTCGAGGTCTGGACGGCCGGAACCCTGGGGATGCACGCGAAACCGGTCGTGGTGCTCGACCCCGACGGGCACTACGCCGGGCTGCTGGCCTGGCTGCGCGAGCTCGTCGAGCGGGGCTTCACCGGTGCTGCCGCGCTCGAGCGGATGGTGGTCGTGGCCGATGTGACTGCAGCCCTGGACGCCTGCGCCCCGCCCCCGCACGTGCCACGATCGGTGCTGTGAGCAGCGCTGGGACGGCCGCACTGCGGTTCGGTGAGCGGGAGCCGGCGGCCGACCGCGCACTGGTGATGGCCATCGTCAACCGCACGCCCGACTCGTTCTACGACCGCGGGGCCACGTTCTCCGACCACGCCGCGATGGCCGCCGTGGACCGGGCGGTGGCTGAGGGCGCCGACATCATCGACATCGGCGGGGTCAAGGCGGGCCCCGGCGCCGAGGTCGACGTGGCGGAGGAGATCCGCCGTGTCGTGCCGTTCGTGGCCGCGGTCCGCGAGAAGCACCCCGACATCGTGATCAGCGTCGACACCTGGCGCGGGAAGGTCGGCCGGCTCGCCGTCGCCGAGGGCGCCGACCTGCTCAACGACACCTGGGCCGGGGCCGACCCGACGCTGGGCGAGGTCGCCGCCGAGACCGGCGCCGGGATCGTCTGCTCCCACACCGGGGGTGCGGTGCCGCGACGGCGGCCGCACCGGGTGCGCTACGCCGACGTCGTCGCCGACGTGCTGGCCGACGTGTGCGGCCAGGCCGAGCGGCTGGTGGCCCTCGGCGTGCCCCGCGAGGGCATCCTCATCGACCCGACCCACGACTTCGGCAAGAACACCTGGCACGGCCTCACCCTGCTGCGCCGGGTGGACGAACTGGTCGCCACCGGCTGGCCGGTGCTGATGGCGTTGTCCAACAAGGACTTCATCGGGGAGACCCTCGGTGTGGAGCTCACCGAGCGGTTGGAGGGCACGCTCGCGGCGACGACGCTGGCCGCGGCCGCCGGAGCCCGCGTGTTCCGGGCCCACGAGGTGGCCGCGACCCGGCGGACCGTGGATATGGTCGCGGCGATCGCGGGTACTCGCCCTCCTTCGCGTACCGTCCGCGCGCTCGCCTGAGAACCCGCTCGCGGGGCCGCGGCATCGGCCCGAAGGCCCCTTGTGGGGCCGCGGCATCGGCGCTGTGGTCGGCTCACGAGGGCCGGAGCATCGGCACAGAGGGGAACGCCATGGACCCGATCACCGAGCAGTGGTTCGCGCATCGCACCTGGCAGACGCCCGATTGGGCGATCGCTGACCTCACCGCGGCAAAGAACGGCCGGCGGGTGTCGGTGGTGTTGCCGGCGCTCGACGAGGAGGCCACCGTCGGCGCGATCGTCGCGGCCATCGTCCCGCTCACCCGTGGCCCCGCACCGCTGGTCGACGAGCTCGTCGTCGTCGACTCCGGCTCGACGGACCGGACGGCGGAGCTGGCCGCCGCCGCCGGAGCCCGGGTGGTGCACCGCGAGGACGTCGTCCCGCACCTGGACCCGGTGCCCGGCAAGGGTGAGGTGCTGTGGCGTTCGCTGGCCGCCACGGACGGGGATCTGATCGTCTTCCTGGACTCCGACCTCGTCGACTTCGACCCCGGTTTCGTGCCCGCGCTGCTCGGCCCGCTGCTGACCGCGCCCGGGGTGGGCCTGGTCAAGGGCTTCTACCGGCGCCCGCTGCGGCTGGAGACGACGGAGAACGACACCGGCGGCGGCCGGGTGACCGAGCTGCTGGCCCGGCCGCTGCTCGCCTCGCTGCGCCCGCGGCTGTCCGGGGTCGTCCAGCCGCTCGGCGGGGAGTACGCCGCCACCCGGGAGCTGCTCGAGTCGGTGCCGTTCGCGGCCGGGTACGGCGTGGAGATCGGGCTGCTGATCGACGCTCACGACCGGCTCGGCCTGGAGGGCCTGGCACAGGTCAACCTCGGTGTGCGCAAGCACCGCAACCGATCGTTGCTGCAGCTCGGGGTGATGGCCCGGCAGATCCTGGGGGCGGTCCTGCGCCGCTGCGACGTGCCCGACTCCGGCCACGGCATCACCCAGTTCCTGCAGATCGACGGGGAGTGGCTGCCCACGGTGCACCGCGTCCACACCGACGAGCGCCCGCCGATGCGGGAGGTCCGGGCGATGCCCCGCACCTGACGGTGCGGCGCGGTCGCGCGGGTCCGGTCCCCGTGATGAGATTCGGGGCATGGGGACGGCGCTGATCTACCTCCTGGTCGTCGTGGCCGTGGCTGCCGTGGTGTTCGTGCTGGCCGCCGCGGTGTTCGGCCGCGGTGAGGAGCTGGCCCCGCTGGCCCCCGGCGCGACCCCGACCCGGCTGCCGGCCGGGGAGATCAGCGGCCGCGACGTGCGGGAGCTGCGGTTCCAGCAGGCGGTGCGGGGCTATCGGATGGCGGAGGTGGACTGGGTGCTCGAGCGGCTGGCGGAGGAGCTGGACCGGGTGGGGGCGGACCGGGAGGCGTTGCGGGCACGGATCGCGGAGCTCGAGGAACGGGCCCCCGCGGGCGGTCCGCACCGCACGGACGACGGCCGATGAGCGCGCGGCAGCTGCTCGTCCGGGAGGCGCGATGAGCGCCCGCCGGGAACTGGTGGTGCCGGTGGACGTGGACGCCCCGGCCGAGGTCGTCTGGGCGATGATCACCGATTGGGAGGGGCAGGGCGACTGGATGCTCGGCACCCGGGTCCAGGTGACCGAAGGGGACGGCCGGTCCGTCGGCTCGACGCTGCGCGCGGTGACGGGGGTCGGCCCGCTCGGCGTCGCGGACCCGATGGAGATCGTCGAGTACGCCGAGGGCGGGCCCTGGCGCTGCGTGGTGCGCCACACCGGCCACCTCGTCAAGGGCGACGGGGTGTTCGAGGTCGTCGAGCTGGGCCCGGGCCGCTCCCGGTTCCGGTGGTCCGAGCTGCTGGACCTGCCGCTCGGGGCGCTCGGGCGGGCCGGGTGGCCACTCGTCCGTCCGGCCTTCCGGGCGGGTGTGGCCTACTCGCTGCGGCGGATGGCGCGGCTGTGCGAGGCGTCGTACCGCGGGCAGCGGGACCGGTGAGCGATCCGGGCGACGGCACCGCGCTGAACCGGTGCGGCTGGGCGACCTCCGCCCCGGACTACGTGTCCTATCACGACGACGAGTGGGGTGTGCCGTTACGCGGGGTGACCGCGATGTTCGAGCGGCTCAGCCTGGAGGGGTTCCAGTCCGGGTTGTCGTGGCTGGTCATCCTGCGCAAGCGGCCGGCCTTCCGGGCGGCGTTCGCGGGCTTCGACCCGGAGGTGGTGGCCGGCTTCTCCGAGGTCGACGTGGCCCGGTTGCTCGCCGACGCGGGCATCGTGCGGAACCGGAGCAAGATCGAGGCGACCGTGCAGAACGCGCGTGCGGTGCTCGACCTGGACACCCCGCTCGACGAGCTGCTGTGGTCCTTCGCTCCGGACCCGGCCGAGCATCCTCGCCCGGCCACGCTCAGCGACGTCCCGGCGGTCACACCGGAGTCGACGGCGATGGCCACGGAGCTCAAGCGGCGGGGACTGCGCTTCGTCGGACCGACCACGTGCTACGCCCTCATGCAGGCCGCCGGTCTGGTCGACGATCACGTCGCCGACTGCTGGCGCGCGGCGCCGCGCTGACCGCTGGCGGGGAGCGACGCGGCGACTGCGGAGGGTGAACGCAGTGCATCGCCCGGGGGAGTTGATCGCCTCGGTTGTACTCCGGGTGGAGCGATGGGGGAGAATATCGACACACATCCCGCCGTGCGCGCTCCCCGGCGCACCGGCGCCCTGAACGAGAGACAACGGAGGGAGCACGAGATGGCGGCGATGAAGCCCCGGACCGGCGACGGTCCCCTGGAAGTGACCAAGGAGGGTCGGGGCATCGTGATGCGCGTGCCGCTCGAGGGCGGTGGCCGCCTGGTCGTGGAGATGACACCCGATGAGGCCAGTGCACTGGGCGACGCGCTCAAGGCAGCAGCGGGCTGATCGCCCACCGGCCCGCCCGGTCGCCGTGACGGCGACCGGGCGGGCCCTCAGCGCAACCCGCGGTAGATCTCCATCGTCCGTGCGGCAGCCTGCTCCCAGGAGAACTCCCGCTCGGCTCGCTCCCGGCCCGCCCGGCCCATCGCAGCGGCCCGCTGCGGATCGGCGAGCAGTGCGTTGACCGCGTCGGCCAGGCCGGCCCGGAACCGTTCCACCCCGTGCTCGTCGAAGTGCACCAGCAGACCGGTGGTCCCGTCGTCCACGACCTCGGGGATGCCACCGACGTCGGAGGCGACCACCGCCGTACCGCAGGCCATCGCCTCCAGGTTCACGATGCCCAGCGGCTCGTAGACCGATGGACACACGAACACCGTCGCGGCCGAGAGCAGCTGGCGGACCTGTGTGGTGTCCAGCATCCGGCGCACCCAGATCACCCCGGGCCGGGCGGCGGACAGCTCGGCGACGGCCTTCCCGGTCTCCTCGGCGATCTCCGGGGTGTCCGGTGCGCCGGCGCAGAGCACGATCTGCGCCTCGTGGCTGATCGCGTGCGCCGCGGCGATGAGGTGGCTGAGTCCCTTCTGCCGGGTGATGCGCCCGACGAAGACCACGATCGGACGGTCGGGGTCGACGCCGGCGGCGCGGACCGCGTCGCGAGCGGGATCGGGGCGGTAGAAGGCGGTGTCGATGCCGTTGTGCACCACGTGCACCCGGTCCGGGTCGAGCGTCGGGTAGCAGTCCAGCACGTCGGCGCGCATGCCCTCGCTGACCGCGATCACGGCGTCGGCGTGTTCGTAGGCGGTGCGCTCCACCCACGACGAGAGCCGGTAGCCGCCACCGAGCTGTTCGGCCTTCCAGGGGCGGCGCGGCTCCAGGGAGTGTGCCGTGACCACGTGCGGCACGTCGTGCAGCACCTTGGCCAGGTGGCCGGCCATGTTGGCGTACCAGGTGTGCGAGTGTGCGACGTCGACGTCGGCCAGCCGGGCCACCATCGCGACGTCGACCCCCAGGGTCTGCAGCGCCGGGTTCGCGTCGGCGAGGCCGTCCGGCGGCTGGTACGCGTGGGTACGCGGGTCACCGTCGCGCGCCTCGCCGAAGCAGTGCACGTCGACGGTGACGTCCCCGCCGAGCCCGCGCAGCGCCGGGACGAGATGCCCGACATGGACCCCGGCCCCGCCGTACACGTCCGGCGGGTATTCGCGGGTGAGCAGACCGATGCGCACGGTCGGCACGCTATCTGCTCCCGATCCGCTTCCGCTGACGCGATCCGGCGCCGTGGCGTGCCGCTCTCCGTATGGCCGGTTTCCTCGGCGGAGCACTAAGGTTTCCGGGTGTGACCGCACGATGCCTGCCGGACCGCGGGTCCGGGGGAGCGACGAGGATCGGGTGGCGCCGATGACCGCAGGACGCATCCCCATGGCCCCGGGCGGATTGCCGGCCAACGTGCTCGGCATCGTGCTCGCGGGTGGCGAGGGGAAGCGGCTGTGGCCGCTGACCGCGGACCGCGCCAAGCCGGCCGTCCCGTTCGGCGGGAACTACCGGCTCATCGACTTCGTGCTCTCGAACCTGGTGAACGCCGGGCTGCACCGCATCTGCGTGCTCACCCAGTACAAGTCGCACTCGCTGGACCGGCACATCTCCACGACGTGGCGGCTGTCCAGCGTGCTGGGGCAGTACATCACCACCGTCCCGGCCCAGCAGCGGCTCGGCCGCCGCTGGTACACCGGCAGCGCGGACGCGATCTTCCAGAGCCTGAACCTCGTCTACGACGAGCGGCCGGACTACATCGCGGTGTTCGGTGCGGACCACGTGTACCGGATGGACCCGGGCCAGATGCTCGCCCAGCACATCACCAGCGGGGCCGGCGTCACCGTGGCCGGCATCCGGGTGCCGCGCGCCGAGGCCAAGGCCTTCGGTTGCATCCGGTCCGACGCCGACGGCCGGATCACCGACTTCCTCGAGAAGCCGTCGGACCCGCCCGCGGTACCCGACGACCCCGACGTCACGTTCGCGTCCATGGGCAACTACGTCTTCACCACCGAGGTGCTGCTCGACGCCCTGCGGGCCGACGCCGAGGACGGCGACTCCGACCACGACATGGGCGGGGACATCATCCCGAGGCTGGTCCGCGAGGGCGACGCCGCGGTGTACGACTTCGCCGACAACGTGGTGCCCGGCGCGACCGACCGCGACTCCGGTTACTGGCGCGACGTCGGGACCGTGGACGCCTACTACGACGCACACACCGATCTCGTCTCGGTGCACCCGATCTTCAACCTCTACAACGACCGGTGGCCGATCCGCACGGCGATGGCGCCGCTGCCACCGGCCAAGTTCGTCGAGGGCGGGATCGCGCAGGACTCCATCGTCGGCGCAGGCACGATCATCTCCGGGGCCATCGCGCGGCGATCGGTGATCAGCCCGAACGTGCGGCTCGAGGCGGGCGCCGAGGTGTCCGACTCGGTCGTCCTCCCGGGTGCCCGGATCGGGCGCGGAGCGGTGGTGCGCGGGGCGATCCTGGACAAGAACGTCGTGGTGCCCGACGGCGCGCTCGTCGGGGTCGACCTCGCGCTGGACCGGGCCCGCTACACCGTCAGCCCGGGTGGGGTCGTGGTGCTGGGGAAGGGCGCGACAGCGCTGTGAACCCGCTGGGCTCGCGCAGGTGGGTCAGCGGACCTTGGTCGCGACCAGCAGGCCCTGGCCCAGGGGCAGCAGCATCGAGACCAGTCGCTCGTCGTCCCGCACCTGGTGGGCCAGTTCGCGCAGCGCCGAGGCACCGGTCTCGTCGGGGTCCGGCTCGGTGACCCGCTCGCGACGCAGGGCGTCGTTCAGCACCACGACACCGCCCGGCCGCAGCAGCCGGACCGCCTCCTCGAGGTAGCGCGGGAACTCGGTCCGCACCCCGTCGAGGAACACCAGGTCGTATCCGGCGTCGGTGAGCCGGGGCAGCACCTCCAGCGCCAGCCCGTTGATCAACCGCAGCTGCGACGGCCCGTACCCGGCCTCGGTGAACGCGCTGCGCGCACCGCGCTGCTGCTCGGGATCGATGTCGATCGAGGTGAGCACGCCGTCGGGCGCCATGCCCCGGAGCAGCCACAGCCCGCTGACCCCGGCGCCGGTGCCGATCTCGACGACGGCCCGGGCGCCGACCGTCGCGGCCAGGAAGCGCAGCGCCGCGCCGGCCCCGGGGCCGATCGGGGCGGCCCCCGCGGCCTCCGCACGCTCCCGTGCGGAGGCCAGTACCTCGTCCTCGCCGAGGTACGATTCGGTGTAGTCACGAACGGCACCGTCGGTGACGACGTCGCTCGGGACGCCACCCGCGGAGCCGGTCATGGTCGAGAGGCTACTGTGCTGCGGTTTCCGGGTTGTGAAGCGATCTCGGCGGGTCGCTTTCACAGGTTCCTCTCAGATGCTTCTCACCCGTCGTTCACACCCGTGCGGGACCGTGATCCCGGCACGGTCGGGGTCGTCGACCGTCGACGCCGGGAACACCAGCCCCCGGCGGGACGTTCCCGAAAGGCACGACCCGCCGCAGGAGGTGCACTCCCCACGATGACCGATCGCCCAGCAAGCGCGCAGTTCGGGACCCGACCGCAGGTCGCGGCCCCGTCCTCGACCGTGCTGCCGGGGGAGGGCGCCGAGTGGACGCCGCCGAGTTGGGACGAGGTCGTGCGAGAGCACGGCGACCGGGTCTACCGCCTCGCCTATCGGCTGACCGGCAATCCTCACGACGCGGAGGACCTCACCCAGGAGACCTTCATCCGGGTCTTCCGGTCGCTCGCCTCGTACAAGCCCGGAACCTTCGAGGGCTGGCTGCACCGGATCACGACGAACCTGTTCCTGGACATGGTGCGTCGCCGGGCCCGGGTCCGGATGGAAGGTCTGCCCGACGACACCGACCGGATCCCCGGCGGCGGCCCGGAGCCGGAGGTCGTCTTCTCCGAGACCCACCTCGACCCGGCGCTGCAGGCCGCACTCGACGAACTGGCACCGGAGTTCCGCGCGGCGGTCGTGCTGTGCGACGTGGAGGGCCTCTCCTACGAGGAGATCGGTGCCACGCTGGGGGTCAAGCTCGGTACTGTTCGGAGCAGGATCCACCGGGGCCGCGCCGCCCTGCGCAACGCGCTGGAGCGGCGTCGCGCCACGGCGGTGACGTCCGAGACGGCTGATGCCGACGCTCGTGTGGTTCTGGCTGGGGAGGTCAACGGATGACCGATGCGCGCCGGCGTTTCTCGGTGACCGCGCCGGACTGGGGCGAGACGCATCTGTCGCTGGATGCCATCGTCGCCTACGTCGACGACGAGCTCACGGTCGGCGCGCACGCCCGGGCGACCCAGCACCTCGGCCACTGTCCGGAGTGCGCGGCCGAGGTGGTCGCCCAGGGGCAGGCCCGCTCCATGCTGCGGTCGGCCGCCGCCCCCAGCATGCCCACCTCGCTGCTGTCCGCCCTGCGGTCGATCCCGCAGGAGACAGACCTGCCCACCCCGCCCGCGGGACTGGCGATGACGGCCGACGGCCAGCTCGTCTCCGTGCTGCGGCCGGTCGCCGCCGAACCGGATCGGCCCGCCCGGCCGTCCACGGCCACCAGCAGCGATGTGCGGACCGGACACGGTCGCCGCGCAGGTGTGCCGCGCCGGATCCGGCTCGGAGCCGGTGCCGCGGTGTCCGGCCTGGCGCTGGGCGCACTCGCGTTCGGCGCGCCCTCCGCGTCGATCGGCGCGCCCGATACGGCGCCCTCGGCCGACCGCGGTGTCCTGGGCGGATCGGTGCTGGGCAACGGAGCCCCCGCCAAGCTGGACACCCGGCTGACCGCACGTTCCACGTTGAACCCGGCCTCGGCCACCGGCCCGGCCGGTGAGGTCCGACCTGCCGACCTGGCTCGCCGGCTGGACACGATGCCCCCCAGCTTCCCGGCCTCCGGCCGGCGTTGAGCCCGGCCCGGCTACGCGGACTTCACCCGCGCTGAGGCAGGCTGGTCGGGAATTCCCCGTCCGATCCCGCACCCAGGAGCCGGCCCGCGATGAGCGACGAGCAGGACGCCGGAGCCGCCGAGCGCGCCGCGGCCGAGGCGGAGCCGGCACCGCCTCGCCTGGGTCCGCGCCCGATCGAGCGCCCACCGGTGGACGACGGCACCGCGTTCGCGTTCGGCCGCCCCGCGGGTGTCAGCGGCGGGTTCGACCGTGGGCACGACAACGGCACCTCCAGCACCTCCGGCATCTCCGCCGGCTCGTTCGCGCCGCCGCCCCCGGCCGCGCTGGCCAGCGCGTTCGGCCGCTCGGCGGGGGACACCACGTCCCTGCAGCGACCCCCGGATCCGCACCGGAACGGCACGAACGGCGCCGGGCCCGACCTGTTCTGGAGCAGCGGTGACCGTCCCGCGGACGTGGATCCTTGGCGGGATCCGGGCAGCCCGGCCGATCTCGGCCCGCCGCCCGCCGCCACGCCGCCGGCTCCTGCCGGACCCGGTGGCCCAGCCGCCCGGCTCGGCGTCCGCGACCTGCTGTTCGGCCGCCGGGTGCAGACCCGCGCGCTGGTGGTGCTGGGTGCCGCCGTGCTGCTCATCGGTGCGGCAGGCGGGCTCGTCGGCCGGCTCACTGCCGAAGGTGCCTCGGGATTGACCGACCCGGAGGCGACGATCGCCGCGGCGGCCGAGGCGAAGGAGCGCCCGCCCGGCTCGGTCGCCGACATCGCGGCCCGCGTCGTGCCGGCGGTCGTCTCCATCGAGATCCGGGTGGGGGACCAGGGCGGCACCGGTTCGGGGGTCGTCATCGACCCGGCCGGATACGTGCTGACCAACAACCACGTCGTCGCGCCGGCAGCCGAGGTGCAGGGCGCGAACATCGAGGCCGTCTTCAGCGACGGCACCCGCACCGCCGCGCAGATCGTGGGCCGGGACCCCAAGACGGACCTGGCCGTGGTCAGGGTCGGGGTGACCAACCCGACCGTCGCGCAGATCGGGTCGTCGCGGTCACTCGCCGTCGGGGACGGCGTGCTGGCGATCGGTTCCCCGCTCGGGCTCGTCGGCACGGTCACCGACGGCATCGTCAGCGCGTTGAACCGGCCGGTGCGTCTCGACGGCGGGCAGAACGACGCCACCGCCGTGATCGACGCGATCCAGACCGACGCCGCGATCAACCCCGGCAACTCCGGTGGCCCGCTCGTCGACTCCACCGGCGCGGTGGTCGGCATCAACACCGCGATCCGCAGCCTCGGCCAGGGCGAGGGAGGTTCGATCGGCCTCGGCTTCGCCATCCCGATCGACGACGCCCGCGAGATCGCCCAGGAGCTGATCCGCACGGGCGCGGTCAAGCACGCCGACCTCGGCGTCAACGCCAAGTCCGTGACCGACGGCACCACCGACGGCGCGCAGGTGCAGAACGTGGTGCAGGGCGGGGCGGCGGCCGCCGCCGGCATCGTCGAGGGCGACGTGATCGTCCGGGTGGACGACCGGACGATCGCCGGGGCCGACGAACTGGTGGTCGCGGTGCGTGAGCGCGAGCCGGGGCAGACCGTCGCGGTGCAGTTGGTCCGGGACGGCCGGCCGCTGACCGTGTCGGCCGTGCTCGCCTCGGATTGAGCGGCGGAGTATCGGGCTCGGGACGCGATAGGCTGCGCACATGTTCGACAGCGTCGGATGGGGCGAGATCCTGATCCTCGTCGTGGCCGGGCTGTTCATCCTGGGCCCGGAGCGGCTTCCCTCGGCGATGGCGTGGCTGGGTAAGACCATCCGCCAGGTCCGGGAGTACGCCACCGGGGCCCGTGATCAGCTGCGCAACGAGCTCGGCCCGGAGTTCGACGAGCTGCGCAAGCCGCTGGACGATCTGCGCGGGCTGCGCGACTTCAACCCGCGCAACGCCACCCGCAACGCCGTGCGCCGCACCCTGTTCGACGACGACCCGCCCGAGAAGCCGAACGGGTACGTCCCGGGCGGCGCGGCCACGAACGGCGCACCCGCTCCGACCCCGCACCCGGCGACGGCCCCCCGAGCCGACCGCCTGTCCCCCAACGAACGCCCGCCGATCGACCCCGACGCCACCTGACCCGCGTCGTGGAGCCCTGACGCGCTCTACGTGCCTTACAGACTGCGTTGTGGAGCCTCAACGCAGTCGGGAAGGGCGCTTCAGCGCGGTTCGAGGAGCGGGGGGCGGCGGCGGTGCCAGTCGGTGGCCTGCTGGTACGCGTGCGCCGCGGCCAGCACCATCCCGTCGGCGTGCCGGGGACCCACGATCTGCAGGCCCACCGGTAGGCCGGCCGTGGTGAACCCGCACGGCACGCTGGCGGCGGGCTGCTGGGTCATGTTGAACGGGTAGGTGAACGGCGTCCAGGACGTCCAGCGCGGCGCCGGCGAGCCCGGCGGCACCTCGACCCCGCCCGGGAACGCCGGGATCGGCAGCGTCGGGGTGAGCAGCAGGTCGTAGCCGCGGTGGAACGCGCCCATCAGGGAGCCGAGGTCGTTGCGGACGGCCATCGCGGCCAGGTAGTCCAGGGCGCTCGCCTGCGCGCCTTGCTCGGCGATCTCGACCAGCCCCGGGTCCATGGTCGCGCGCTGCTCGGGGCCGAGGCGCTCGATCGTCTTGGCCGCGCCGACGAACCACAGCACCTCGAACGCCTCGACGGGATCGGTGAAGCCGGGGTCGGCGTACTCGATCGTGGCGCCGAGCGCCGCGAACGTGTCCGCGGCGGCCTCGAACGCTGCGGCCACCTCCGGGTCGAGGGTCGCGTAGCCGAGCGTCGGGCTGACCGCGATCTGCAGCCCGGCCACGCCGTCGGCCAGCGTCTCGGTGAAGGACCGGGCCGGTGCCGGGAGCGCCCAGGGGTCGCGGGCGTCGAACCCGGAGATCACGTCGAGCAGCAGCGCCGCGTCGGCGACGGTGCGGGTCATCGGCCCGACGTGGGCCAGCGTGCCGAACGGGCTGGCCGGATGGTGGGCGACCCGGCCGTAGGTCGGCTTGTGCGCCACCGTCCCGGTGAACGCGGCCGGGATGCGGACCGAACCGCCGCCGTCGGTGCCCAGGCTGAGCGCGCCCATCCCGAGCCCGACGGCCGCGGCGCTGCCACCGCTGGACCCGCCCGCGGTCAGCGCGGGATCCCACGGGTTGCCGGTGACCCCGGTCAGCGGCGAGTCGGTGACGCCCTTCCACGCGAGTTCCGGGGTCGTCGTCTTGCCCAGCAGCACGGCGCCGTGCTCGCGCACCCGGGCGACCGGCGGGCCGTCGACCTCGGAGATCACGTCGGCCGGGGTCGTCCGGGAACCGCGCCGGGTGGGCCAGCCGATCGTCAGCAGGATGTCCTTGACGGAGGTCGGCACGCCGTCCAGCAGCCCCCGGGGCTCGCCGTGCCGCCAGCGCTGCTCCGACTCCCGCGCCGCGGCCAGCGCGCCTTCGGCGTCGACGAGGCAGAACGCGTTGACCGCGCCGTCGAGCCGGTCGATGCGGTCCAGCGCGTCCCGGGTGGCCTCCACGGGGGAGAGTTCCCCCGCGCGGTAGGCCGCGAGCAGATCGGTGGCGGAGAGGTCGGCGGTCGTGCGTGCGGGGGCGCTCATGCGGACCCTCCCGTGTTCCCGGTGACGTAGCCCCGCGCCTTGTCGACGACGTTGCGCAGGGGGGTGCCCGCCCGGTAGCGGGCCAGGTTGTCGGCGAACAGCTCGACCAGTGCGTCCCGCCAGCCGACCGTGTCGCCGGACATGTGCGGGGACACGATGACGTTGGGCATGCCCCACAGCGGGGAGTCCGCGGGCAGCGGCTCGGTCTCGAACACGTCCAGCGCCGCGCCGGCGATGCGTCCGGCGGCCAGCGCGTCGACGAGGTCGGACTGCACGACCAGCGCCCCGCGCCCGACGTTGACGACCCGTGCGGTCGGCTTGAGCAGCCCCAGCGCGGCGGCGTCGAGCAGGCCACGCGTCCGGTCGGTGAGCGGTGCGGCCAGTACCAGGAAGTCGGCCTCGGGCAGCAGTGCGTCGAGCTCGTCGATGCCGTGCACGCCGTCGGCCGGTCGGCGGCCCACCAGGCGCACCTGCAGTCCGGCGGCGGTGAGCAGTCGCGCGATCGCCCGGCCGATGGGTCCGCTGCCCACGACCACCGCGCACCGGCCGGCGATCCCCTCGGTCTCCCGGTGCCGCCACTCGCGGCGGTCCTGCAGCCGCAGCGTCTGCGGCAGGTCCTTCGCGAACGCGAGCACCACGCCGAGGACGTACTCCGCCATCGGGGTGTCGAACACGCCTCGGGAGTTGGTCAGGGTGACGTCGGAGTCCACCAGCCCGGGAAAGATCAGCCGGTCCACACCGGCGCTGGCCGTGTGCACCCACCGCATCGTGTCGGCCGCGGGCCAGGCGCCGCGCACGGCGTCGGAGGTGAAGTCCCACACGAACAGTGCGTCGCAGCCGGGCAGCGTGTCGGCCAGCGTGTCGTCGGTGGCGAACCGCAGCTCGGCCCCGCAGGCGTGTTCGGCGAGCGCGGGCGGCCGGTCGACGGCATGCAGCACCGCGATCGTGGGGGAGCTGGAATTACCCCCTTGACCTGGGGAAACAGGCAACCCTGGGTCCTTTCGCGGAGCCGGTCGGGGCCATTGACACGCTAGGAACCGCTCGTATGATTGTCAACAATCCGCGGCACTGGCGCACGGTGGCACGACGGAAGTGAACCTCATTCATCAACACAGCGCTCGCGGGGTGGTCGGTTTGTCGAAGTTCATCAGCATCTCGCTCGCCCGTCGGGGCGTGTCGTGCGTGGCCGAACTCCTGGAGAAGGACGCCCCGCGCACGTGTGCCGCGGTCTGGGACGCGTTGCCGCTCGGCGGCGACGCGCAGCACGCCAAGTACGCCCGCAACGAGGTGTACACGATGGTCCCGCGGTTCGGCGAGGAGATCGGCTTCGAGAACACCACGGTCACCCCGATCCCCGGTGACGTCGTGTACTTCTCGTTCTCCGGCGGGATGCTCGACCAGTCCTTCAAGGCCGACCAGGGCATCGACCATCTCCCCGGGGTGGTCGACCTGGCCATCTTCTACGGGCGGAACAACCTGCTGCTCAACGGCGACGTGGGGTGGGTGCCCGGCAACGTCTACGCGACGATCGTCGAGGGCCTGGACGCCATGGCCGAGGCGTGCCACGACGTCTGGCGTTCCGGCAGCGTCGGGGAGCGGCTCGTCTACTCCAGGCTCACCGAGCGTTCCGACGTGCGTTGACCGGGGAGGCGGGCCATGCCGACCGAGCTGTCCGTGGGGCTCGTCGAACCGCACGGTGACGCGACCAATCCAGGAATCGGGGTCGTCGCCCCGTTCGACTTCGCCCTCGACCGCGAGCTGTGGCGCTGGGCGCCCGACGACGTGTCGCTCTACCTGACCCGGCTGCCGTTCTTCACCACCCCCGTGACGGTCGAGATGGCCGTCGCGGTGGGCGATCGCCGGGCGCTGCGCCGGGCCACCCGGGACGTGCTCACCCCGCAGCCCGGGGTGGTCACGTTCGCGTGCACGTCCGGCAGCTTCGTCGGCGGGACGCAGGGCGAGTACGTGTTGCGTCGGACCATGCTGGAGGCGGGTGCGCCGGCGGTGTCCACGACCTCCGGCGCCCTCGCCGAGGCGCTGCGGGTGCTCGGGGTGCACCGGCTCGCCATCGCCACGCCGTACATCGCCGCCGTCACCGCGCGACTGGTCCGCTACCTCCGCGAACACGACGTCGAGACGGTCTCCAGCGAGGGCCTCGGGCTGCTGGGCAACATCTGGCGGGTGACCTACGGCGAGGTCGTCGAGATCGTCACGGCGGCCGACCGGCCCGACGCGGACGCGCTGTTCATCAGCTGCACGAACCTGCCCACCTACGACGTGATCGAGCCGCTGGAGCAGGCACTGGGCAAGCCGGTGCTGACCGCGAACCAGGTGACGATGTGGGCGGCGCTGCGGGCGATCGGCCGGTCCGCGGTCGGCGGCGGCCGGCTGCTCGCCGCGACGGGCCGGCTCTCGGCGGCTTGACGGAGGGTGCAGATTTGTATGATTGCCGACAATCATGACTGATCCGACCGCTGTCACCGGACCCCCGACCGTCGGCATCCTCTACCCCGGTCACTCCGCCGAGGACGACTACCCCCGGGCCGAGAAGCTGCTCGGCGACGGCACCCGGTTGCCGCTGGTGCACACCGAGATGCGGGAGGACGCCCATCGCGTCGATGCGCTGCTCGATATCGGTGGCGACGAGGTACTGGCCGCCGGTGCCCGGGCGGTGGCGGCCGGCGGGCCGCTCGACGCGATCGTCTGGGCGTGCACCAGCGGGAGCTTCGTGTTCGGCTGGGAGGGAGCGACGGCCCAGGTCGCAGCGCTGCAGGAGGTTTCGGGGGTGCCGGCGTCGAGCACCTCGTTCGCCTTCGTCGACGCGTGCGAGCGGCTCGGGGTCACTCGGGTCGCGGTCGGCGCCACCTACCCCGACGACGTCGCCGAGCGGTTCGTGGCGTTCCTGGCCAGGGCCGGGGTCACCGCGCTGCGGTTGTCCGCCCGCGGCATCGTCACCGCGGCCGAGGTGGGTACCCTGCCCGCCGACCCGGTGTTCGACCTCGCCGCGACCGCCGACCACACCGACGCGCAGGCCGTACTGCTGCCCGACACCGCGCTGCACACCGTGGAACTGCTCGACGCGCTGGAAGCCCGGGTGGGCAAGCCGGTGCTGACGGCCAACCAGGTGAGCGTGTGGCAGGGGCTGCGGCTGGCCGGGGCCGACCGGCCGCGCGGCGGCCTCGGCACCCTGTTCGCCGGGTTCCGAGGCGGCCGCCGGGGCCGCCGGTGAGGTGCAGGGCGCACCCGCACACGAGAAGAGGGGCACGAGAGGGCATGGGCCTGGACCTGCACGATCTGGAGCCGGTGAGCCGGCGTTCCACGGCGGCCATCGTGGCCGACCGGATCCGTCAGGCCATCATGCGCGGCACCTTCCCGCCCGGCACCCAGCTGGGCGAGGTCGAGCTGGCCGGTCGGCTGGGTGTGAGCCGTGGGCCGCTGCGGGAGGCGATGCAGCGGCTGGTGGCCGAGGGGCTGCTCCGCAGCGAGCGGCACCGGGGGCTGTTCGTCCGGGATCTCGACGCCGCCGACGTCCGCGACGTGTACCTCGCGCGCACGGCGGTCGAGCGCGCTGCGGGAATGCTCATCCTGGACGGCGACCGGAGCGCGGCCACGGAGCGGCTGACCGCGGCGCTGGCCGCGATGGAGGCCGCCGCGGCGGCGGGCGATGCGGTCGCGCTGGCCGACGCCGACCACGGTTTCCACGCCGAGCTGGTGGCCGCCGCGGGGAGCCCGCGGCTGCGCCGGATGGCCGACGCGCTGCTGGTGGAGACGCGGATGTGCCTCGCCGCCCTGCAACAGACCGCGCCGCCCGCCGAGGAACTGCTCGTCGAGCACCGGGTGCTGCGCGACGCCGTGCACGACGGCGACGCCGACCGGCTGGTCGCCACCCTCGAAGCGCACATGGCCGACGCGGTGGACCGCATCCTCGGGCCGGCCGGGGGTGGACCGGCCGGCGCGGGGCTCCCCCTGGGGCCGCCTCCCGCGGTCCCGGCCTGACCCCGGTGAGCGGATAACACCGTTCGGGCCGGGGTCTGGGCCCGGCGGGACCGTCGGCGCGTCCGTACGCTGCGTGGACGTGACCGCGGAGTGAACGGCGTCGTCGAGGGCTTCCTGGTGATCGGCGTGGTCATCGGCGTCGGCTACGTCATCGGCCGCTCGGGGACGCTCGGGGCGTCGGCCACCGAGGTCCTGTCCCGCACCGCGTTCTTCGTCGCCACGCCCGCGCTGCTGTTCGTCACCCTGGCCGGCGCCGACGTGCCGGCGGTGTTCTCCGAGGCGCTGGTCGTCACGGCCGTGACCAGTTCGCTGGCCTGCCTGCTCTACGTGCCGATCGGGGTGCTGCGACGCCGTCCCGCCGGGGAGACGGTGATCGGCGCGATGGCGAGCGGCTACGTCAACGCGGGCAACCTGGGCCTGCCGATCGCGACCTACGCGCTCGGCAACGCCACCGAGGTCGCACCGGTGCTGCTGTTCCAGCTCGCCGTGCTGACCCCCGTCTTCACGACGGTCCTCGACGTTCTCGGCGAGCGGTCGATGGGTGAGCGGCCGTCCTGGCCGCGCACGCTGACGGCTCCGCTGCGCAACCCCATCGCCCTCGCGACGTTCGCGGGGCTGTTCGTGGCGATCTCCGGGTGGCAGCCGCCGGAAACGCTGCTCGCGCCGGTGCAGTTGATCGCGGACCTCGCGGTGCCGGCGATGCTGCTGGCGTTCGGGATCTCCCTCAACGGTGCCGCGAGGCCCGGGAGGGGGGAGCCCGCGGCGTCGCTGTGGTCGGTCGTCGTGCTGAAGAGCGTCGGGCACCCGGCTCTGGCCCTGTCGGTCGGCGCGGTGGTGCTCGGTCTGGAGGGGCACGCGCTGCTCGCGGTGGTCGTGTGTGCGGCGCTGCCCACGGCGCAGAACGTGTTCGGCTACGCGGTGCGCTTCGACCAGGGTGTGGTGCTCGCCCGGGACGCGGCGTTGACGACCACGGTACTGAGCGTGCCGGTGATGATCGGTGTGGTGGCCCTGCTGACCTGATCGTGACGATCGCCTGTGGCCCGGTGAGGCCGGGGCGGCAGCGGCAGGTGGTCGAAGAGCCCAGGCGGTCCTGATGGGGCCGGGTCGGTCATCGGCAGCGAGTGACCCCTTGCCGCGCCGGAGGGCGCATGGTTCGATCGATGCAGATTGTCGACAAGTTGACAATCTGTGAGCCCGTTCGACGACCCCCGATCCTGGGAGCACGCGCATGGCACAGTTGTCCCCGGTTCTGAAGCAGGCCACGCCGGTCCTGGTCGCCCGCGGCGAGGGCGTGTACCTCTACGACACCGAGGGCCGCCGGTACCTGGACTTCACCGCCGGGATCGGCGTCACGAGCACCGGGCACTGTCATCCGAAGGTCGTGGCCGCCGCGCGGGAACAGGCCGGCACGCTCATCCACGGCCAGTACACGACGGTGATGCACCAGCCGCTGCTGCGCCTGACCGAACGGCTCGGTGACGTGCTGCCCGCGGGGCTCGACAGCGTCTTCTACCTGAACTCCGGCAGCGAGGCGGTCGAGGCGTCGGTCCGGCTGGCCCGGCACGCCACCGGACGGCAGCTGATCGTCGCGTTCGACGGCGGCTTCCACGGCCGCACGATGGGCGCCGCGGCGCTGACCACCTCCGGGGCGAAGATCCGGGCCGGGATCGGGCCGATGATGGGCGGTGTCGCGTTCGCGCCGTTCCCGTACGCGTTCCGCTACGGGTGGTCGGAGGAGGAAGCCGTCCGGTTCGCCCTGACCGAGCTCGACCGCCAGCTCGTCACCACCGCTCCGGCGGGCGACGTCGCGGCCTTCCTCATCGAGCCGGTGCTCGGCGAGGGCGGATACGTCCCCACCCCGCCGGCGTTCCTGGCGGGACTGCGCGAGCGCGCCGACGCGCACGGCATCCTGCTGATCGTCGACGAGGTGCAGACCGGCTTCGGACGGACCGGGCGGTTCTGGGGCCACCAGCACGCGGCCGCGGTGACGCCCGACATCCTGATCACGGCCAAGGGCCTGGCCAGCGGGTTCCCGCTCTCGGCGATCGCAGCCCCCACCGAGCTGATGGCGAAGGCGAAGCCGGGATCGCAGGGCGGCACCTACGGCGGCAACGCGGTGTCGTGCGCCGCGGCGCTCGCCACGCTCGACGTCATCGAGTCCGAGGGCCTCGTCGCCAACGCCGCGGAGCAGGGCCGGCGACTGCTCGAGGGCCTGCGCGGGGTCGCCGCCGACCATCCCGGAATCGCCGACGTCCGGGGGCTGGGACTGATGGTCGGCAACGAGTTCACGACCGCCGACGGTCGGCCCGATCCGCAGGCCGCCGCCCGGGCCCACGCCGCCGCGGCCGCCCACGGCCTACTGCTGCTGACCTGCGGCGCATACGGCAACGTCGTCCGGATGATCCCGCCGCTCATCGTCACGGCGGAGCAGGTCGACGAGGGCGTCGGACTGTGGGCCAAGGCCGTGACCGACGCGACCCTCTGATCCCACCCACGCCCCGGAACGCCACGAACGGACATAGGCTCGAACGAAAGGGTCGTTCGTGGTGAGCGGGGGCTACTTGCGGACCGGGGAGATGTTCAGCGACATGCCGGCCAGGCCCCGGGCGCGGGTGCTCAGCCTGTCGGCCACGGAACGCAGCGCCTTGGCCGACGCCGACTCCGGGTCGGCCAGCACGATCGGGGTGCCCGTGTCGCCGCACTCGCGCAGCCGCGTCTCCAGCGGGATCTGACCGAGCAGCGGCACCGGCGCCCCGAGCGACTGGGTCAGCGAGTCGGCCACGGTCTGCCCGCCGCCGGACCCGAAGACCTCCACGCGGGAGCCGTCGGGCATCTCCATCCAGGACATGTTCTCCACGACGCCGGCCAGCCGCTGCCGCGTCTGCAGCGCGATCGACCCGGCCCGCTCGGCCACCTCCGCGGCGGCCTGCTGCGGGGTGGTGACGACCAACAGCTCGGCGTTCGGGATGAGCTGCGCGGTGGAGATCGCGATGTCGCCGGTGCCCGGGGGCAGGTCGAGCAGCAGGACGTCGAGATCGCCCCAGAACACGTCGGACAGGAACTGCTGCAGCGCCCGGTGCAGCATCGGCCCGCGCCAGACCACCGGCGTGTTGCCCTCGACGAACATGCCGATCGAGATGACCTTCACGTCGTGCGCCTGCGGCGGCATGATCATGTTCTCGACCTTGGTGGGCCGCGCCGTGGTGCCGAGCATCCGCGGCACCGAGTGCCCGTAGATGTCGGCGTCGACCACGCCCACGGACAGGCCGCGGGCCGCCATCGCGGCGGCCAGGTTCACCGTGACCGAGGACTTGCCGACCCCGCCCTTTCCGGACGCGACGCAGTAGACCCTGGTCAGCGAGCCGGGCTGGGCGAACGGGATCACGGGCTCGTCGGCGTCGCCGCGCAGCGAACGCCGCAGCGCGGTGCGCTGCTCGTCGCTCATCACGTCCAGCTCGACCTGGACCTCGCGCACACCCGGTACCGCCGAGACCGCGGCGGTGACCCGCGAGGTGATCGTCTCCCGCATCGGGCAGCCCGCGACGGTGAGGTAGACGCCGACGTGTGCCATGCCGTCCGGCGACACCGCGACACCCTTCACCATGCCGAGCTCGGTGATCGGCTTGTGGATCTCCGGGTCCTCGACCTTGGTCAGAGCGGCCCGGACGGCCTGCTCGATGGTGTCGGCTTGTGCGTTTCCGATGACGGACATCAGGTTCTCCGCTGGACCTTCCCTGCGACATCTGCGGCCCGCAGCGCTGGGCCGCGGCGACTCGCCGCCCATGCTACGTCCGCCTCTGACCGGCCCCGCGCCGTAGCATCTTCAGACGTGACGGACATCGCCGATACCCGGCCGGTCGCCACGCCGGACGGGCGGCCCGACGACGAGGGACCGGAGGAACGGCCGGCGCCGCGACGGGCCGTTCCCACGCCGGACGAGCTCGCCTCCTGGCGGGCGTTCCTGCGCGCGCACGCCACCATCACCCGGACCCTGGAATCCGAGCTCGTGGCCGAGCAGCGGCTGTCGCTGGCGTCCTACGACGTGCTCGTCCAGCTCGCCGAGGCGCCGGATCGCCGGCTGCGGATGACCGAGCTCGCCGACGCCGTGCTGCTGTCGCGCTCCGGGGTGACCCGGCTCGTCGACCGACTGGAGCGGGCCGGCCTCGTCAAGCGCCTGCGGGTCGAGTCCGACGGCCGCGGTGTCGCGGCGCGCCTCACCGACGCCGGGCTGGACCGGCTGCGCACGGCGTCGCGGACGCACCTGCTCGGGGTGCTCCGGCACTTCGCGGTCCGGCTGGAGCCGGACGACCTGGCCACCCTGGAGCGGATCAGTCGCCGGCTTGCCGGCTGACCTTGCTGCGCGTCCGCCCGTCGCCGTCGGCGGTGTCCCGGCTGTCCCGGCTGTCCCAGCTGTCCCTGCTGTCCCGGCTGTCCCGGCTGTCCCGGCTGTCCCGGCTGTCCCGGCCGTCCCTGCTGTCTCTGCCGTCTCTGCCGTCCCGGCTGCTGCGGTCGATCCGGTCGGCGAGCTTGTCGAGCTCCCCGCGCAGGTAGTCGCGGGTGGCGACCTCGCCCATCGCCAGCCGCAGCGCGGCCAGCTCGCGGGCGAGGTACTCGGTGTCGGCCTTGGTGCGCGCCGCGCGGGTCCGGTCCTCCTCGAGCGCGACCCGGTCCCGGTCGTCCTGCCGGTTCTGGGCCAGCAGGATCAGTGGCGCGGCGTACGCGGCCTGGGTGGAGAACGCCAGGTTCAGCAGGATGAACGGGTAGGGGTCCCACTGCATCTGCACGGCGAACAGGTTGAGTGTGATCCAGATGACGACGATGACCGTCTGGATGGCCAGGAACCGGCCGGTGCCGAGGAAGCGGGCGATCCGTTCGGAGATCCGGGCGAAGCCGTCCGGATCGACCTCGAAGCGCCGGCGGCCGACCAGAGGCTGATCCAGGCGCCGGTTCGAGTACGGCTCAGGCATGGTCGACCCCCCTGGCCATCCCGCTCTTCGCAGTGTCCTGACCGCCGACGAAGCCCTCGCTCGGTTCGGTCATCTCGTCGCGCCAGCCCTCCGGCAGCAGGTGGTCGAGCACGTCGTCGACCGTCACCGCGCCGAGCAGGTGGTCCTCGGCGTCCACCACCGGACCGGCCACGAGGTTGTACGCCGCGAAGTACCGGGTGATCTCCTCGAGGGTGGCGTCCGGGGTGAGCCGTGCGAGCTCGCTGTCGACGATGCCGGCGACCAGCTCGAACGGCGCCTCGCGCAGCAGCCGCTGGGCGTGTACGCAGCCGAGGTAGCGGCCGGTCGGGGTCTCCGACGGGGGCCGGCAGACGAAGACCATGCTGGCCAGGGCCGGCGGGATGTCGGGGTTCGCGATGCGCGCGAGCGCCTCGGCGACCGTCGCGTCGGGCCGCAGGATGATCGGCTCCGGCGTCATCAGGCCGCCCGCGGTGTCCGAGGAGTAGCGCAGCAGGCGCCGGACCGGGGCCGATTCCTCGGGCTCCATCAGCGCGAGCAGCCGGTCGGACTCGTCGTCGGGCAGTTCGCCGAGCAGGTCCGCCGCGTCGTCGGGGGACATCGCCTCCAGCACGTCCGCGGCCCGTTCGGAGTGCAGGTGGGCCAGCAGGGTGCGCTGGTCGGACTCCGACATCTCCTCGAAGACGTCGGCCAGCCGTTCGTCGTCGAGTGCGTCGACGACCTCGTGCTGGCGCTTGGCGGGCAGGTCGGACAGGGCGGCGGCGACGTCGGCGGGGCGCATCGTCTCGAACACCGAGAGCAGCCCCTCGGTGCCTTGACGGTCCGACAGCGTCAGGCCGGATACGGCTCTCCAGGGCACCACGTTGACCTGGCTGCGCCGGGTGAGCCGGGTGCGCCGGGGCCGGACCGCGAGCCGTTCGACCACCCAGTCCCGCGAGCGTGTCGGCTCGATCGAGGCGTCGACGACCACGGCCTCCTCGCCCGAGTCCAGCATCCTGACCGGGGCGTCGAGGATCTGACCGATCACCAGCGCCTCGTTCGGCCGCTGGTGGAACTTGCGCAGGCTCACCGACCCGGTCGACAGGGTGATGGCGGTCGGGTCGACGGAGGTGACCCGCAGCATCGGCACGAAGATCCGGCGCCGGGTGGCCAGCTCGACGACGAGCCCGAGCACCCGGGGCGGGCTGGGGTCGACGCGCAGCGAGACGACGACGTCACGCACCCTGCCGATGCGCTCGCCGTCGGGACCGAAGACGGCGAGGCCCGCCATCCGTGCCACGAACACCCGCGCCGCGCCCATGCTCCCAGCGTAGAACCGCCGCCGGTACGCGTCTGCGCTGGTCACCCTAGGGTCTTCGGATGTGACGAACCTGCGCTACGACGTGGTCGACGTGTTCACCGACCGGGCCTTCGCCGGTAACCAGCTCGCCGTCGTGCACGGCGCCGAGGACCTGGACACCGCGGCCCTGCAGTCGATCGCCGCCGAGTTCCACCTGTCCGAGACCGCGTTCCCGCTGCCGCCGACGCAGCCGGGTGCGGACTACCGGCTGCGCATCTTCACCCCGGCGCTCGAGCTGCCCTTCGCCGGACATCCCAGCGTCGGCGCGGCCTGGGTGCTCGCGAGGGACGGCGTGATCGGCACCGGTGACGTCGTGCAGGAGTGCGGTGCCGGGCTGCTCCCGGTGCGGGTCGACGCGGCGGGCGCCCGGGTGTCCGGCGGCGCCCCGGAGGTCGGGCAGGACGTCGACGCGGCCCTGCTCGCGGTCGCGGTGGGGCTGTCACCCGACGACGTGGACGGCGCCGCGGCACCCGGGATCGCCGGGGCCGGTGTCCCGTACGTCTTCCTGCCGGTGCGGCCCGAGGCCGTCGCGCGCGCGGAGTGCGACGCCGCCGCGGTCCGCAACCTCGCGGCGGGCCTGACCGGGGTGGTGGTGTTCAGCGTCGACCAGCGGGCGGAGAACGTCCACCTGCGCATGTTCGCGCCCGGCAGCGGCGTTCCCGAGGACCCGGCGACCGGCTCGGCGGCGGTCGCGCTCGGGGTGTACCTCGTCGACCGGGGGCTGCTGGCGCCGGAGGGCGAGTCCGCGTTCACGATCGCCCAGGGGGCCGAGATCGGGCGGCCGTCGCGGCTGGAGGTGCAGGTGAGCGCCCGCGGTGGGGCGGCAGTGGAGACGTCGGTCGGGGGCGGGGTGGCTGCGGTCGCCCGCGGCGAGCTGGTGGCGACCCCGGGGCCGGAGACGACCACGGGGTGACCCATCGGTAACAACCGCTCACCTCGCTTGGGTGAGAAACCAATCACCCAAGCGCGCTCCCGCGCCACCGACGTGCCAGCATCTCTGCAACCCGCGCCGACCTCGACGAGGAGTCTGCCTGTGAGTACCCGTAACCGTGCCCGCCGTTCTTGTCTCGCGGTGCCGGGATCGAGCCAGAAGTTCATCGACAAGGCCCGGACGCTGCCCGCGGACCAGGTCTTCCTGGACCTCGAAGACGCCTGCGCGCCGCTGGCCAAGCCGGGCGCCCGCAAGACCATCGTCGCGGCGCTGAACGAGGGCGGCTGGGGCGAGAGGATCCGGGTCGTCCGGGTCAACGACTGGACCACCGAGTGGACCTACCGCGACGTCACCGAGGTCGTGGAGGGCGCCGGGGCCAACCTCGACGCGATCATGCTGCCCAAGGTGCAGACGGCCGAGCAGGTCGTCGCCCTGGATCTGCTGCTGACGCAGATCGAGAAGACCATGGGCTACGAGGTCGGCAGGATCGGCATCGAGGCGCAGATCGAGAACGCCCTGGGTCTGACCAACGTCAACGCGATCGCCACCGCGTCCCCGCGCGTCGAGACCATCATCTTCGGCCCGGCCGACTTCATGGCCAGCATCAACATGAAGTCGCTGGTCGTGGGCGAGCAGCCGCCCGGCTACGACGTGGGCGACGCCTACCACCACATCCTGATGAGCATCCTGATGGCCGCGCGGGCGCACGACAAGCAGGCCATCGACGGCCCGTACCTGCAGATCAAGGACGTCGACGGGTTCCGCCGGGTGGCCGGCCGGTCGGCCGCGCTGGGCTTCGACGGCAAGTGGGTGCTGCACCCCGGTCAGATCGACGCCGCGAACGAGACCTACAGCCCGCGGCAGGAGGACTACGACCACGCCGAGAACATCCTCGACGCCTACGAGTGGTACACCTCCGAGGCCGGCGGGAAGCGCGGCGCGGCGATGATCGGCGACGAGATGATCGACGAGGCGTCGCGGAAGATGGCGCTGGTGATCTCCGGGAAGGGCCGGGCCGCCGGTATGGAGCGCACGAACAGGTGGACGCCCCCGGAGGCGTGAGGCCTGCCCGTCAGGACCGGACCAACGGCCCTGACGGTCTCGCCCGCACACCCCCACACTCGGCCCAGGAGGAACCATGGCCCGGCTCGCCCAGACCGCCGGTCTGACCGACATCCAGCAGGAGATCCTGTCCACCGTCAAGACGTTCGTGGACAAGGAGATCCTCCCGTACGCGAACGAGCTCGAGCACGCCGACACCTACCCGCAGGACATCGTCGACGGGATGAAGGAGATGGGCCTGTTCGGGCTCACCATCCCCGAGGAGTACGGCGGTCTCGGCGAGTCGCTGCTCACCTACGCCCTCGTCGTCGAGCAGATCGCCCGCGGCTGGATGAGCGTCTCCGGCGTGATCAACACCCACTTCATCGTGGCGTACATGATCGGTCAGCACGGCACCGCGGAGCAGAAGCAGAAGTATCTGCCCCGGATGGCCACCGGTGAGGTGCGCGGTTCGTTCTCGATGTCCGAGCCCGACCTCGGCTCCGACGTCGCGGCGATCAAGACCAAGGCCGTGCAGGACGGCGACGACTTCGTCATCGACGGCGCCAAGATGTGGCTGACCAACGGCGGCACCTCGAACCTCACCGCGGTCCTGGTGAAGACGGACGAGGGCCGGCCCAAGCCCTACCAGAACCTGACGACGTTCCTGGTCGAGAAGCCGACCGGCTACGGCGAGGTCGCGCCGGGCCTGATCGTCCCCGGCAAGATCGACAAGATGGGCTACAAGGGCGTCGACACCACCGAGATGGTGTTCAAGGGCCACCGCGTGTCCGGGGAGCAGATCCTCGGCGGCAAGCGCGGCGGCGGCTTCGCCCAGATGATGGACGGCGTCGAGGTCGGCCGCGTCAACGTGGCCGCGCGCGCCTGCGGCATCTCGATCCGGGCCTTCGAGCTCGCAGCCGAGTACGCCCAGCAGCGCAGCACGTTCGGCAAGCCGATCGCCGAGCACCAGGCCATCGCGTTCAAGCTGGCCGAGATGGGCACCAAGGTCGAGGCCGCGCACCTGATGATGGTCAATGCGGCGCGGCTGAAGGACTCGGGCAACCGCAACGACGTCGAGGCCGGCATGGCCAAGCTGATCGCGTCGGAGTACTGCGCCGAGGTCACCCAGGAGGCGTTCCGCATCCATGGTGGCTACGGCTACTCCAAGGAGTACGAGATCGAGCGGCTGATGCGCGAGGCTCCGTTCCTGCTGATCGGCGAGGGCACCTCCGAGATCCAGAAGACGATCATCAGCCGGGGCCTGCTGCGGGAGTACAAGCAGCGCGGCTGACCGAGGTGGATACCGGGCGGGGCCCGCGTGATCGACGATTCAGGCCGATCCGGCACCGAATCCGCGCACGCGGCCCCGCCCCTTCACATCGGGAATACAGCCGGAACGACGTCATGTGGTCGCGCCGTACGAGCGCCGCCGGCCCTGGCACGCCGGACGGATCGTCGGCAACCGTCCCCGTTTCCGGTCGCGGCCTCACCGCGCGGTGGTCTTCGCCGAGTTCGCTGCGCCGACCGAGCGGGCTCCGTCCGCGAGAGGCGCGGCGCTCCCGTGCCCGCCACTCGCCCGCGTCGATTCCGGACCCGCGCCACCGATGACGCGCACGGCCGTTCTGCCGGAAGCACACCGCGAGGTGGAGCACAGCCGTCCCGGCGCGCCGCCCGACGAAGGGAGGAGGGCATTCCTGCCATCCGGCCCTGGCCGGCGGCAGATCGTGCTGCGATCGTGATCAACCTCCGGGCACTGCGGGTAACCGGTCCGCGTTGACATGATGTGGGCCCCTGACACCCAGGTGTTCCGATTTCGAGGAGACGGTCCGTGACGACACCGTTCGGCGGCCCCGCGCGAACCGCGCCCGGGCTGCCCAACCTTCCCACCCCGCCGACCGGCTGGCCGGTCGGTTCCTACGCGACCTACGAGGAGGCGCAGCGGGCCGTCGACCACCTCGCCGACAGCGACTTCCCGGTCCGTGACGTGACGATCGTCGGGGTCGACCTGATGCTCGTCGAGCGCGTCATCGGACGTCTGACCTGGGGCCGGGTACTGATCTCCGGTGCGGCGTCGGGCGCGTGGTTCGGCCTGTTCGTGGGACTGCTGCTGAGCCTGTTCAGCACGAGCGCGAACCCGCTCGGTCCGATCCTGGTCGGCCTGGCGAGCGGACTCCTGTTCGGACTGGTATTCGCCGCCGTCGGTTACGGAGCCAGCCGTGGCCGCCGCGACTTCACCTCCGCCAGCCAGATGGTGGCCGGCCGCTACGACGTGCTGTGCCAGCCGCGCAACGCCGAGAAGGCCCGTGAGTTGCTGGCCAAGCTGGCGATGGGCCCGAACCCGTCCGGGCAGAACGGCTAGCCCGAACATCTCGTTCCGATCTCGTCCCGTTTCTCCGATTGCGGGTACGGCTACGCGGACATAGGTTCCCCCTACCGGGCACCGGTGACCGGTGTCACAGGCTGAACACGCCGTCGTGTAGCCGGTTTCCGCGGCTCCCGACGGCCTGCGACGGGAGGCCGGTATGCGGGAGCCGCTCGATCCGCGCCGTGGACGACCAGGCGGAGGGCGGCGTCGGCTCGCCCTGGCCGGCGGGGCTCTGCTGGCCGCGGCCATGATCGCCGGCTGCGGCACCGAGGCCGGCGGTCCGCCGGTGCTGAACTTCTACACCCCGGCCGACGGAGCCACCCAGTACGCCGCCGCCGCGGAGGCGTGCACGGCCGCGGCGGGCGGCCGGTACACGGTGGTCCAACAGACGCTGCCGAAGGACGCGGACGGCCAGCGTCTGCAGCTGGCCCGGCGCCTGGTGGCCGGCGACCCGGCCGTCGACATCATCGGCATCGACGTCACCTGGACCGCGGAGTTCGCCGAGGCCGGGTGGATCGAGCGGTTCCCGCCCGACATCGCGGCCCAGGTCACCGAGGGCACACTCGAGGGGCCCCTCGAGACCGGGTCCTACCAGGGCGGGGTGTGGGCCGCGCCGCTGAACACGAACACCCAGATCCTCTGGTACCGCAAGGACCTCTCGCCCACCCCGCCCGCCACCTGGGACGAGATGATCCGGGCCTCCGAGGACCTCGCGGCCCGCGGCCTGCCGTCCTACATCGAGGTGCAGGGCGCCCAGTACGAGGGCCTGACGGTGTGGTTCAACACGCTGATCAACAGTGCCGGCGGCCAGATCGTCTCCGAGAACGGCGAGGTCCTGATCGGCCAGGAACCCAGCCGCAGCGCGGCGGTGCGGGCGGCGTCGATCATGCAGCGGGTGGCGACCTCGTCCGCGGCGGACCCGTCGCTGTCGGTGGCGAAGGAGAACGACGGCCGGCTCGCGATGGAGGCGGGCCAGGCGGCGTTCCAGGTCAACTACCCCTTCGTCTACGCCTCGATCAACACGCCGCCGCCCGACGGTGGTGGCGGGGGCACGTTCATCGACGAGCAGGGCCGCCCCGCGGGGACCGACACCGGCCGCCAGGTCATCGACGAGTTCGCGTGGGCGCCGTACCCGGCCGTCGAGGCCGGCACCCCGGCGAAGGTCACGATCGGCGGACTGAACCTGGGCGTGAGCACCACGTCGCTGCACAAGGACCTCGCGTTCGAGGCCGTGCAGTGCCTGCGCAACCGGGAGAACCAACTGCGCAACGCCGTCGAGGGCGGCGTCCCGCCGACGTTGGAGGCGCTGTACTCCGATCCCGCGTTCCAGGCCGAGTACCCGGCGTGGGAGGCCATCAAGACCTCGCTGGACAACGCCAGCGTGCGGCCGAAGACCCCGGCGTACCAGAGCATCTCGATCGTCATCTCCGACCTGCTCAACCCGCCCGCGCAGATCGACCCCGAGGCCGTGGTCGGCACGCTCGCCGAGCAGGTCGCCCGAGCCGAGAATTCGGAGGGGCTGGTCCCGTGAGCGAGATCGTGAACGAACCGTCGGCGAAGGGCCCGGGAACCACGGCGACCACCGAGCGCGTCGCGCCGCCCGCCGCCGCGCCGGCCCGTGGCGGCAAGCCGGTCCTCTCCGAGGGAAAGAAGGCCGAGCGCCGCCTCGGCCTGCTGCTCTGCGCCCCCGCCGCGATCATCATGCTGCTGGTCACCGCGTATCCGATCGGCTACGCGGTCTGGCTTTCGCTGCAGCGCTACGACCTGCGGTTCCCGGCGGATCGGGCGTTCGCCGGGTTCGCCAACTACGCGGCCGTCCTGACCTCGGCCTACTGGTGGCAGGCCTTCTTCGTCACGGTGATCATCACCGTGGTCTCGGTGGCCATCGAGTTCGTGCTCGGGCTGGCCCTCGCCCTGGTCATGCACCGCACCCTCGTCGGCCGCGGGCTGACCCGCACCGTGGTGCTGATCCCCTACGGCATCGTCACGGTGGTCGCGGCGTTCAGCTGGCAGTTCGCCTGGACACCGGACAAGGGCTACCTGGCGGCGCTGCTGCCCGAAGGCAGCGCGCCGCTGACCGACCAGGTCTCGGCACTCGCGATCATCATCCTGGCCGAGGTCTGGAAGACCACCCCGTTCATGGCGCTGCTGCTGATGGCCGGGCTCGCCCTGGTGCCCGACGACCTGCTCAGGGCCGCGCAGGTCGACGGCGCCGGGCCGTGGCAGCGGCTGACGCGGATCATCCTGCCGATGATGAAGCCGGCGATCCTGGTCGCGCTGCTGTTCCGCACGCTCGACGCGTTCCGCGTGTTCGACAACATCTACATCCTGACCCAGGGATCCAACGGCACCGGATCGGTCTCGATGCTCGGCTACGACAACCTGTTCAAAGCCTTCAACCTCGGTATCGGGTCGGCCATCAGCGTCCTGATCTTCATCGCGGTCGCGCTGATAGCCCTGTTGTTCATCAAGCTGTTCGGGGCCTCGGCACCCGGCTCGGACACCGGTGGGAGGCGCTGAGCGATGGCAGTCTCGACAGGGACGGGGGCAGGCCGGAAGGGCTGGTGGGCGGCGGCCGACCTGCTCGTCCTGCTCTACGCGCTGATCCCGGTGCTCTGGATCGTCAGCCTCTCGTTCAAGACGGCCGACACCATCACCGACGGCAACTTCATCCCGCGCAGCTGGACGGTCGACAACTACGCCCAGATCTTCCAGATCGACCTGTTCACCAGCGCCCTGCGCAACTCCATCGGCATCGCGGTGATCTCCACGGTGCTCGCGGTGGTGATCGGCACGATGGCGGCCTACGCCATCGCCCGGCTCGACTTCCCGGGCAAGAAGGTCCTGGTCGGCATCTCGCTGCTGATCGCGATGTTCCCGCAGATCTCGCTGGTGTCGCCGCTGTTCGACATCGAGCGGGCGATCGGGCTGTTCGACACCTGGCCCGGGCTGATCCTGCCCTACATCACGTTCGCGCTGCCGCTGGCGATCTACACCCTCTCCGCGTTCTTCCGGGAGATCCCGTGGGAGCTGGAGAAGGCGGCGAAGATGGACGGCGCGACGCCGGTGCAGGCCTTCCGGTCGGTCATCGTGCCGCTGGCCGCCCCGGGCGTGTTCACCACGGCGATCCTGGTGTTCATCTTCTGCTGGAACGACTTCCTGTTCGCGATCTCGCTGACCTCGACCAGCCGGTCCCAGACCGCGACGGTGGCGATCGCGAACTTCACCGGGGCATCGCAGTTCGCCGAGCCGACCGGCTCGATCGCGGCGGCCGCGGTACTGCTGACCATCCCGATCATCGTCTTCGTGCTGTTCTTCCAGCGCCGGATCGTCGCCGGCCTGACCTCCGGCGCAGTGAAGGGTTAGGTGTGACCCACAGTGGCTGACATCGTTCTGGACAAGGTGACCAAGCGGTATCCCGACGGCACGATCGCCGCGAACGACATCAACATCGAGATCGCGGACGGCGAGTTCATCATCCTGGTCGGCCCGTCGGGCTGCGGGAAGTCGACGGCGTTGAACATGATCGCCGGGCTGGAGGACATCAGCGACGGTGAACTGCGGATCGGTGGCGAGCGGATGAACGAGCGCGCGCCGAAGGACCGCGACATCGCGATGGTGTTCCAGTCCTACGCCCTGTACCCGCACATGACGGTGCGCGAGAACATGGCGTTCCCGCTCAAGATCGCCAAGGTCGACAAGGCGGAGATCAACCGCAAGGTCGAGGAGACGGCGAAGATCCTCGACCTGACCCAGCACCTGGACCGCAAGCCCGCCAACATGTCCGGCGGCCAGCGGCAGCGCGTCGCGATGGGCCGGGCGATCGTCCGCAACCCCAAGGCGTTCCTGATGGACGAGCCGCTGTCCAACCTCGACGCCAAGCTGCGGGTGCAGATGCGCACGATGGTGTCGAAGTTGCAGCAGCGGCTGTCCACCACGACCGTGTACGTCACCCACGACCAGACCGAGGCGATGACGCTGGGTGACCGGATCGTGGTGATGCGCGGTGGCGTGGTGCAGCAGATCGGCTCGCCGCAGCACCTCTACGACCACCCGGCCAACCTCTTCGTCGCCGGCTTCATCGGGTCGCCCGCGATGAACTTCCTGCCCGCGCGGCTGGAAGAGGGCAAGCTGCGCACCACGCTCGGCGATCTCGCGGTGCCCGACTCGGTGCGCCGCAGCCTGGAGGCGGGGAACGCTCCCCGCGAGGTCATCATGGGCATCCGCCCGGAGCATTTCGAGGACGCCGCCCTGATCGATGAGAGCGTGCGCTCGCGCGGTTCGGTGTTCACCGCCGAGGTCGACGTCCTCGAGTCGATGGGTTCGGACAAGTTCGCCTACTTCACCATCGAGGGCGAGCAGGCGATGTCCGACGACCTGGCCGACCTGGCCGCCGACGCCGGGACGGCCGACGTCCCCGACAGCGCCGGGCAGCTGGTCACCCGGCTCTCGGCGGCGTCACCGGCGACCGAAGGCGGGCGTTCCGAGGTCTGGATCGACACCGACAAGATCCAGATCTTCGACCCGTCGAGCGGGGCGAACCTCACCAGCCGCCAGGACGCCCCCGCCACCACAGCGTCCTAACCCCGCGAGTCGCGGTAATCCCGCGCGCGAGTCGCGGTACCCGCGCCCGCGAGTCGCGGTAATCCCGCGCGCGAGTCGCGATAACCGCGCCCGCGAGTCGGGGTCAGCACACCCGCCGATCGGTCAGTGCGTGCGCGAGTCGCGGTACTTCCGCCCGCAAGCCATGACGGTGCAGGCGAGTCGTGCGCGGTGTGGCCACGACTCGCGCGCATGAATACCCCGACTCGCGGACGTGGACGTCCCGCCGCGGCCGTGGATACCCCGACTCGTGCGCGTGAATACCGCGACTCGCGCATGGGAATACCGCGACTCGCGCAGGGGGATACCCCGACTCGCGGGTGGGGGTGTGACGTGCGGGTCAGGGGCCGGGGTCGTTGCGGAGGTGGTCGACGACCTCGTCGTCCCAGCGGTGGGTGCGCAGCAGGCGGTACCGCTGGCAGGCCAGCTGCAGGTAGGCCTCGGCGTCGGTGCGGTCGCCGATCAGCTCGGCCTGGCGCAGCATGCGCACGACCGGCGTGAACTCCTCCGACCACCAGCGCCGGGCCACCGTCTCCCGGTCCAGGAAGCGGCCCTCGTGCTGCATCAACCGGAATCCCCAGGCCTCCACGGTCTTGCTGAGCTCCGCGTAGCTCCACGGGTCGGTCACGGTGATCGACTCCAGCGCCCGGCCGGACAGCGGGACCCGGTCGAGGAGCACCCGGCGCAGGTCCTTGGTGATCAGGTCACCGCGGTGGACGATCCCGTTCGGGTCGATCCGCGTCGTCACCTCGGTGACCTTGGCCTCGATCGTCCGCAGGCCCAGCGCGTGCGCGACCGAGACCCGGTGGTGGCCGTCGCGGACGAAGTGCAGCCCGCCCACGCGGTAGACGTCGATCGGCGGGATCGTCTCGCCGCGCCGCTGCGCCACGGCCAGCCGTTCCCAGCGTTTCCGAGTGCGCTGCGAGCGCGGCCGGAAGTAC
>NZ_JAAXKZ010000060.1 GCF_012911875.1 Pseudonocardia bannensis | reverse complement strand
GCCCTGCCCCGCATCGACGTCCACCCCCACCCCCGCGAGTCGGGGTCCTCCGGTGCGCGAGTCGGGGTTTCCGGGAGCCCGAGTCGTGGGATCGACGAGCCCGAGCCACCCGCGGACGCGCCCGCCTTGATCGTCTACACCTCGGGGACGACGGGCGCGCCCAAGGGCGCGGTGCTCTCCCGGGGTGCGATCGCGGCCAACCTCGACGCGCTGGCCGACGCCTGGGCCTGGACCGGCGCCGACCGGCTGGCCCACGCGCTGCCGCTGTTCCACGTCCACGGCCTCGTGCTCGGCGTGCTCGGGCCGCTGCGCCGCGGTGGCTCCCTGCACCATCTCGGCGGACTCGACGCGGCCGGGCTGGCCGCGGCCGTCGACGCGGGCGCGACCATGGTGTTCGGCGTCCCCACCCAGTACCACCGGCTCGCCGACGAGCTCGCCGGCGACCCGGAGCCGGCCGCGACGATCGGCCGGGCCCGGCTGCTGGTCTCCGGTTCGGCCGCACTCACCGCCGTCGACCACGCCCGGATCGAGAAGGCGACCGGGCTCGCCGTCCGGGAACGCTACGGGCTCACCGAGACGCTCATCCTCACCGCGGCCCGCGCCGACTCCGATCCGGAGCCCGGAACGGTCGGACGGCCGGTGCCCGGCACCGAGGTCCGGCTCGCTCCGCTGCCCGACGCCGCCGGTGACGAGGCCCTGGGCGCGGTCGAGGTCCGCGGACCCGGCCTGTTCTCCGGCTACCTCAACCGGCCGGATGCGACCGAGGCCGCCCGCACTCCCGACGGCTGGTTCGCCACCGGCGACATCGGACGGTGGACGGAGTCGGGCGCGCTCGCCCTGGTCGGCCGGAAATCCACCGACCTGATCAAGTCCGGCGGCTACAAGATCGGTGCCGGGGAGATCGAGAACGCGCTGCTGGAACATCAGGGCGTCGCCGAGGCGGCCGTGATCGGGGTCCCCGACGAGGATCTCGGTGAACGGATCGTCGCTTTCGTCGTTCCGGCCGGGGACGCGCCGCCGGCCGGAGAGCTGATCGACCACGTGACCGGCCTGCTCGCGCCGCACAAGCGCCCGCGTGAGGTGCGGTTCGTCGACTCGTTGCCGCGCAACGACATGGGCAAGGTGCAGAAGGCCCGACTGCCCCGCTGAGGCCGGTCCCTGCGGTTAACGGCGGCCCGGGATGGGCAATCGGTGCCATGGCGGACACGGCGAACACGACAGCGACGGGCCCGGCGATCACCTACCGCGGACCGGCCGCGGCCGGTTCGCCCCGGCTCGCCGGACTGCCCGGGGTGAAGACCGTGGCCACGGAGCCGCCGCAGGTCCTGGAGACCGAGCGCTGGGACACCGACGATCTGCGTCTCGCCACGGCCGGGATCGAACTCGTGTTGCACCGCGACGACACCTCGGCGCAGTGGCGGCTGCGGCTGCCCGACGGCGACGACACGGAGCTGCTCCGTGTCCCGGCCGTGCTGCCCGATGTGGAGGGCGTGACTCCCGACGGGCCGCCTGCCGGGTTCGACGAGCTGCTGCGCGGGGTGCGACGCGACCGCCCGGTCCGCCCGGTCGGCCGGATCCGGATCGTCCGGGTGACCACGCGGCTGCTCGGTGGGGCCGGCCGGTTGCTGGCCGAGGTGGTGCAGGACGAGGTGACGGTCGCGACGCTCGGCCGCTCGACGAGCCTGGACACCTGGGGTGAGATCGGCGTGCGCCGTGCCGGTGGCGACGACGCCCTGCTCGACGAGCTGCGCGAGCGGGCCCGCGCGATCGGCGCCGTCCCCGCGGCGCCCGGCGCCGACGGGGCGCTGGACCGGGCGCTCCGGCCCGCGCCGGCCCGGCGCCGGCGGACCGGGAAGAAGGGGTCGGCCGGTGCGGTGCTGATGGACTACATCGGTGCCCAGGCCGACCGGATCGCCGAGCAGGACCTGCGGGCCCGCCGGGACGAGCCGGACGCCGTGCACCAGCTACGGGTCGGCGCCCGGCGGCTGCGCAGCGCCGTGCAGGCCTACCGCCCGCTCGTCGAACGTTCCCGCGCCCGCTGGCTGATCGGGGAGCTGCGCTGGCTCGGCCGTGCGCTCGCACCCGCCCGCGACGCGGAGGTCCTCCGTGAGCGGATCACCGACCGGCTCGACCGGACCGATCCCGATCTCGTCCTCGGACCGGTCCGCGCCCGGGTGGCCCGGCACTTCGCCCGGGGGGAGGCGGAGGCACGGGCTGCCGTGCTGGCCGAGCTCGACGGCGAGCGGTACGCGACGCTCCGGGTCGCCATCGACGAACTGCTCGCGGACCCGCCCCTCACCCGCAAGGCCGCTCGGCCGGCTGCGAAGGAGCTGCCGCGGCTGGCCTCGCGGAGCGCGCGCAAGATGGAACGGGCGGTCCGGGAGGCGTTCGAGGCCGATGCGCCGAACCGGGATGCCGCCATCCATACCGTGCGGAAGCGGGGCAAGCGGTTGCGGTACGCCACAGAGGTGGCGCGGCCCGCGGTGGGCGCCGAGGCGAAGCGCTTCGGCCGCGGGCTCAAGGGGATGCAGAAGGCTCTCGGCGAGCACCAGGACACCGTCGTGTCGCGCGGGGCCTTGCGTGACCTGGGTGCCCAGGCCCACGCCGCGGGGGAGAACGGCTTCGCCTTCGGGCTGCTCTACGGCCGGGACGAGGCGGTAGCCCACCGGATCGAGACAGACCTCCCCGAGCTCTGGCGTTCGGCCTGGGCGAAGAAGAACCGCCGCTGGCTCCGCTGAGACCCCGCGAGTCGGGGTCTCCCCGTCCGCGAGTCGCGCTCCCGCCGTCCGCGAGTCGCGGTCTTCATGCGCACGAGTCGCGGTATCTGCGCGGATCTCGGCCCCGCCTCCGCCGGACCGCTACTCATCTCCGAGACGTGGGCCATCAACGAGTGCCCGAGCCGTCCGGCGCCGTGCCCCGGCGAGGGAACGGTGGCACGATCACGTCCGTGACCGACCCCCGAGACCCGGTGGACGACCTGCGGCGCATCGCGTTCCTGCTCGAACGTGCCCACGAGTCGACCTACCGGGTTCGTGCTTTCCGCACGGCGGCCGCGGTCCTGCGCGGGAAGAAGGCCGACGAGATAGCCGCTCTCACGAGATCCGGCGAGCTGGTCCGGCTCCGTGGGGTCGGGGAGGTGACGGCACGGTGCGTCGCGGAGTCGATCGCCGGCGAGCCCCCGGTCTACCTGCGTCGCCTGGAGGCCACCGAGGGCACGCCGCTCGACGAGGCGGCGAGCGAGCTGCGGGCCGCGTTGCGCGGCGACTGCCACAGCCACACCGACGCCTCCGACGGGGGCTCACCGCTGCGGGAGATGGTGGACACGGCCCGTGAGCTCGGCCATGAGTACCTGGTGATCACCGACCACTCACCACGGCTGACCGTCGCGAACGGGTTGTCCGCGGAGCGCCTGCGGGCGCAGGTCGAGCAGATCGCCGAGCTCAACGCCGAGTTGGCCGACGGGTTCCGGGTGCTCACCGGGATCGAGGTCGACATCCTCGACGACGGTGCGCTCGACCAGGACGAGGATCTGCTCGCCGCGCTGGACGTCGTGGTCGCGAGCGTCCATTCCAAGCTGCGAATGCCGGCCGGTGACATGACCGAGCGGATGCTCGCTGCCATCGCCAACCCGAACGTCGACGTGCTGGGGCACTGCACCGGCCGGATGGTCACCGGCAAGCGCAAGCGCCCGGAGTCGGAGTTCGATGCGAACGCCGTCTTCGAGGCGTGCGCGGAGTACGGCGTGGCCGTCGAGGTGAACTCGCGGCCGGAGCGGCTCGATCCGCCCAAGCGGTTGTTGCGCCTCGCCGTGGAGGCCGGGTGTGAGTTCACCATCGACACCGACGCGCACGCCCCCGGCCAGCTCGACTGGCTCGACTACGGCGTCTCCCGGGCTGTGGCCTGCGGGGTCCCGGCGGATCGGGTGATCAACACCTGGCCGGTGGAACGGGTGCTCGGCAGGCGGTGAGAACGCCCCAGGTCGCGTGATATCGGACTTGAACCGGACATCGACGAGCCGGTGCGCGGGGGACGTGCAGAACCGGGACGAGCGACTCGCGGCTGGTATCACCCCGACTCGCGCGCGAAATGACCGCGACTCGCGCGCGAAATGACCGCGACTCGCGCGCGAAATGACCGCGACTCGCGGGCGGAACTACCGCGACTCGCGGGCGGAACTACCGCGACTCGCGGGTGGGAGGGGCTCCGGTGGCTGGGACGCGGCTGAGACGGGGGAGCCGGGCGGGGTCGTGCCTGATCCCTGCTCGGCGTCGTCCCTCGGCACCCGCTCGGCTGATCGACAGCTTCGATCAGCCGCCGCTGACGGCGCGCACGGCGGAGACGAGCGCCTCGCCGCCGCCGAGCCGCGGATCGTTGTGGCCGGCTCCCCGGACCTCCAGCGTGCCGCGGGGCGAGGGCGCCGCCGACGCCACCGCGCGGCTCTGCTCGGCCGGGACGATCTCGTCGTGCTCACCGAGCACCACCGCGACGGGCACCCGCACGTCGCGGAGTCGTTCCCGCACCTCGTAGCGATCCCGCAGCAGCGCACGCACGGGCAGGAACGGGTAGTGCAGTACCGCGACGTCGGCCAGGCTCGTGAACGGGCTGCGCAGCACGAGACCGCCCACGGGTCGTTCGGTGGCCAGCCGGGTCGCCACCGCCGCGCCCAGGCTCTCGCCGAGCAGCAGCACCTGCTCGGGCGCGAGGCCATGATGGTCGACCAGGTACCGGTGCGCCGCCCGTGCGTCTGCGGCGAGGCCCTCCTCGGTCGGGCTGCCCGGGTTGCCGCCGTAACCGCGGTAGTCCAGCAGCAGCACGCCGTACCCGTCGGCGGCCAGACGCTGTGCCAGGGGAGCGCGGTCGGCACGGGTGCCGGCGTTGCCGGGTGCGAACAGCACGGTCCGGTCCCGGTCCGGGCCGCTTGCCGGCAGCAGCCAGGCGCGCAGTGTCAGCCCGTCCTCGGTCTCCACGGCGACCTCGCGTGCGCCGGGCAGCACCGTGGCCACGGGCGGCACGTCCCCGCCGGGCAGGTAGATCAACCGTCGCTGGAACCCCCACGCCAGTGCGGTCACGACCGCGATGACGACGCCGGTGATCAGCGCGACGCGCAGTGCCGGGCTCACGGTTGGGCCAACTCGAAGTCGGCGAAGTCGAAACCCGGCGAGACCACGCAGCTGACCAGCGCAGGCTCGTCGCCGAGGAGCCGGGCCGTCTGCCACTGGCCGGCCGGCACTTCGAGCTGGGGGAGCGACGGTGGCGCGGCACCGGTGGGGCCGAGCCGGTGCACGCTGCCCGGCGCCGGGGTCGGTCCAGGACCGCCGAGTGACAGGGCGACCGACGACCCGCCGTGCCAGAGCCACAGCTCGGTCGAGCGCACCCGGTGCCACCGTGACTCCCCGTCGAGCAGGTAGAGGATCGCCGTGGCGCTGGGTCGCGGTCCGTAGTCGGTGTCGATCAGGACCGGCGATGTCCAGGTGCGCCGATACCAGCCGCCCTCGGGGTGACTGACCAGGTGGAGTGCGGTCGCGAGTGGGGGCGTGTCCACCCGCTGAGTGTCGCGGTTGAGGTCCGAGACCGACACTCCGGGTGACGCGGAATGATCACGGAGTGCTGCCGAACCGCGCGATGCTGCCGAGTGTGATCTCGTTGGGGTGGCACTCGAACGGGTTGTTGATCTCGGTCTCGCTCACGATCTGCGGTGAAATGGGGACGCGGCTGAGACAGGAGTGACGGGGGTGACGGTTGTGTGCAGGCTGGTCACGTCCCCGTCCGCCGGCCCGGCCACGACGGGCGCGCACCCGTCTCCATAGCTCGTGAGCGGCGGGCGGCGAAAGGATCTGGGGCCGTCGGCCGCCGCTCACGAACCCCCGTGCGCGGTGAGTGGTGCTCGGACGCCGCTCACCGCGCACATCCAACCGGCGGCGTCAGGCGCCGGCGGCCCGCGCCGCGCCTTCGCCGGTGGCCAGTTCGGCAGCGGTCGGAGGGTCCGCCCCCCGGCGCGAGCAGGTGATCGCGGCGGCGGCGACGGCGCCGTCCAGCACGGCCTCGAGGGTGGCGGCGTCGATCGCTCGCAGGGCGGGCCGCGCGGCCGCGCCGAGCAGACCTCTGCGGTGCAATCCGGCGAGCAGTGCGGCAGAGAAGGTGTCGCCGGCGCCGACCGTGTCCACCACCTCCACCGGCCGCCCGGACCGCCGGGCCCGGAACCCCGAGCCGCTTCCGGCCACGACGCCGTCCGCGCCCAGGGTGACGGCGACGATCGCCGGCCCGCGGCCCAGCCAGTCCTCGACCACCGCTTCCGGGGTCGCGCCCGGGAGCAGCCAGTGCAGGTCCTCGGCGCTGACTTTGACCACGTCGGCGATCGCCAGCAGCTCATGAACCCCGACCAGCACGTCGGCCGGGTCGCCCATGAGCAACGGCCGGCAGTTCGGGTCGTAGCTGATCGTGGCGGTCGGTCTGGCGCGTGCCAGGAGCTCGCGTAACGCGGCCGCTCCGGGCGGCATGGTCAGTGCCAGCGAGCCGGAGTGCACCGCGAGCACCGCACCGAGCACGCCCGGATCGAGGGCGTCGGCCAGTTCGGCGGCCGTCCATTGCCAGTCGGCCGTGCCGCTGATCCGGAAGTCGTAACTGGCCCCGCCGTCGGGTCCGACCGACACCAGTGCCAGCGACGTCGGTTCCGCGGCCGCGACGACGTGTCCGAGATCGACCCCGTTGCCCTCCAGATGCGCGCGCAGTCTGCGGCCGAGCAGGTCGTCGGCGATCCGGGCGAGCAGCCGGGCCGGGACCCCGAGCCGGGCCAGTCCGACGGCGACGTTCGCCGGGCTCCCGCCGGGTGCCAGTTCGAAGTAGCCGCCGACGGGTGCCGGCACGACGTCGACCAATGCCTCGCCGGCGACCGCGACGACTCCGGGGATTCCGCCGGGATCCGTCATCGCCGGACCGCCGCCGTCGCCGTGCTCAGCTCGATCATCGCCCGGTTCCTCCTCGTCGTGGGACCGGTGACCATGCTGGACGGCCGGGGGCGCGACCGCTAGCCGCGGACGGCTGCGTCGAGGTTGGCCAGTACCCCGTCGTAGATCCGCTTGAGGCCCTTGGGGGCGAAGGCGCGCTCGAAGAAGCCGCCGATGCCGCCGGCGCCGTTCCACCTCGTGGTGATGGTGACGGTGCTGGCGGCGTCACCTGCGGGGGTCACCGTCCAGGTCGTGACCATGCTCGAGTTCATGTCGCGCTCGACCAGCTGGTCCGGGGCCGGCTGGGTGACCTCGGCCAGCACGTCGCGCACCCGCTTCTGGGTGGCGCTGAGCTTCCAGTGCACCGTCGTGCCGGCGCCCTGGCCGCCGCTGCGAACGGCGTAGTCGCTGTAGTGCTCGGTGAGGATCGTGGGACGGGTCGTCTCGTAGTCGGCGACGGCCGCGCGCACCCGGTCGGCCGGGGCGTTGACGACACGTTCCGCACTGGCGGTTACCTGAGCCATGCCGCCATCCTGCCGCCCGGACCCGGCGCGATGATCGGTGGGCGGGCATCGTGATAGGTGTTTGCCGTGAAGGGCAGGAAGATCCCGGTCGTCGTCCTTGCCGGGTTTCTCGGCTCCGGTAAGACCACGTTGCTGAACCACCTGCTCGCGAACAGCCTGGACGTGCGCATCGGTGTCATCGTCAACGACTTCGGCAGTATCGGGATCGACGCAATGCTGGTCGGCGGGCAGGCCGATGCGATGGTGTCGTTGGGCAACGGCTGCCTGTGCTGCGAGGTCGGCGAGGGCGGGGTCGCGGCGCTGCTCGACCAGCTTGCGGATGCAGATGCCGAGATCGATGTGATCGTCGTCGAGGCCAGCGGGATCGCCGAGCCGGGCACGCTGGTCCAGCTCGTGCTGAGCTGCGAGAACCCGCGGATCACGTTCGGTGGGCTGGTCGAGGTCGTCGACGCCGCGGAGGTGGAGGACACCCGGGCCCGCCACCCCGAGCTCGACAGGCATCTGGCTCTCGCTGACCTGCTCGTGCTGAACAAGATCGACCGGGTGGACGCCGCCGCCCACGAGCGGGCGCTGGCGCTGTGCCGGCGGGTGAACGACCGTGCTCCCGTGGTGTCGACCCGGCACGGGGTGGTCGATCCGCGCCTGCTGTTCGACATCCGGACCGTCGCGGGCCGGCAGCTGATGCTCGGCCAGGCGCGCGATCACCACGACGACGGCGACCACGCCGGCCACCTGCACGCCGGCTACGAGAGCGTCGAGTTCGTCACCGATGAACCCCTCGATCCGCGCCGGTTCGTCGAGTTCCTCGACTCCCGCCCCGGCGGCGTCTATCGGATCAAGGGTTTCGTCCACTTCGGAGACTCCAGGTACCGGCAGCGGTTCACCCTGCACGCGGTGGGTCGCTATCTGCGGTTCGACCGCTCCGGGTGGAGGCGCGGCGAGCCCCGCAGGACCCAGCTCGTGCTGATCGGATCCGGTGTCGAGCCGGCCCGTCTCGTTGCCGCCCTGCGCGCTTGTGTCCGGACCGGACCGGCCGATCCGGACGCCATGCTGGCGGTGCTGCGGTACTCGTTCGAGGGCTGAAGGAACCGGCATCGGACCCGGTAGGCGTGCGCATGCACGGCCTAAACGTGATCTGGATCGCAGTCGTGGCGTGACACGTCGTAACCGGTAACGCTCACCTCCCCGCGCCGCGATGATCGCGGTGTGACCCCTGCCGGGGCGCCGACCGGACCGGTCGAGCATGACGCGAGACAGAGCAAGGACCGATGGAAGAGTTCGTCAAGGGCGCCCCGGCGCTCCGCCTGCCGACGCTGATCCGCACCGCCGACGGATACCGGGTCTTCGATCCGGAGCTCGTCGAGGGAACCCAGTACTCGATCGACGACCGGGGCACATTGGTCTACAACCGGCTCCCCGCCGGTACCACCATCGGTGTCGTCCTCGCCTGCGCCGTCGCCATGGCGGTCACCCTCGGCGGCGGTGGCTGGGGCTGGATGGCGATGTGGTTCGTCCTCGGCCTCCCGGCGGGCGTGGTCGTGGCCGGGATGCTGATCGGCGGGATCCATCTGGTCAACAGCCCGGAGCGGCGCTACCGGCAGCGGACCGGTAGCTCGGAGTTCTCGATCGACGTGCGTGACCGCGGCTCGGCCGCCTGGCGGTTGTGCGAGACGGCGGAGACCATCGCGGCCACCAGGGCGTGGTCGTCGGGGGCGGTCGACCGGCAGCGGTCGGTGCCGAGGATGCTGTGGTCGGCCGTCCGTGGTCTCCACGACGAGGTGGCGGACGGCGGCGTCGGTGACCAGCTCGGGGCCGTCGAGGGCGCGCTCGCCGAGATCGCCGCGGCGGCCGCGGAGCGTGACAGGTCGAGCCCCGGGCACCGCCCTCTCGGGGGAACCTCCGCACGAGCGGCGTGACCTGCCGTCCGGTCGCCCCGGATGGTTCCGGCGCGGCCTTCCGCGTCAGGCGAACTCCTGCAGCAACAGGGCCCGGTACTCGTTGGGGAGCTGCGCGACGACGTCGTTGAACTCCTTGTCGCCGATCGTCTCGTGCAGAACGGCGAACACGATCCGGGCGTGCCGCAGGGCCTCGTCCTTCGTGACCCGTTCCCGCCGGGCGATCTCCTCCAGGAACTCGTCCAGCGACATCGACATGCCACGGGCCTCGCTACGGCTCATCCCCCGGCGCAACGCCGGTCGCAGCTCCCTGGGTACCAGCGGGATCAGGTCCTCGACCTGTCCACCGGTGATCCGCATGGCAAGGGTCTCGAGCACGGTCTCGGCCGCCGGCCGCGCGTGCTCGGGACCGAGGCCGCGGCGGGCGACGCGATCGAGGAACTCCTGCGCCGACATCCGCGCCGGTGGTAGCTCGTCGTAGAGGGGCGGTTTCGTGGCGAGGTCCACTGCTTCGTCGAGCAGCGGCTGGAAGTCCTCGGGCAGCTCCGAGCGCATGTCGAAGAACTCCTTGGCACCCACGGCGCTCCACAGCGCGGCGAACATCCCGCGGGCGATCTTCTCGGCCGCCGGCCGGTCTGTCGCGGCCTCCTGCTCGATGCGCTGGAGGAATTCGTCGAGGCTGATCTTCGACCGGGGCCCTTCGTGCTGCAGGCACGAACGCAGTCGGTCGGGAACCCGCCCGGCGAGGTCGGCCGCCTCGCCTTTCGAGATGCGCTGCGCCAGCGTCTGCAGAGCGGGGCAGACGACGCGTTCGGCCTGCTCATCCGCGATGCCCGCCACCTGCTGGACGATCGTGATGAAGTCCTGGTAGTCCATGCCACTCCTCGGCTTCCGATGCCGCTGGTGGTTGTAGGTGCCCCGGACGGGGCCGTTGATGCGGCGAGGGTGGACTTGTTTGGGGCGCCGGGGCCGCGCTCCACCGGCTGAACGAGCATGGCGAGATCATGACGACCTCGCCGAGATCCGGCTTCTTCGCCCGCGGCACCGTTTCGAGCCCTGCGAGGTACGTGGTGTGACCGAACCGGATGAAATCGTGGTCCACGATGGCGCCGCGCGAGATCGGGCCGCCCGAGGATCGAACGAGCTCGCCGGGCATGTTCGGCCTCCTGCCACCTCGTCGCCGGTGAACCGGCATCGTCGCGTGGCTCATGGGTGACCGGAGCGCGCTGGCCACGGTGGATCGAGATGCCCGGAATTCTGCTGGGACTCGGCTCAGATACCGGCGCCGGTCGTAGAACCGGGTGAGGATGGCGGACGACCGGAAGATCGTGCTGAGCACGTTCCACGTCGATCGAGGGCGGGCCCGGGGAGGGCGTCGCGCGTACTCCCAACTGATGCTGGCCGGTTGCTCGCCGGCCCGGCCGCCGTCAGCGATGCAGCAAGCGGGGCCGAGGCCGGCGAGCACGCGTGGTTCGTCCTCAACGGGCCACGTATCGACCGCGATCGGTATGACCGCGACCAATTGCACGGGTCATTCGCCGGAACGGGTCGTCCCATGCCGGTCGTGGACCGTCCGGCCGCGGGCCAGGGCATTCCCGCCGGGCCGTCCCGAACCAAGTCCTGTCACTGATTGATGGGCGCCGATCCGGCTGCCGGCTTCGCCTGGTCGGACTGCGGGGCGTGGTCCGCGATCTCGTCGAGTACCAGGTCGGCAGCGATCGGGCCGATTCCGAGGTACCACAGGTCGTCGGACACCTCGTGGGCACGACCGGCGGCGACCGCCGGCACCTTCGGCCACAGCGGGCCACCGACGACCTGCTCCTGGCCGGAGCGCCCGCCGTCGCCGAATGCGGCGTAGAAGAGGAGGTCGGCGTCGGACTGGGCGATCTGCTCGGGGCTGATCTCGACGAAGGTCTTGTCGACCTGCTGCGCCGGCGGTCGGGCGAACCCGGCATCGGCCAGCACGGTGCCGATGAACGAACCGCGCCCGTAGAGCCGCACGGTGCCGGGGTTGAACCGCACCATGCTGACGGTGACGGCGGCCGGATCACCGAAGCGCCGGCCGGTCTCCGTCGCCTTGCTCCGGTAGTCGGCGAGTACCCGCGCCGCCTGCTCGGAACGGCCCAGCGCCGTTCCGGCGAGCTCGAGGTTCTCCCGCCATGCCACCCCGACCTTCTCGGCGAACACGGTCGGGGCGATGCGGCTCAGCGCCGGGTAGAGCGCCTCGTGCCGAGCCTTGTTGGACAGGATGAGGTCGGGGCGCAGTGCGGCGATCGCCTCCAGGTTCGGCTCGCCGATGGTGCCCACGACCTGGACGTCGCGGGTGCGGTCGGCCAGGTAGGACTGCAGCCCGCCGTTCGCGTCCGCGGCAACGGCGCCGATCGGGGTGACCCCGAGCGCGAGCACGGAGTCGAGCTCACCGGTGTCGAGCACGACGACCCGCTGCGGCGTCCCGATGATCTCGGTCGTCCCCATGGCGTGCTGGACGGTTCGCGTTGCGGCCGTCGGTGATTCCGGGGAGTTCGACGTGGGGCTCCCACACGCGGCGAGGGCGAGGGCGAGCAGGCCCACCACCGTCGCGCGGAGTCGACGTCCGTGCACTGTTCCTCCAAAGTTAGGCAAACCTGCCCTGAGTGAGGGAATGCTACGTAGTCGGGGGGCGAACCGGAAGCACCCGCGGTGCCGCCGGCGCGGCAGCGCGGGTCCGACTCCGGGTGGTCGATCATCGGATCGCCGGCCGCGCCGCGGACCTACTCGGGTCCGTGCTGGGTGATCGCAGCCCTGCCGTCGACCGGTCGCGCATCGAGGAGGTGGCTGACCGGCCACCTCGCGATCAAGAACCCGTTCCTCGCGTCCTGAGTCAAGGTCCGATCGTTCGGACGCGCTCCGGCAGAGGGTGGGGCATTGGGTGGACGGATCGTGATCGCGAGCGCTGGTCAGCGCTCTGACCAGCGGATGGGTGCCCCCGGCAAGATTCGAACCTGCGACCTAGCGACGCCGTAGGCGCCCTGTACTCCGCCACTGCGACGTGGAGGATGACGGGCCAGAGGGGGCCGATCAGCACGCTTCTTCGAGCTTGACCGCTCCGAAGTCAATCGTCGTGCTGGTCGTGATGGTCTCACCGGGCGCGACGCTCTGCGAGCAAACCTTCCAGTTCCTGTCCAATACTTGCTGCCGTGCAGCGCCAGTCGCGTCGTGTGACGTCGTAACAGCGATGCCGAAACTGGTGAGCCGCTGGATCGTGTCCTGCGCTTCTTGGAGGTTCGACCCGACGAGGTCGGGCATGATCCAGCTCGACTGCACGGGCGCGGCAGTGGGTGGCGCGGCGGTGGGTGGCGCGGCGGTGACGACTGGCGGTGCTGTGGCAGCCGGAGCTGCTGGCGCGGACGACTGACCTGATTGTTGTCCTGGCGAGGCTCCACAGGCAGCGATGCTGAAGGCGACGGCTGCAACGCCGATAGCGGTGAGTGTGCGGTGGGTCACGCCCTGTATGTCGTGGTTGCCTGATTCGTGTTACAGGTGATCCCCGGCCGGCCCGGCCCGCCGGGAGCGGAGCGGCAAGGCGGGTCCGGGGCCGGCGGCGGAGCGCGCCCTTGATCCATAAGAGGTCGCTCTGGCAGTGCACATGAGTGTCGACTCCGGCATCGCAGGACCCACGCTCGAGCCCGGCGGCCACGTCTGCGGAGTTTTCGGACAGTGGAGGAACGCGACGGATCATGGCGTCGTTCTTCCGCGCCGGTCCGTTGGCCGGTGATCGGTCCGTGGTGGTGGTCGACGCGGGCGCCGTGCTGAGTCGAGTCGGTTCCCCTCGGAGATCACGCACTGGCGGCGAACGGGCCTGCTCGACGTCGGCAGTTCGGCCGCGCCCTCCCACACGCGCAAGGACTCGGCCCCCGACGAACTGCCCGGTATGTGGGAGGTGATCGTCGATTCGGGCCGGTCGGGCGGCACTCGCCTGGGCGCGGAGGCGAGCTGTTGGCTGCCCCGGGCAGGACAGGACAGTCTGATCCGCTACGAGAACGAGGTGGCCCGGTACATCCCCGAGCAACTCGTCGTGCTCTGCCTCTACGACCTCAACCGGTTCGGAGCAGGTGTGCTGATCGACGCGATCCGGATGCATCCCCAGGTGATCGTCGGCGCGCAGGTCATCCAGAACCCGTACTACCGGTCGCCCGAACAGTTCGTCGCCGCGCACCCCGGCCCCGTCCGATCGGCCGACCCGACACCGGCGCAGGACGAGATGGCCGAAGCCGGCGTTGGATCCTCCGCCCGTTCGGGTCCAGGCCGGGCCGGTCGTCCGGATCCGACCGTACCCGGCTGGTCACGACGCACTACAGGCTGCTGAGCCTGCCGGGCCTCACCGCCGTGCTCTTTGTCGATCATGTGCCGTGGTTGAGGCACCCGCATGCCCCATCGTCCTTCGTTCGTCTGCGCACATCGGTCCACCCGTTCGGTCCGGGGCGGAGCAGGCATTCGTGCGACAGATCTGGGGGTGAGAAAGAACCACCCCATTTCAGGGGCTGGAGAGGGGGTACAGGTTTCCGTCGCGACTTGTGATGCTTCCCGTCCTGCGGACCTAGGGGTCAGGCCCGCTGCAACCCGAACGAATCTGAGGGGAATCGTTATGGGATTATCGCGGCGCGAATTCATGAAAGCCGGAGTCCTCGGGGGCGCGTCGTTGATTCTCCCCTTGCAGCCGATACTCGTGGCGGCCGCCCGCCGTCGGCTCCCGGAAAGTAAGTTGCCGGCACCTTTCGCCGTCCCCCTGTCGATACCTCCGGTGCTGCCGCCGCTCACGTCCGAGGGCACCACCGACTTCTATGAGATCACGATGAGGGAAGCGGAGGCGGAGATCCTTCCCGGGCGTTCGACGACGATCTTCGGTTACAACGGCATCACCCCGGGTCCGACTCTGAGTGTCCGGCGGGGCCGAACCGTCGTCGTGCGCCAGATCAACGCCCTGCCGCAACGCCACCCGACCCTTCGCTACGAGTGCACGACATCGGTGCACCTGCACGGCAACGCCACACCCCCGCAGTACGACGGATGGGCCGAGGACCTGTCGGCGCCGGGATTCTTCAAGGATTATATCTATCCGAACGATCAGAACGAGCGGACCATGTGGTACCACGACCACGCAGTTCACCACACCGCCGAGAACACCTATATGGGCCTGGCCGGCCTCTACATAACCGACGAAGGGCGAAATATCCCGTTGCCGAGTGGTCGCTACGACGTCCCCCTGGTCGTCCAGGACAAGATATTCGACACAGATGGACAATTCCTGTTCGACGACGACGGGCAGAAGGAATTGATGGGTGACGTCATCCTGGTCAACGGACGTCCCTGGCCGGTGTTGCAGGTCGAGCGTCGCAAGTACCTCTTCCGCATCCTCAACGCCTCGACCTCCCGCGCCTACCGACTGGCGCTGAGCACCGGCGAGCCGTTCACCTTCGTCAGTGGCGACGGGGGCCTGATGCCGGCTCCTCAGCAGGACAAGACGTTCCGCATCGGCGTCGCCGAGCGCTACGGCGTGGTGATCGACTTCGCGAAGTATCCGATCGGTCAGCAGGTGGTGCTGCGCAACCTCGAGTTGAAGAACAACGAGGAATTCCCGTCCACCCGGCAGGTCATGCGGTTCGATGTCGTCAGCGAGGCCGCCGACCTGACCCGCAACGAGGTCCCCGCCGTCCTCAAGCCCGGCGGCGGCCAGGACGACCCCATGGCGCTGCAGCCGTCCCAGGCCCGCCGCACCCGGGACTGGCGCTTCGAGCGAAGGCGGGGTCAATGGGCGATCAACGGCCTGTTCTGGGACCCGCGCCGGATGGACGCGGCCCCGGGCCTGAACGATGTGGAGATCTGGCGCTTCGACAACCACTCCGGCGGATGGTTCCACCCGGTCCACGTCCACCTGATCGATTTCAAGATCCTCGATCGCAACGGCCGGCCCCCGTTCCCCTACGAGAGAGGGCCGAAGGACACCGTGTACGTCGGGGAGGGCGAGGTCGTCCGCCTCATCGGGAAGTTCGGCCCGCACGCTGGGAAGTACATGATGCACTGCCACAACGTCGTTCACGAGGATCACGAAATGATGACCAACTTCGAGGTCGGCAAGGGCGGCCCGGATCCGGTGACCGCCGCGCCGCCGCGCCCGGTGTCGGAGCTACCCGGCCGCCCGCTGTAGTAGCAGGTAACTGGACGCGACAACCCGATAGCGTGATGCGCTTCGCCCAGCTGTTCCCCGGACACGATCTCGCCCGGTGTCGATCCCTGAGGACGCGAGGTAGACGGCGAGGAACTGGTTGGGGTCGTCGAGGTCGACCCCGAGAACGTCGAGGACGCGGTTGATCCGGTAGGCAACGGTGTTGCGGTGCAGGTACAGATGCTGGGCGGTGCGACCGACGGATCGCTTGTTCTCCAGGTAGACCCGCAGGGTCGTGGTGTACTCCTTCTGCTTGTTCGCCCCGAGGGGGTTGCCAACGGCGCGAGCAGGTCGTCGATGCTCTGGCGCACGGAGCTGGACGAGTACCACTCGTGCGACCCGCGGTACCGGCCTCGGCTACTCGTAGGGTCGTGTGGTGCAGCCCGTGGAATGGGCAGAGAGCGTGGCCCGGGATCGACTGGCTGAGGTGTTGGCTCGGCGGTGGGCGCATGTGCAGAACGTCGCGGACCAAGCCGGCAAGCTCTCCTCGAGGCTCGGGGAGGACGCGGAACTGCTACTCGCAGCGGTGTGGCTACATGACGTCGTCTACGCCCCAGAGCCCGGCGGAGACGGGCTTCCATCCGCTTGACGGGGCGCGGTTTCTGCGGCACACGGAATGCGCACGATCACGCCACCGGACTGGGTGATCGAACTGTTGCGTCGTCGTCACAAGGAGTCACACGGTCCGTGGGTGTTCCCCTCGACCAGCTCGAACCTGCGCGACCCGGACAACACGCGCAAGCAGCTGCGCGAGGTCCTGGCCGACACCGAGTGGAAGGGCCTGCACCCGCACGCCTTCCGGCATCTCGTCGCGACTCGGCTCGACGCGGCTGGACTGTCGGCGCGTGAGATCGCTGACTACCTCGGCCACGAACGGGTGTCGATGACCCAGGACGTCTACATGTCGCGGAAGGCCAACGGCGCCAACGCGGCGGCTGCCCTGAACGCGTTCGGCCCACCCGAAAGCGTGGGGTAAACGTGGGGTTGATCTTGCTGGTTGCGCCTGGTCAACGCTGTGACCTGCGGTTGAGTGCCCCCGGCAGGATTCGAACCTGCGACCTAGAGATTCCAAGATCGTGTCCTGGGACGGTGCCACGTGGTGCCGGACAGTGCCGCTGAGCAGCGCGGACACTTCCGGCGGCTATGTGGCACCTGGCGTCGTTGCTGGCCGTTCCAGGTAGGTAAAAGTGGGATGCGATCTTGAAGTGGGCACCTCGGGGGTTCGGCCCACACCTCCCGGGCTCCCTCGTCCTGGCCGCTTTGCTCGTCGCGGTGGTGGTGTCCAGGGTGGCGCAGCCATCGCGTAGCGACGCCGCAGGCGCCCTGTACTCCGCCGGCGCGGCGTGGACGATCCGAGCCAGAGGGGCCATCGCTGGTGTTCTTCCTTGCTCGGCTCAGTCCCCGCATCCTGCGCGCGGTGACGCAGGAAGTTCCTGACAAGCCAGATCTAGGAAATCTTGAGTTCCGCTTGTTAGGCGCGCGTCGTCGACCGCCTCGACCCGAACGGGATCGCGGCTGGGGTTAAGCGAGCGAGGAAGCGCCGCGGCGACGCGTCGGTGAATGTCCCATGCTGCGTCGGAGCCGTAGACGGAGAGATCGTTGATCGCGCCCTGGTACTTGAAGCGAGCTGTCTGCCACTCACCGTATGCCGCAGCCGGTGGCGGGGCATCTGGCGGCAGACTGGCGTAGGAACGCTGCAGATCTCTCGTCTCGTTGGCCAACTCGTTGGCCGCGTCAAGGTACGCGAAGTAGACCGCGGCCTTCTTGTCGCGATCCTCCTTGGCAACCTGCTGGTGACCGACGTAGATCTGTCCCCCGAACGATGCAGCGCTCCCGATCAGGGCGCCGACGAGTGCTCCAATGACGCCCAGCACCGCGACCCGCCACTCGACGGGGCGACCAGGCTCGCGGTGACGACGCGGCCGTGGAGGCCCTGCGTCCGGGGTGTCGGCACCTGGGGTTTCTGTCATGGTCAAGGAAGCTTATCGACGGCCGGTCTGGCCCCCGCCGGTAGCGGAGCGGCAAGGCGGGGAGCCAGGCTGGCGGCGCGCGGAGCGCGCCCTTGATCCATAAGAGATCTACTCGGCAGCGCAGAGCTGGGTGTGTGGCGCCGTTGCTGCCTCAGCTTCCTTCGTCGACTTGCCACTCGTCAGCTGGCCGTAGCGCTCGCACCCGACGTGGCTGAGCTCTGTCGGAACTCCACCGCCTCAGGGAATTCCTCAAAGTGCAGCAGGTCTCCCGTCAGTTCGAGCAGGTGATCTCTCGCTTCAGCTGCAGTTGCGTAGAAGAACTCACGGCGAAGATTTACTCGGTTGACACGTCGGTCGGCTAGGCGCGCATGCATGGCACTTTCAATTCCTACAGCGTCCTGTGAGAAGAACAGCGCATGGACGTCGAACTTGAAGGGGACAGAGGCGTCGCCTAGCTCGCGTACGCGATCCATAGGTTCAAGCCGCCTCGTCATGCCAATTTTGATCATCCGTTCCCCGAACGCTCCAACGTTTGAGATCACGTACACGTATCCGGCCCGGATATTGGCAGCGCGATAGTCCACGTCCTCGATTGCGCGTTCGATCTCGCCGAGCTGCTCACGCAGGCGTTCGGCGCCCTCGATATCGCCCTTGGCGATAAGCGCGTCCATGGCGTTCGTGTAATGCTGCCGCTCCTTTTCGAGGCGCCGCCTCTCGTTTTCTATTTCTTGCTGAACCTTCCGCTCCTCGCGGAGCCGTTCGCGCTCCTCCCGTGCGCGCTCCTTCTCCACCGCTGTCTTGTCCAAGTAATCGGCAGTCAGCTCGAGTTCGGTGATTCGAAGCCGGTGGTAGGGCGCTGAAATGCGGATACTCATGGTCTTGCCAAGTCGCTCGATCGTCTTGGCTACTTTGTCTAGGCGGTCGACCGACGACTGCAACTTGTACGGCTTCATTGCTCGCACGAGGTTGTCTGCTTCAGCGTTGTAGGCTCGAAGCATGAGCTTTGAGTAGTCATTGATCATGGTTCGGCCCTTGGCGGCCGAGCCGTTGACGGTCCACCCCTGGTCGGCCTGAATCGCACCGCCGTCCTTCTTCGCCATCAGCTTGATCTGGTCCTGTAGCCGAGCAAGCTCGGCTTGGTACGCGGCGGCGTCGGTTAAGGGATGGCGGGCCTCGTAGATGCCGACCTCTTGGAGAATGGCGGCCTCCTGGGTCACCACTACAGTTGCCTGCAGCTCTTCAAGATGGCGCTGTACTCGTTCTCGCTCCTGCTGGAGCTGGTGCACCTCGCGGCGCTGCCGTTCGTGTGCGTCCTGGGCTTGCTTCTCCAAGTCCTGTGCCTGTTTGCGCAATTGCTCGGCTAAACGGGCTTCTTACTCGGCTACCTCACGCCGCAGTTCGTCGCGCCGGCGCTCCAGCTCCGCAATTTCGAGAGTTCCCAGTCGGGCCATCTCGTTGCGTAGCTGGGCCACCTCGGTAGCCAGCTCCTTGGCGCGACTCCTGGCCCGGAAGATGGGAATTTTCGGTTCGGGGTCTCCATCCGTACCGCTCGCCTTGGCGGGCGGCGTAGGACCGTGAGGCGCTGGCGGGGGTGCCGACGACTCTTCGTCAACCCAGAACTGCCATCCGGGAGGTGGCGGTCCCCAGGACGGCTGCGGCTGCCACCCGGGTGGTGGTTGCCATCCCGGCTCTGGTTGCGGCCAGTTTGGTGGCACAACGAAGCGTTTCGTCACGGTCCCCCCATCAGTCGGGTGTGCAGCGTCATGATCCCACTACTGGGAGTGGTCGTCACCCATCTTCCGGGCGACGGGGCGGAGTGGGGCCCGCTGCGGACCGGTCTGGAGTGATTGCACGACGTAGCGCTACCCCTCGGCTCCGGGCTGCAGAGCCGAGCTGCAGAGGCGAGGGCGGGTGTATGTCTCAGTACCGCTCTACGGGTGAAGCGAAATACTCACCAATGTCTTATCGTCATGGCGTTTCGCGCGCGGATATTGCTGCGCCTCCGGGTCGTGTTGGTCTTCCCAGCTTTGCAGGCGGGCCAGGAGGGAGTGGAGTTGCCTGCCATCGTAGGATGAGATACTGATCCAGTCTTCTGCGCCGAGATGTGCCAGTGGTTCGGATGCGCCGTCGGTAGAGAGGACGGCCCACTCGATTTGCTCCCGCGGAATACGTTTGAGGATCCCGTGACATGCCGCGTCCGGCTTGGTCTCGGCGATCCAATAGCCGGATTCCATGTTGCGGTACCTGCGTTCCCGCACTTGCAGGTCACGGAGAAGGCGGCGGTGCTCGTCGTCGAACCCATGGCCTGCGCGGAGCCGCGCTCGATACGCCTCCCGTTCCGGTAGTGGGAGCATCGCGAGACGATCGTCGGTGAGGCCCCAGCCTTCGGTGTCATTTCCGTAATGCACGGGGCTGTCGCCTAGTACGTAGAGGTCGACCTCGTGGGGCCCTACTCGCAGGATGCTCACGGTGCTCGACGGCGAGTGTTCGGCACGGAGGTCATGTCGCTCGGTCACCGCGGCGATGCCGCCAGCGACTATGGCTGGAAGGTCGGCGGCCGGGTCGTCGGTCAACTGCGCTGCGATGGACTCGCCGATGCCCTGTGCGTATGTGCCCGGGTCCAACTCGACCGGCTCGAAGGCGCTCGCCCCGTCGAGAACAATGACCGCGTTATCGGTGACGAAGATGCGATCGGCGCTCTCGTCGACGCCAGGCAACTGCGCGCTCGCGACCTGCATGAGGGCTACCAGATGTAGGGGCCGGCCAGAACTTCGCTACCGGTGACGGTCAGCCCGTCGAGCTGGCAGCGGATGGCCATGCTGAACGGCTTGTCGCCGACCTGGTTGTGTAACTCGCCCAGATGGCGGCCGAGGTAGTGCGCGACGCCGCCGGATCCGGGGCTGTGGATCCCGGCGATGTGCACAACGACGCGGCTGTCGTCGCGGTGGCGGGCGAGATAGGCGATGTCGCCGGACCCGGTAGGGGCCTCGTTGTGTGGGGAGCCGTACCGCTCGCCGGTCTGCTTGTTGGTGATCCACCAGCGGTCGTTCTCGCGGACCATACCGAGCACGGGGTCGCGATTCATGAGGTCGGCGCCGAGCGGGGCGGATTTGGGCCCGCAGATCACGACGGCGTCGCCAGCCGGCGGCTCGGCGGTGTCGGGGCTGACCGTGAACCGTTCGACGCCCAGCGAGAGGGAGTTGAGCAGGGCCTCGGTGGCTTCGAGGGTCGCGACGTCGGCGGCGTCGATGTAGGAGCGCATCCGGTCATCGGTGCCTTGGCGTAGGGGGACGCCGATCGAAACCGGACCGACGCCGAAGAAGGCACGCTCGGGGGCGGGCGCAGTGTTGCGGATCTGGGTGACCCGGCCCTTGGTGATGCCGAGCGCGGTGGCGATCTCGGTGTAGGTCATGCCCTGGTCGTGGGCTTCTTCGATCGCGGCACGGCGCAGTCGGGCCATCTCAGTGGCGCGCTGCTGGTAGAGCGACAGCAGGGCTCCTGCGCGCTGTCCGCGCCGGATCGGGTCCGGATCCCGGCGGACGTCCTCGAACTCGTCCGGACTGCCACTCATGCGGCGAGTTTAGGGGTCCTTGACAGTCTGCGGCGATCGCCCCTATCTTGATGTTTATCCCCCCTACACGGCACGCGGCTCGGGACGGTCCGAGTGTTTAGGGGGCCTACACGAACGAGAGGTGACGGCGATGGCACTGACGGGCTCATTCCGGATCGGGCACGACGAGGCGTTTCCGATGGGGGCGTTCGTGGTCGGGGAGGTGGAGCCGATCCGGGACTTCGACAAGTCGACCCGCGAGCGGTTCGTGCAGCAGCTCGACCGGGAGACCGGACTGCCGCTGTGGTCGGTGACGGTGCTCGATGCGGACCCGGCGGCCCGCAAGAGCGACAAGACGCTGACGGTCAAGATTGCGGCTCCACATCAGCCGGTGCCACCGGAAACCGGGCCGGGGATGCCGTTCCGGCCGGTGTTCTTCGACGGCCTGGAGGTCCGGCCCTACGTGGTGGACAACGGCGGCGGCCGACCGCGGATCGGCTACTCGCTGCGGGCGGCATCGATGCGTGCCCCGGGCGGCAAGCCCTCGCCCCGGTCGTCCTCAGAGGCGGCCTGACCCAGCAGGGGAGGGGAGCCCGATTGCGGCGGGCTCCCCTCCGGATCTCCCAGCGCCAACAACCCCTGAGCAGGCGTTTCGGACCGGAAGGACACCGAGGGTAGATGAACGCACATAGCAGCCGCTTCTTGCCGCCGCTCCGGACAGGCTGGCGCGACGCGGCGGCCTGCGGCTCGACAGATCCGGAGCTGTTCTTCCCGCTCGACGGCGGCGAGGACGCTCCGGCTCGGATCGACGCGGCCAAGCGGATCTGCGCGGGATGCCCGGTCCGGGCCGAGTGCCTGGTCGACGTCATGGCCTGGGAGGACCCCGCCCGCCGGTGGGGTGTGGTCGGCGGCACCTCATCGGAGGAGCGCGCGGACCTGTTCGCCCGCCACCGCGACGACCCGACGCCGGCCATGGGCGGTGCTGCCGCATGAGCACCAGGAAGACCGCGCCGACCCCAAACCGCTGCGAGGTATGCCGGGCGGTGCTCGTCGAACGGCCAGATCCGCGGCGGCGCCGCTGCGCGGACCACCTCGCTCAGAACGCCCTGTTCTCCCTCGCCGACGCGAGGGCTCCCCGGCGCTCGCGCGCCAGCGATCGGAAGGACACCCGATGATCGGCAACTCGGTACTGCGGGGCGAGGTCATCCGCACCCGCGACGACGTCCAGTACATCGCCCAAGAGCCGCAGCTGTCCCTCGGTGCCCGGGCCCGTAAGACCGGCTTGTCGGCGCTCGGCCGACTCCTCGGGTTCACGGTCTGGGGGCTGGTCATGGCGGGATGGTTCCTGACCTATGTGCCGGTTCTCGGGGTGCTGGCCGCCGCCGCGGTGCTAGCCGGCGCGACTGCGTCTCCGGGCTGGGAACTCGTCTGGTTCGCCCTCGTGGTGGTGGTGGTGGCCGGGGCCGGGCTCGGGCTGTGGGGCTGGCGGTGGCCGGACGCGTTCGAGGTGTGGGTGTCCTCGCGGGTGTTCCGGTTCGGCCGGCGCATCCGCTACCGCTGGCAGTGGTCGGACCTGATGGCGGCCGCTGGCCTGCACGCCCGGGACGCCCGGCATCGGGTGCTGGTTCCGCGGCTGTTGTGGGTGCGGCTGGGCCGCTACGCCGACGTGCTCACCGTCCAGCTCTGTCCGGGCGTCACCCGGGAGCACCTCGCGGAGAAGGTCGAGGCGCTGCGCTCGGAGTTCCACGCCCTCGACGTGCGGCTCCTGCCCGCCGCCAAGCGGGGCTGGATCTGCTTGCGCGTGATCCACGCCGACACCCTTGCCGACGTCATCACCGCGCCCCGCTCGGCCGCCGAGGTTGATCTGTCCGCGGTCCAGATCGGACGCTGCGACGACGGCACCCCGTGGCTGCTGCGGCTGTTGGAGCACCACCTGTTGGTGGCCGGGGCGACCGGTGCCGGGAAGGGCTCGGTCGTCTGGTCTGTGCTGGCGCAGCTGGCCCCGGCGATCCGGGACGGCTGGGTCCGGGTGATCGGGATCGACCCGAAGGGCGGGATGGAGCTGGGCATGGGCCGGGGCCTGTTTCACATGCTCGCCCATCGCAGCGAGGAAGACCTCGTCGTCGCGCTGGAGGTGGCGGCCGCGCTGGTCCAGGAGCGTGCTGAGAAGCTGGCCGGACACGCCCGGCGGCACACCCCGACCACGGCGGAGCCGTTCGTCCTGGTCGTCATCGACGAGATCGCCTCGCTGACCGCCTACATCACCGACCGCCAGCTCAAGGAGCGGGCGAAGGCCGCGCTCGGGCGGCTGCTGACCAAGGGCCGCGCACCCGGCGTGTCGGTGATCGGGTGCGTGCAGGACCCGCGCAAGGACGTACTGGATCTGCGGAACCTGTTCACCACCCGGATCGGGCTGCGCCTGGGCGAGCGCACCGAGGTCGACATGGTCCTCGGCGACGGGGCCCGCGCCCGGGGTGCGCGCTGCGACGAGATCTCCGACCTCACCCCGGGTGTCGGCTACGTCGTGCAGGACTCCACCCGCACCGTGGCCCGGGTTCGGGCCGCGTTCGTCGACGACGAGCAGATCCGCTACCTCGCCGCCACCTACCCGTCCCCGACCAGCGAGGACCCGTACGTCACGCAACTGCCCGTGCAGCGGCGCTCCGCTAGGAAGACCGCCAGGACTGGGGACACCGGGGAGGTGAGTTGATGAACGAGCAGGGGAACCCCCAGGACGCCGACGCCGGTCCGCAGGGAGCACCCGGGCCGGCACCGGTGCCGATCAAGGTCCGCCCGCTGCTGGCCCGGGAACTGGCCGAGGCGATGGCCGTCGAGTACGGCGCCTGCACCCGCCCGCTGGCCGTGCGGCGCACGGGCAACCAGACCGGCGAGCAGACGATCATCCCGATCCGCTGCGGCGCGACGCTGGCGTCGGTCTGCCCGACCTGTGCGGAGAAGAACCGCCGCGACCGGATCACCCAGGCCCGGGAGGGCTGGCACCTCACCGAGGAACCGGTGATCGAGACCGCGGAGCCGACCGCGGCGCAGAAGCTGACCCTGGGCTACCGGGCCGACCTCGAGGACGCCCGCGCCCAGGCCCTCGCCGTCGGCGATACCGCCACCGTCGCCGAGCTGGACCGCGACATCGAGGAGGCCGACGCCCTGTTGCGCGGGGAGGGATTGCGGGGCACGGTCACCCGGGGCCGCGACAAGACCGAGGACGGCGAGGCCAAGAAGCGGCGGGTCCGCTCCACTCGGCGGCGCAAGGACGCGGCCAACCTGCCCCGCAAGCCGGTCGCCAAGAAGACCATCGGCCGGACGTTCACCACCCCGGACGGCAAGGCCTTCCAGCCGTCCACCTTCATTACGCTGACCCTGCCCTCCTACGGGCGGATCTACGACGGCGCGGCCGTCGACCCGGACAGCTACGACTACCGGCGCGCGGTCCGCGATGCGATCCACTTCGGCGGGCTGATCGATCGGTTCTGGCAGAACTTGCGCCGCGCGGTCGGCTGGAACGTGCAGTACTTCGCCGTGATCGAGCCGCAGAAGCGCGGCGCCCCGCACCTGCACGCCGCGATCCGCGGCACCATCCCGCGCAAGCTCATCCGCCAGGTCGCCGCCGCCACCTACGACCAGATCTGGTGGCCCCCGTACGACGAACCGGTCTACACGGGCGACCGGCTCCCAGTCTGGGACGAGACCCGCAAGACGCCCTGTTTCGTCGACCCGGACACCCACGAGCCACTGATGACGTGGGATGCGGCGATCCAGCGGATCGATGACGGCGAGCAGGACGAGCCGGCGCACGTGGTCCGGTTCGGCGCGCAGGTCGACATCCAAGGCGTGCTGGAGGGCTCGCAGCAGGCCGGCATGTGCCTCGGCTACCTGGTCAAGTACCTGACGAAGGCGATCTCCGAGTGCCACACCCCGGAGAGCTCTCGTCAGGCCGACCACGTGGATCGGCTCGTCGCGGCGCTGGAGTACCAGCCCTGTTCGCCGACCTGCCCGAACTGGCTGCGCTACGGCATCCAGCCCGCCAAGCCCAAGTCCGGGATGGTGCCCGGCCAGTGCAAGGGCAAGGCCCACAAGGCAGCCCATCTCGGCTACGGCGGCCGGCGCTGTCTGGTCTCGCGTAAGTGGTCCGGCAAGACGCTCGCCGAGCACCGCGACGACAAGAAACAGCACGTCCTGCGCACCCTCGGCGCGGTCGGCGCCAAGCCCGACCAGGCCACGCCCGACGGAGAGCGGCAGCGCTACTCGTGGGACCTGATGGGCCCGCGTGATCCCGACCGACCCGACCGGACGCAGCTGCTCTTGCAGGTCGTTGCGCAGAAGCGGCGATGGCGGGAGCAGTACGAGCAGGCCAGACAACTGCTCGACGACGTTTCGGCAACTGGCGATCAGGCAGCGTGAGGGGGAGCGGGCCATGCAGATTCGGGAACGACTCTGGACTGTTCAGGACGTCGCCGAGTTCCTCGGCGTTCCGGTCGGGACGCTCTACGACTGGCGCTGCAAGGGCTACGGCCCCAAGGCAAAGAAGGTGGGCCGGTACCTCCGATACGAGGCGGAGGTCGTTCGGCAGTGGTTCGCCGAGCTCGACGACGGGGCGGCCTGATGGGCCGATTGCCCCTCCCGATCGGGACCTACGGGAAGGTCCTCGTCGTCCGGCTCGGTGAGCGGCGCTTCCGGGCCTGGGCCGACTACCGGGACTACGACGGAGTGATGCGGCGGGTCCAGCGGTCCGGCCCGACCCGGGCGGCAGCAGAGAATGCGCTGAAGTCGGCGTTGCGGGACCGCAGCCGCATCGTGTTGGACGGCGAAATCACCGGTGATACCCGACTGCGGGTGGTCGCGGATCTGTGGTTTCGGGAGCTGGATGAGTCGGATCGGGCGCTTCGCACGAAGATCACTTACCGAGATGCCTGGCGGCGCTTGGTGGAGCCAGCTCTTGGTGATCTGCGGCTGAGCGAGGTCCGCGTCTCCACGGTCGATCGGGCGATCCGGGAGATTCGGCAACGACGCGGCAGCTCATCGGCGCATCACGCGAAGGTGGTCCTCGCGGGAATCGTAGGCCTCGCCGTCCGGCACGACGCGATCGACGCGAACCCTGTGCGGGAGCTGACCCCGGCTCGAAAGAAGCCGGTGGGCGAGAAGGTATCGCTCTCCGAGGAGGGTTTGAGTCGTCTCCACAACTACTTGGCCGGCTCCGAAGACGCCCGGAAGTACGACCTTGTCGACCTGGTCGATGTGCTCTCGGGGCTCGGCTGTCGCATCGGTGAGCTGTTGGCCCTCGACTGGCGTCGCATCAACGACGTGGCCGGCACGATCGCGATCGAGGGGACGGTGATCCGGGTGCCGGGGGCGGGATTGATCGTCCAGTCCCACACCAAGTCCAGGGCGAGCATGCGGACGATCACACCACCGGCCTGGGTGATGGATCTGCTGCGTAAGCGCCATGCGGACTCGCACGGGCCGTGGGTGTTCCCGTCCACGGCGGGCACTCTCCGCGACCCCGACAACACTCGGAAGCAGCTGCGCCAGGTCCTTGCGGCTACCGAGTGGAAGGGCCTGCACCCGCATGCCTTCCGTCACCTCGTCGCGACGCGGCTCGATGCCGCCGGTCTCTCGGCCCGTGAGATCGCTGACTACCTGGGGCACGAGCGCGTCTCGATGACCCAGGACGTGTACATGACACGTCGCATCTCGGGTGCCGCCGCCGGCGCTGCGCTCGACGGTTTCGCTCCGCGATAAAAGGTAGGTTTGAGGTAGTTCGATCTTGAGCATGATCGCTGGTCAACGCTGTGACCAGCGGATGTGTGCCCCCGGCAGGATTCGAACCTGCGACCTAGAGATTAGAAGGCTCTTGCTCTATCCAGCTGAGCTACGAGGGCGGGTCGTACGTGGCGGTCCACCTGAACCACCTGGCGGAAGCGTAGCGGGCGCGTGAGGACACGGTCTCACCCCGGCCGTGCCTGCGAGCGCCCCAAGGACGGCCGTGTCCCATCGATCCGCGGACCGCGAGGACTGAGACGGCGACCCGGCGAACCAACTGCGAATCGCTCACTCCGGCCCGAGCCAGCCGTCCACCAACCCGGTCAACCCCAGCCGGACCAGGGTCTCGCAGTGTTCCGCCGCCTCGCGCACCGCGTCGGTCAGGTCGAGCAGTTCGCGGAAGGCCCGGCCGTACGTCCGCTGCTCGTCCAGCGGCAACCTCGGGACTCGGGTGCGGCGCAGCTCGAGCCGCCTCGACCCGCGTGTTCCCGGGTCGACCGATCGCAGGACGCCGGCGAGGAACTCCGCGTCGAGCTGCTCCGGATCGACGCGGTACGAACTCAGCCCGGGACCGAGCACCGCAGCGGTATGGACCACCCTCGCCCGGCCCATCGGAGAGGCGACGACGTCGCCCGGCTCGATCGCGATCAGCTCGTCGCCCGGCGTGGTCCCCCCCGAAGGGGAGCCGTCCCGAAGCAGGTCGTCACCGGTCAGTACGGCCAGGTCACCGCCGTCGACGGACATGCGTGCGGGCGCGTGCCGGATGCGGAGCAGCCCGGCTTCGGCGAGCTCGCCGAGCGTCGCCGTCGGCAGGGGCCGTCGCTCGGGGAGCCGTCGCAGTTCGGGCGGAACGGCCGTGCGAGCTCGGAACTGCTGCAGTGCCGCGGCATACCCGCGCCCCGGGTCGGCCTCGCCGTGCCGTCGCACGTGACGGGCGGGGCTGAGATCCACCTCGTCGTCGAGCAGGTCGACGATCCGTACCCCGCGGCCCGCTTCGACATCGCGCCAGACGTCCTCCGGGTCGCCCGCGCACTGGCGCAGCAGAACCCGCGACGGCGGCCGCTCCCCGGGCTCGGGCCGCTGCAACAGCCAGAGATCGAAGTCCTGCGTCACGCTCAGAACCGCGCGCAAGGCGCCACCACGCACCAGGTTCGCTCGGATCCGCCGCCCCGGCCTGCGGCTCGCCGCCACGGCCGGCATGCGGATCACGACCCGGCCACCTGGCCTGACCTGCGCGAGGCAGTGCTGTACCCACGCCAGTTCGGGCTCGCTGCGCGGGGGCAGTCCGTAGGCCCACCGCGGGTCCCCGGTCAGCTCGGTCCGTCCCCACGTCCGGTCGCCGACGGGTGGATCGCAGACCACGACATCGGCGTCGACGTCGCGGAACCCGTTCTCTCGCATCGAGTCACCGGCGACGACCGTTGCCTCGACGCTCCGCAGCCGCAATCGCGCAGCGGCGATCAACGCACCGTAGGCGTTGACGTCCTGGCCGAGCGCGCGAGCGGGCCCGACCGCGAGGAGCAGGGCTCCGGTACCGCACGCGGGGTCCAGCGCAGTGCCGACCTGTGCGCCTGCGAGCTTCGCCATGAGCGTCGTCAAGTCGGACGGAGTCGTCGACAGTCTCCGGGAGTGTGCCTCGAGGTACCGCTCGTGGAGAATCTCGAAGGCGGCGGCGTGGCCGTGCCGGGCGGCGAGCTCATCGAGCAATTCGACGAAGTCGGGGTCGGCACGCTCGTCCACGCCCGGGAGCAGCGGGACCGCGGTGTCGTCGCGACCGTCGCGCAGCCGTACCAGCAAGGCCCCCGCCCGGGCGACGACGTGCCCGAGTCCCAGATCTCCGCCCTCCGCCCGCAAGCGTTGCCAGACGCGGTCCGCGACCGAGACCTCGTAGGGCTTGCCGTTGCGGCGTAACCAACGTTCGATCTCGTCGAGGGAGAACAGCGGGCTGGACGCGGTCCCCCCGACCGGCTGCGGGAAATCCGGATGGCGCCGACGCCAATTGCTCACGGCGGCCCGGCCGACTCCGCCGAGCCGCGCGATGTCTCCCGCGTTCACCGTGGATTCCCGGCCCACGGCTGGAACAGTAATTCACGGGCTTAGCGCTTGTGAAGTGATTACACAATGGCCATACTTCGCCCATGCCTCTAGGTCTGCGGTCCGCCATCGGATCGGACGTGGGTCGGCGTCGCGCGGCGAATCAGGATGCGGGCGCCATCAGTGACCGGCTCCTCGCGATCGCCGACGGCATGGGTGGACATGCCCACGGCGAGGTGGCCAGCGCGCTGACGATCGCCGCGCTGGCGGACCTGGACGACCGGTTGCCCGCCGACCTCCACGACGTCGATCTGCCCGCTGTGTTGGCCGAGGGCCTCGCCGAAGCGGCCCGGCGTCTCGACGAGCGGGCCGACCGCGAGTCGGATCTGCGAGGAATGGGCACGACGGCGATCGCCCTGCTGTTCGACGGCACCCGGCTCGGGGTGCTCCACCTCGGCGACTCCCGGATCTATCTCCTGCGCGACGGGGTCCTGGAGCAGATCACCAAGGACCACACCGTGGTCCAGGCGCTCGTCGACGAGGGGCGGATCACGCCTGCGGAGGCCGCGACGCATCCGCGCCGCTCCGTGCTGCTCCGGGCGCTGCAGGCCGGCCACGACCCGGAACCCGACCTGTGGGTACGTGAGGCGTTGGCCGGGGACCGGTATCTGCTGTGCTCCGACGGCGTGACCGCGGTCCTGCCCGACGCTGCCGTGCGTGAGGTGCTCGCCGGCGACCCGGACCCCGAGGTCGTCGTGGCCCGACTGATCGCGCTGGCGAACGAGGGCGGCGGGCCCGACAACATCACCTGCGTGGTGGCCGACGTCATCGACGGCCCGGTTCCGGAGCAGCCCAGGGTCCTCGTCGGGGCCGCGGCGCCGGTTCCACAGCCGGACTGACCGGCGCTCAGGGTCGTTCCCGGCGCCGAGTACCCGTGGCGGGACCCCCACCGCTCACCGGCGGGCGACCAACCGGCGTAACGGGATCGGCAGCGTCTGACCTGGCCCGGTCCTGCGCTCCAGCCGGGACGCGACGTCACGGCGTGCCTCGGCACTCGATGTGGGCGGCCAGACCCCTGCGGCGTGCAGATCGTCCACCGCCTGCTGGGCACTCGCCGCGTCGGGCAGGGGGAGGTGAAACACAACCCGATCGTCGCCTGCCACCGCGAAGTCGGCGGCTGCGAGCAGCCAGCCTGCGTGGTCGAGTCCTGACCGGTTGGGCCAGCCGTGGCGCGACACCGGCTTGGTCAGCCGGGCCGCGCGGAACTCCGCCGGCGACCGGACCGTCGCCGAGGGGACCAGCGTCACCAGGGTTCCGCCAGGGCGGAGGACCCGCCGGATTTCGGCGAACACGGCGTCCAACCGGTCGAGCAGGGGGAGCACGAGGACCAGGCACACGGCATCGACGGCATCGGCGCGCAGCGGCAGCGCCGCCGGGCTGCCGCACAGGGTGACGCCTGAGGCCGGGGTCCCGTCCTGCACCAGCCATCGCCCGGTGACGAACTCGTCGGCGAGGTGCCCCATGCCACTGTGCAGGTCGAGGACCCGCTGCGTCCCGACGAGGGGGGCGGTCAGCCAGGGCAGCGGCGACCGACCCCGCCGGTCGACAGCGGTCGAGAGCAGTCGCCGGACCGCCGCCGGACGGCCGACATGTCTCCGCACGTGAGCAGTGTCGCAGTGGGGTATGACGTTGCGCCGGTGGTCAGCCGCCGTATTGCGGGGCGACGGGCTTAGCCTGGGTTGCATGTCGCAGTCGACCGTCGAACCGGCCGCGCGACCGGCCGAGGCACGACCACCGGCCGGAATCGCTGGTCTGGTCGGACTCGGATCTGCCATCGCGGTGCTGGTCGCTGCTGGGCTGACCGCACTGTCCGGCGCCCGCCCGGCCATCGCGCTCGGGCTGCCCGATCCCGGGCGGCTCACCACGCTGGGGCTACCCGCCGTCCGCGCGCTGGCCGAGGTGAGCATGGTCCTCACCATCGGGTCGTTGCTGCTCGCCGCCTTCCTCGTCGCGCCCCAGCGCAGCGGTTATCTCGACGTCGCCGGGTACCGGGCGGTCCGCGTCGGCTCGTACGCGTCGGCTGTGTGGGCGGCGACGGCGTTGCTGCTGATACCGCTGAGCGTGGCGGATGCACTCGGCCGACCGGTCGGGGACGTGCTCGACGCCGGCCTGCTGATCGATCTGATCCCCAGGCTCTCCGCCGCCACGGCCTGGACACTGACGGCGCTGGTCGCGCTGCTGGTGCTCGTCGGGACGCGGATGGTGCTCAGCTGGGGCTGGGCCGTCGTGGTCTTCGGTCTCGCCGTCGCCGGTCCGCTACCGGTGGCGCTCACCGGACACTCCGCGGGTGGGGGCGCGCACGACGTGGCCACCGACAGCCTGGTGCTGCACGTACTCGCCGCCTCCCTGTGGGTGGGCGGCCTCGTCGCCGTGATCGGGCTCGCCGCAGGCGGGACTCGGGGAGCGGACCGGAATGCGGCTCTGTCGACCGCAGTTCCCCGCTTCTCTCGCCTGGCCCTTGTGTGCTGGGTCGTGCTCGCGCTCACGGGCGTGACCAACGCGCTGATCCGCGTGCCCTTCGGCGCCCTCGTAGGGAGCTCCTACGGCCGGCTGGTTCTGGGCAAGATCGCGGCCCTGCTCGCGCTGGGAGTCCTCGGTGCGGTGCACCGCCGTCGATCGGTCAATGCCGCCGCACGTGGTGAGACCTCGGCCCTCCTGCGTCTCGGCGGAGTCGAGGTACTGCTCATGCTCGGCACCATCGGGCTGGCCGTCGCACTGGGCCGCAGTGCCCCGCCGGAGACCGGAGCCCCGGCACCCTCGATCACCGAGGCTCTCATCGGTTACGAGCTGGGCGGCCCGCCGACGCTCGCGCGGCTCGCCCTCGACTGGCGATTCGACCTCGTCTACGGGTCACTGGCGATCGTCGCCGCTGTCGTCTACCTGGCCGGGGTGCACCGGCTGCGCCGTCGCGGCGACTCCTGGTCGCAGGGACGGACCGTGGCCTGGTTGAGCGGGTGCGCCGGGCTCCTGATCGCGACGAGCTCGGGTATCGGGCGGTACTCGCCGGCGATGTTCAGCGTGCACATGGCCGAACACATGATGCTGTCGATGCTCGTCCCGATCCTGCTCGTGCTCGGGGCTCCGGTGACGCTCGCGCTGCGGGCCCTCCCGCCCGCCGGGCGGACCCGGCCGCCAGGTCCACGGGAGTGGCTCCTGGCGGCGGTGCACTCCCCGGTGTCGCGATGGCTGACCCACCCGCTGGTGGCATTGCCGCTGTTCGTGGGCAGCTACTACGCGCTCTACTTCTCGGACCTGTTCGCCACGGCGCTGACGCAGCACTGGGCCCACGTGGCCATGAACGCGCACTTCTTGCTCGTGGGCGCGCTCTTCTTCTGGCCGCTGGTCGGAGTCGACCCCGCACCGCGACGGCTTCCATCCGTCGCCCGGCTCGGGATCGTCTTCGCCTCGGTGCCCTTCCACGCCTTCTTCGGTGTGGCTCTGATGAGCGCCAACACGGTCATCGGTGGCGAGTTCTACCGCTCGCTGGCCTTGCCCTGGGTGCCTGACCCGCTACGCGATCAACAGCTCGGGGGCAGCCTGACGTGGGCATCCGGGGAGGTTCCGTTGCTCCTCGTGGTCATCGTGCTGCTCGTTCAGTGGGCGCGCCTCGACGAGCGGTCGGCCAGACGCGATGATCGCCGAGCTGACACCGACGGCGATGCGGAGCTGAACGCCTACAACGCCATGCTGCACCGCTTGGCGACGGGATCCGGTACGTCCATCGCGCACGACGAGAACCCCAAAAGTGTTACCGGGACCACCTCGAACGACGGGTGACAAGGAGCCGGCGAGGTGACGGGCGTGCCCGCTCCGTGCAGTCGGCGCGTTTCCGCAGTTCATTCCCTGTCCGTGGTGGACATATCGGTCCCGGGAGAGGGCGATTCGATGCGACCGCTCGTCGTGTAGGGCGACCGGCGCGACATCTCCCGGTAACCCGAAATTCGGTTGTTTGCGCTGGTCAAAGCCTTGACAGGGGGTCGATTTGACGCTCACCGGAGTCGGCGCGTAACTTAGTTCCTGTCAGCGAGACAGCCGGACAGAACGGGCCCTGAGGGTTCGGTCAACAGGCCCGCTGGCGGCCCCCGTCGGACCCTGCCGATCCGCTTGGATCGGGTGGTGTAC